>NZ_JBYSZM010000008.1:0-199781 GCF_058787155.1 Sphingobium sp. FW305-3-2-15-F-TSA7 | reverse complement strand
CAGCATCTTAGGCACGTTCCTCCAGATTACGAGGCGCTCGTGGAACTCCGGCAAACAAATCCCGGACAGCAATGCGCAAAAGCGGGGATCCAGCTTCTTCCTTTTCTGACGCTTCACGGAAAAGCTGGATTCCCGCGCACGCGGGAATGACAGGATAGGGATATCCTAGGCGCCGGACGCAGCCTCGTCCTCGGCCGCCATGCGCGCCAGCGCGCGGCGATAGACGGGCATGCCGATGGCGATGAGCAGGATGATGCAGGGCAGCAGCACGGCGCCGGCGAGCGAGATCGAGTAGCGCAGCGCGGCTTCGTCGCCGAAGCCGAAATCGGTGATCGCCGCGATGAAGCTCGCGCCCAGGCCCAGGCCGATCATGTTCACGCAGAGCAGGGTCAGCGCCATCACCTGGCCGCGAAGCTGATTGGGCGTCACATCCTGGATCGCCGCGATGATCACGCCCTGCGCGCCCTGCCCGATCAGCGTTCCCACCGCCATCAGCGCGAGTGCGAGCTCCGGGGTGGGCATGAGCGGCCCGAGGATCAGCGGCAATGCCTTGAGGATCGTGGTCATCAGCACGATCCGCATATTGGCGTCGCGCCGCCCCGCGCGCATCAACCGGCCCGACAGCCAGCCGCCGCCGAGCGTACCGATCGTTCCGCAGATCAGCATCACCGTGCCGTAATACAGGCCGACATCGGTCACCGACATCTTGTAGGTGCGGATCAGGAAGGTCGGGTACCACAGGGTCACGCCGATCGAGAGCATGCCGATCAGCGAGATCGAACCGATCAGCATGGCGTAGAGCTGCCAATGCTGGCGAAGATAGGCGATGACACCCGACAGAGGCAGCGTACGCCCCTCATAACCCTTTGCCAGTTCGCGCCTTTCGGGCTCGCGCACCGTCATCAGCAGGCCCGCGATGATCGCACCGGGAAGCCCGACCATGACGAACACCGCCTGCCACGGCGACAGCGCGCCGATCAGCGGCAATGTGATGCCGCCGGTTCCGGTGAAATATTGCAGCAGGACCCCGCCGATGATCAGCGCCAGCCCGCCGCCGATCGGATAGCCGATCGCGTAGCAGCTGATCGCGAGCGCGCGCCGCCTCGAATCGAAATAATCGCTGATCAGCGAATAGGCGGTGGGGCTGAGCGTCGCTTCGCCCACCCCCACACCGATGCGCGCGGCGAAGAGCTGGCCGAAGCTGCGCGCCAGCCCGCAGGCCATCGTCATGATCGACCACAGGATCACGCCCCAGACGATGATGCGGGTGCGGGCGCGGCTGGTATCGACCATCCGGCCGATCGGAATCGCGGCGACGCTGTAGAGCAGCGCGAAGGCAAAACCCTGGAGCAGGCTGATCTGGAAATCGCTGAGGCCCAGATCCTGCTTGATCGGGACGACGAGCAAAGTGAGCACGCGTGCGTCGATCGCGCTGAAGCAATAAGCGAGCGAGAGGACGCCGACGACATACCAGCGATAGGCGCCGCCGTCCGCCGCCTTGCTATCCTGCACGCCATTGGCGGCCAGTGTCGCGACATCCCCCATCACACGTTCCCTCACCAGGCCGAAGCGGGATTGGTTCTGGCAAGCAGCTCCGATATCCGCTCGCTCAACTTGCCGTCGCCGTCCGGACTTTCGGGAAGCAGCCAGAAACGACCCTGACGGATGCCGTCGAGCGCGAAGGACGCGACCTCCTCGGGTTCGGTCAGCGCCATTTTGAGACCCGTGGTGCGGACCAGATCCTCCATCGTCTCATAAGCGGGCTTGTTGCCGCCGGCATCGCCATAATCGGCGGGACGATTGCGGTTGGAGGCGAGGATCGAGGTGTTGACGACGTGCGGCCCGGGAAAGAGCACCGCCGCGCGCACGCGATCGCCCTCGCGCAGCAATTGCTGGTAGAGCACTTCGCTGACGCTGGTCACCGCCGCCTTGGACGCCGCATAGATCGGCGTGTTGGGCAGCGAGCGCAGCCCGCCGTTCGACGAGGACGTGTTGATCACCACGCCTTCCTCGCCCGACGCCAGCATGCGCGGCACGAAGGACCGGATGCCGTGGACGACGCCGAACAGATTGACGTCGAAGCCCCAATGCCAGTCATTGGCGGGCAGCGACCAGATTGCGCGCTGCGCCTCACCCAGCCCGACCCCCGCATTGTTGAACAGCAGATGGACCGCACCGTGCCGCGTCCAGACCGCATCCGCAAGCGCGTCGACCGAGTCCACCTTGGTCACGTCGACGCGCACGCCCGTCACATCGGCGCCGGTGTCCGCCGCGATTTCGGTCGAGACCGAATCGAGCCGGGCCTGGTCGATATCGGCGAGCACCACCTTCGCGCCCGCCCGTGCCAATTGTTCGCCGAGCGCGCGACCGACACCGCTCGCGCCGCCCGTGATCACCGCGACGCGATCCGTAAAATCACGCATCAGGCGGCCTTCGCGTCGGCGAGCACGATCTCGATGCCGGGATTGGCGAGCACGTCGTTGCGCTGCACCCAGAAGGGCGCGATCCATTCGCCAGGCACGGTGCGCAGCAGCTGCCCGCTGGTGTTGGTCGCCCCCTCGACATAATCGAGGCTCAGCATCCGCCGGATCGGCACGTCGACGATCGGATCATAGGCCGATTCATGGAACCGGATCGCGCCGTCAAAGGCGTTGCGCCGGCTATAGTTCCGCTTCCAGTTGAGCCGGGTCAGATAGACGTCGCCGTCGAATTCGCCGGGCGTGTCGATCGAGGGCAGCCCCTTATAGCAGTAGAAATATTCCTCGAACGGTTCGGGCGTGCCCTGATCGGCGCCGATCGTGCCGTCGACTTCGAAATAGGTGATGCCATGGCGCGAACAGGTGGCGCGGACATGGTCGCCATTCTTTTCGAATGTCGTTTCGGCGATCTTCTTGGGCTCGCCGAAACGCTCGCGGCCGCTGGTGACGACGGTTTCGCCCTCCATCGCCATGTGGAAGACATAGCCGCCGCGCGTCCCTTCATAATCGCACATCACGCCCAGGGTCAGCGCGCCGATCTCCACCGTCGTCTCCGGCGTCACATGCATCGCGACATGCGCGAACTGAAGGAAGATCTCGGGCCGCGCGGCGGGCACGAGCGGCCGGGGCAACAGCGCATGGGCGATCTCCGGATCGGTCTCGTAAAGCGCGCGCACCGTGCGGACGGTGTTGTTGAGGCCTCCGGATTGCGGCGCCGCGACCGGCCCCTGAACGTAACGAAGCTTGACCATATCACCTCTCCTTTGCGGGCAATGACTCTCCGACCGCGCGAACCCACCGTCCGCGCGCCGATCACCCTGGTTTCAATTTGAGTGCGGCTAGACCGCGGCCATCTGCCGCGGCGTGTCACCCTCGGTATAGAATTGTTCGAAATAGCGCCGGAAGCGCAGGATCGGTCCGTCGCCGTCGCACAGCAGCGGATGCGCGCGGTGGATCTTGTTGTGCCAGATCGGAATGTCGCCTTCGACGCCGCTTTGCCCGCAGGTATAGGCGATCGCGGTGAGCGCCGCCTTGTGCTCGGGCGATCCCTCGGGCGTCTCGGGGAAAGTGAAGCAGAAGCGCAGCTCGACCTGGTCGGCCTCGACCGGCGTCGCCAGCACCATCAGCGACAAGGTGACCACGCCCTTGAGCTGGGTGAATTTCTGTCCCGCGCCATTCTGGATCGTGTTGACGCTCGACGGGATGATCTTCGTCGTGCCGTCGGGGAGCGACACGGTGCGTTCGCCCTGGGCATCGCTGCGGCGGATATGGCCGTCATAGGCGGTCTTGCCCTCGGGCACCGCCTCCATCTTGTGGACATATTCGAAATGGGCGAGGTCGACGCCGTTCTCCGCAATCTCCTGCGGATTGCTGGCGAAGGCCCAGAAACGGCGGACGGGCGTGCTCCAGCCGCTTTCGGAAAAGGGCGCATGTTCGATCACGTCGAAAGTCGGTGCGATCCGGTCGGGATGATACCAGGCCCAGACGACGCCATTCTTCTCGACCACGGGATAGGGCCGCGCGATCGGCTCGCGCTTGGTGATCGGCGGGATCGCCCTTGCATAGGGAATGTCGACGCAGAAGCCGTCGGGGCGATAGGCCCAGCTGTGGAACGGGCAGCGCAGCCGGTCGCCGTCGACCGTGCCGCCATGCCCCATATGCGCACCCAGATGCGGGCAATAGGCGTCGAGCAGGCCGACCGTGCCGGATTCGCCGCGAAAGATGACGAGGTCGCGGCCGAAATAATGGAGCGGCTTCACCTCGCCCACAGCAAGCTCGTCGCTATAGCTGACGAAGAACCAGCCGAACGGAATGCCCATCGGGAAACGCTGAAGCACTATCCTATTCTCCCATCAGCCGGCTTTGCGCCGGTCCAGTATGTTCTTCATCCTGCGCGCTTCCCGCCCGGAAGACCGGTCCCCGCTTTACCGGGAAGCGCTGATCGCAGCATAGCCGCTTGGGCCTCCTGCGGAAGCGCACTGGCACGGACGCACTGTGCGTGGTGGTGCACAATCCTACCGGCTGCGATGCAGATGGGTGTCGAGCGCAGTCATCGCCGGCTGCATCCAGGGGCGCAGCTTGCGATGCTCGAAACTGACCGCCAGATGATCGATAAAGGCGCGCGTCGCGGCGGGCATCATGCCGGGCGAGAACACCGCCCAGACTTCCTTGTCGTAAAAGGCCCATTCCTGGTCGAGCGCGACCAGCCGCCCTTCGTGGAGGTCGTCGCGGATCACGCTGATCGGGATCTGCGCGATGCCGATGCCGTGCCGTGCGGCGGATGCGAGCGCGAGCCCGCTATTGCTTTTCCAGTTCCCCGAAACCTTGACCCGGCCGTTCGCCGCATCGTCGTCGTAGAAATGGAAATGCCCGCCCAGATCGGCCAGGCAGGCATGGCCGGCCAGCTCCGCCGGCGAGGCGGGCCAGCCATGGCGCGCGACGTAATTGGGCGAGGCGCACAGGCAATAGGAGAGATAGCCGAACAGCCGCGCCTTCAGGCTCGAATCGTTGAGCCGGCCATAGCGGATGACGACGTCGAACTGTTCCTGCACCAGCTCGCTCTCGCGCAGATAGGCGACGACCTCGACCGAAATGTCGGGATGCCGGGCGCTGAAATCGGCAACGATCGAGGACATGAAGCTGACGCCGAAGACATCGCTCAATCCCACGCGCAGCCGGCCGACGGGGCGGTCCTGGAATTGCGCCATCTGGCGTTCGACATCGACCAGCGAGCTGCGCATCTCCAGGCAGCGCTGGTGGAACAGGTCGCCGGCGGCGGTGAGCGACAACCGCCGCGTCGTGCGGAGCAGAAGCTGCGCATTCACGCGTGCCTCAAGTTCGCTCACCATCTTGCTGACATAGGATTTGGAAACGCCCAGCGCCTCCGCGCCCGCGGTGAAGCTGCCGCTGTCGACGACCGCCAGAAACTCCTCGATTCCCCGCCACGTCACCGGCCGCATCCCCCAATATGCCGCGTCGAGCGCGACCTTGCGGGCGAGGCTAACCGGGTCCGTCGACGATGGAAATCCCGCACCGCCCCGATTGTTCACGATACGCGACAAATCGGGAAGGCGTTCGCGTTCAGGCGGCACGCTTTTCGAACTGCGCCTTTTCCGGGCCGATCTTCGCGGCGAGCGCCCAGAGCCCGTCCTTGTCGACGTCGTAGACATCGAGCGCATTGCCCGCGAGCATCTTCTGGATATCGGCTTCGGGCAGGCCGCCGAGGCTCAGGATCATCTTGTCGAGGGTCGCGGGCCAGGTGCCTTCGGGGTGCGGATAATCGGTGCCCCACATGATCCGGTCGATGCCGATCTTGTAATAGGATTCGGTGGTCTCCTCGTCCGGCAAGGCCGAGCAGCCGACATGGATGTTGCGCGCGAAATACTCGCTCGGCTTCATCGTCAGGTTGGAATTATAGTCGCCCAGCTTGCCGCTGGTATGCTTCACCGACGCACGCACATCCATCAGCTCGATCATCCATGGGAACCAGAATTCGCCCCCGGCCTCGGTGAAGGCGACGTTGAGCCTGGGATAGAGTTCGAACACGCCGCCGAAGATCATCGTCCACATCGGCCGCGTCAGCCAGAAGGCATATTCGGACAGATAGGTGCCGATCCAGCCGGGCTGGCTGGTGTCATAGGCGGGGGCGCCGCCCGAATGGAAATGAACGGGCATGTTCAGTTCCTGCAGCAGATCCCACATCGGATAATATTTCCGGTGGTTGTACATGGCATAGCCGTCCATGATCGCTGGCAGGAACACGCCCTTCAGCCCGGCCTCGCGCGCCCAGCGTATCTCCTTCAGATTTGCATCGACATCGTAGAGCGCCGGAATGACCGCCAGGCCGATGCGCCGCACCGGATCCTCGCGGCAGAATTCGGCGAGCCAGCGATTATGCGCGCGCGCGCCCGCCCATTGCAGTTCGGGATCGACGCCGAAGGGGCGCAGGCCGACATCCGCGCCGAAGGGCGGCGCGTTGCGCTCGGTGATGCCGTCGGGGAACAGCACTTCGGCGGCAACGCCGTCATGATCGAGCACGCGGTTGCGGATCACCGGATCCCAGGCGCCCTCCAGCCCGTCGCCGACGCGCGCGCGCCATTTGGTGTTGAAATCGTCGAGCAGGAACAGCTTCTCATGCTCCTCGCGCATCTTGATCTCGCGCGCGACGCGTTCGTCGAACTGGGCATGGTATCTGCTCTCCAGATAGTCGCGATAGCGCTCCGGCGGCAGCCCGGCATGGCCATCGGACGAAATGACGAGATAGCGATCCATGAACTCACTCTCCTGCTGATTCCGGCGGGCGTCGGCCCCATCGGCCGACCCGCCCGCTCAATCCATTGTCTTGCCGCCATTATCCGCGCCGTTCCCCGCCCTCACAAGGCAACCAGCGCGCACAAACTATCGCTCACAGGAAACGATCGACGGTGCCCGGGCACCGGTTTCCGCCAGAGCGGGCGTGATCAGGGCATAAACGAGCAAGGCCGCCATCAGCCCGGCAAGGACGATGAAGGGCGCGGCGGGAAACAATTGGTAGAGCGCGACCGCGACGATCGGCGGGACGACGATCGCAGCCCCTGCGATCGACGAGATCGCCCCCGCCACCGCGCCTTGCCCCGCATCGGGCGCGACCAGCGACGCGCCGGCGGTGAATCCCGGCCGCGCCAGGCCATAGCCGAGATTGACGAGCGCGAAGGCGGCGACGAGCGCCGGATAGCCCGGCAGCAGGACGATCAGCAGGTTTCCGGCCAGGGCCAGCGCCGCGCCCCAGCGCAGCAATGCGCGCGGCATCATGCCGCCGACGCCGATCAGGCCCCATTGCGCGACCAGGCCCGCAACCGCCCCCGCGACCATCGCCATGCCGATCGCACCCTGCGCGGCGATCGGCGGCAGCGCCAGCCGGTCGATGACGAGGAAACCGAGCGTATAGGTATTGGCGGCCTGCGCCGAGCTCATCACGAAACCATAGATGAGGAAGGGCCGGACCCTGGCGTCGCGCCAGATCTCGCGCCCCGTCATACCGACGCGGCCGGACCCGTCCGACGCATGCGGCGCGGCGTCGCGCGGCAGCGCGGCCGCAACCAGCGCCAGGATCGCGACGCCGCCAAGGCCGAACAGGAACATCGGCCCCGCCAGCCCAGCGGGCGGCATGATGAGAAAGGGCGCGAGCGCCGGCCCCAGGATCGTGCCGAGGCTGAGCGCACCGCCCAGTGCGGCTATGGCGCGCACCCGCGCTTCGCCGGCGCTATGGTCGGCGACATAGGCCTGCGATGCCGCCGCCGCCGCCGATCCGAACAGGCCATAGCTCGCGCGGATCACGAGAAAGCCGAGGAAGATCGCGAAAGGCGCCGCCATCCGGTCGATCCCGGCGAGCACGACCAGGCCGCAGCCCATCATCGAGAAGACGAAACCGCACAGGCCGACCAGAATGAGCGGCTTGCGGCCGCGCCGGTCCGATACGCTCGCCCAATGGGATGACGAGATCGCCCACATCAGCGCCGACAGCGAAAAGATGCCGGCGATCAGGAAATCGGAAATCCCGATCTCGCGGCCGACCGTCGGCATCACCGAGATCAGCCCGGTATTGCCGATCGCGGTCGCCAGCGTCGTCGCGAACAGCGCGGCGAAGGCAAGGCGCGACAGGCGGGGCGGCGCCCCGTCCTTTGCCATAGGATCCATGGTTCGAACCTGCGTTTCGCGCGGATCAGAATCTCAGCCTGGCCTCCGCGCCGAAGCTGCGCGGATCGCCCCATTGGCGGACGGTGAACAGGCCGAGATTGATCGCGGCGGTCCAGTATTTCTTGTCGGTCAGGTTGCGACCCCAGACCGAGAATTCGAACTCGGTGCCGCGGCCGAGATCGATGCCGCCCAGCGTCACGCGTCCGTCGAGCAGGCCATAGGCGATGCGCCTGGTCAACGGATCGGGTGCGATGTTGCTGTGCTGCGCGCCGCGCCACGAATAGTTGAGGCTGGGGGTCAGGTCGACATCGCCCATCGGAATCCGCCATTGCCCGCCGATCTGGAAATTATGCTTGGGCACGAGCGGGACGACATAGGTGTCGGTCACGTCCTGTCCGTTGGGCAGGATGAATTCGTCGTATTTGGCGCGGACATAGCCATAGCCGAAATTGATCGTGACATTGTCGATCGGGCGCACCTGCCCTTCGAGTTCGAAGCCGGTATAGCTCGCCTTGCCGGCATTGATGATGTTGGTGGTGATGAGCGCAGGCACGAACACGCCGGCCTGAAAATCCTTGTAGATGCTGTGATAGACCGCCGCATTCAGGCTCAGCCTGCCGCCCGCGAAGATGCCCTTGGCGCCGAGTTCGAACGAGGTCAGCTTTTCGGGATCGAAGGGCGTGTTGAATGCCGAATTGTTCGCGGCGGTATCGTTGAACCCGCCGCTCTTGAAGCCGGTCGCGAAGCGCGCATAGACGTTGAAATCCTGCTGGATCGCAAAGGAGATGCTCGCTTCGGGCGTCAGCCGCGACCAGGATTTCTCGTTCTCGAGCGGGATCAGGTCGTAGGGCCCCGGTCCGTTGCCGCTGGGCAGCACGCCCGATGCGGGACCGCCGCTGCGCGTGACCGGATTGCCGTTCGCGTCGCGCTGGAACACCCCCGATAGCGGGTTGGCCGGATTGGCGGCGTAGGTGTTGTAGGCGAAGAAGAGATTGCGGACGCGCTTGGTCTCCTTGGTCCAGCGCAACCCGGCGGTGACGTCCAGCCGATTGTCGAGCGCCGACGGGCTCCAGGTGAACTGGCCATAGCCCGCGATCGACTTGTTGTGCGCGCCGCGGTCGCTGAGATCGTAGCGGTTCTTGACGCCGAGTTGCACCGACCAGCGCGGATTGTACACGCCATAGCTGTCACGCATGAAGAAGGCGCCGAGCGTGTAGCGGAAATCGTCGCTCGTCCCGATCACCTGCAATTCCTGGGTGAACTGGCGATAGTCATTGTCGAGCGTGAAGCGCAGTAGATCGGATGCGGTGCCGTCGAAATCGCTGTTGCTGCGCGTCTTGAGATTGCGCCAGGCGGTGATCGATTTCAGCGTCACTTCGCCGAGCGGCGTCGCGCCGGCATCATATTCCACGGTCACGGCGTGGCCACGGACGTTGAAATTGCTGCGCCCGGTGGCGTCGGTCGCGATGCTGTCGGGCCGATCGGTGTGGATCGAATTGGCGATCAGCGGATAGAGCGCCTTCAGCGATCCGGTGGGCGAGATCAGGCCCGGTGCGCTGATCGCCAGCATGACGCCGGTGCCCTTGCTGTCGGTGATGTCATAGGCATAGCCGATCGACAGGTTGCTCGTCGGTTCCCACAAAATGTCAGCGCGCGCGGCGACCTGTTCCTGTTCGCCGAAATCGCCATGCGCGGGCCCGGTATTCTTAAAGAAGCCGCCGAACTGCCGGCCCGAGACGCCGAACTTCATCTTGATCGCGCCGAGCCCGCTTTCGATGGTGGGCACGTTCACCGTCAGTTTCTGCGTGTAGAGCCCGTCCTCGCCCATCCCGAGCACGAGCTGGCCGCCGAATTCGCCGCTGGGTTTGCGCGTGACGAGATTGATCGCGCCGCCGATCGTGTTCTTGCCGTACAGCGTGCCCTGCGGCCCGCGCAGCACCTCGACGCGCTGGAGATCGACGGTGTCGAACGCGGCGCCCGTCGATTTCGAGACGGGAACGCCGTCGATATAGATGCCGACGGGCTGGTCGCGGCCCAGGCTGGTATCGCCCGCCGGCGCGAGGCCGCGGATCGAGATCAGCGGGCTCCACGAATTGCCGACGGTCTCGTTGATCTGGATATTGGGAATGACGGTGCCGATGGCGGTGACGGTCGACGCGCCCGCATTTTCGAGCCGCTGCTCGCCGATCGCCGAAACCGAGATCGGGACGTCGACCAGCCTTTCCTCGCGGCGCTGGGCGGTGACGACGATTTCATCGTTGATCGGGGTGGCGCTTTCGGCGGATTCAGCCTGGGCGAAAGCCGGCCCGGCGCAAAGAATGGCAGTGGCGGTGTTCATCAGCATGATCAATCGAACGCGACGATTCATAATCCCTCCTTGTGACCGTCGGTCGGGATCGATGTCGCGCCGGCCGATGGCCGACATTACCCTCCCCCCGGAAATGCTGCGATTTTCGCAGTCAGAACATGATGTTATTCCCGAAACGCGTGCAAATTGCGTTCGAAAACGGTACGACCATCCTTGCCGATGCACCGATCATCAACAAGGTCATGGCCAAGATCAGACTGTTTCCAGAGGGCTTTCAAAGGTCCTGCGCAGGAGACGAGGCAATCCTCTGAAGCCGAGCGCGGCATAACGGGCAGTGTTATGAGTTGATCGAGCCCAGTGGGCTGATGTGCATGCGTCGGGCAGAATGGCCAGGGCAGGCTGTGATCCGATGGAAGCAGCCCGCCTGCCCGAGGCATTTGTTTTACGACGATTGGACGTTCGATAATTCCATCGAATGTCCAATCGCTCCAGAACTACGCGTTACGAGCCCACCCGCGCATATTTGAGGTCGCGCGCGCGACCGGCGTTGAGCAGCAATTTGCCGGGCCGCCCCGCCGCATCGCGAGTGAAGACCAGTTCCAGCCCCATGTCCGGCGCCCAGAACCGGTCCGGTGCGGTCTGGACCAGCTTCAATTCGGGCAAGGGGCCGGCCTTCAGCATCAGCCCGTCGGCCTGGCGGATCGTGAAAGGCATGGGCACTTCGGTGCTGCTATATTCGCCGGCATAGGCGGCGGCCTGGGCGGCGGTGAGGTCGGTCTTCTCCACCCGTTCGAACCGGCGTTCGGGGCCGTCCTCGGAAACCAGCCGGAACGCCTTGCCATCGGCATCGAAGGCGAGACGCGCACCGTCGGGATTGGCCGGGAAGGCGAAGGTGCCCGGGGAAAGCTGGGCGAGCGGCCGTTCGGGGCGGAGCGTGACGAACTTGCCGTCCTTCAGCGCGAGTTCGAGATAGGAGCCCGTCGCGTCGCGATAGGTGCCGGCGAAGGGCCGCGCCGCCTCTCCGGGGGCAGTGGCATTGAGTATGGTTGCGGGCTTCAGCTTGCCCTCCAGGAAGACGTTCGCCACCTTGCCCGCCAGCTCGTCGGACCGGGCCGTGCCGTTGTTGCACGAAATGACGATGCCCAGCCTCTCGCTCGGGATCCACCAGGTCATGGTGCGATAGCCGCCCAGCGCGCCGCCATGGTGGACGATCGGCAGGCCGCGATATTTGCCGGGCGAAAGCCCCATGCCATAGCCGGTCGCCTTGCCGTCCTTCAGCCGCGCGGAGACGCGCATCAGCGCCACCGATTTCGCGCCGACCTTGCCGCTGTCCATATTCGCGATCCAGCGCAGCATGTCGCCGGCGGTGGAATAGAGCCCGCCATCGCCGACCACGTCGAGATTGGAATTGGAAAGCGCCCAGCCGGTGGCGCTTTTCACATAGCCATTGGCCTTTTCGGGCACAGGCTGGTTGTGATCATGCTGGAAGCGCGTCTGCGTCATGCCGAGCGGCTTGAAGATCCGCGCCCGCGCGAAATCGTCGAGCCTTTGCCCGGATACGCGCTGGACGATCATCGACAGCGCGACATAGCCGCTATTGCTGTAGAGATGATCGGTATCGGGCGCGAAATCCAGCCCCTGCTGCCGGCCGAGCAGGTCGATCAGATCCTTTTCGGTATAGACATGGTCGTCCGGGATGCCGCTGAGCGCGCCCAGCGTGAAGAAATCGCGCAGCCCGCTATTGTGGGTGAGGAGCTGGCGGACGGTTACCGCGTCCGCATAGGCGGGCAACTCAGGCAGGATCGAACGCACCCGATCGTCGAGGCCGAGCTTGCCGTCCTCCACCAGCAGCAGCACGGCCATCGCCGTCACCTGCTTGGACACCGAGGCCATATAGACGCTGGAGGTGGGTGTTAGCGCGCGTTTCGCCTCCAGATCGGCAACGCCATAGCCGCGCGTCAGCAAGGTGCGGCCATTCTGCTCCACCCCGACGGTGCAGCCCGGAGAGGCCGCGCCATATTCGGCGAACACCGCATCCACCTTTGCCTGTTTCGCCGCATCGGGCGTGGCGGCAGCGACAGCGATCGAGGGCACGGCGACACAGACGATGGACGCGGACAAAAGACGCTTGAACATGAAGATTCCCCCTCCGAGGTGGCGGACATGTCTCATGAAGGGGCGGGGCCGGGCAAGGTGCGGATATCATGGTTGGATATAACCGGCGGATATAATGGCCGGGCTCATGCGATCGTGACGCAGACGCTGCGCGATCGCGAAGATCCGGCCGATCTCGTCGGCCGCTTTGGCGGGCATCTTCGTCACAGCCGCCAGTCCAATGCAAACGACCAGAGCGTTTCCACGATGAGCGGAAACGCTCTGGTCTTTCGCGGCCGCATTTTCCGAGCCGTTGACTGTAAACGGTCAACTCGAAAATGCTCCAGCCGTGCCTTTCAATCGATCAATTGCACAATCTGTTGATTGCCCCTCCGGGAAAGGCAATGGAACGTGGAGCAAAAGGCTGATCGCACCCCGCGGTCGGCCGAAATGGCCGTTTATGAAAACCGATGAAGAACCCGATCCGGTCATAACCAACCCCGTCCTGCTGCAGCGGGGCGAGCCCCTGGCGCAGACCTTGCGGACAATTCGGGTGACCGGCGTCCTGGCCAGCAACATCGCGATCGGTTCGGGAAACTGGGCCGCATCGATTCCCCATCCGAGCGATTGCATCATCCTTTACGTCGTGACGCAAGGCCATTGCGTCGGGGGTACGCTTCAACCCCGCCGGCTCGTCGAATTGAGTGAGGGCGATGCGTTGCTGCTGCCTGCCGCCGGACGATGCCTGATGGCGAAGGATGCGAGCATCCCGCCGGTTCCGCTGGAGGAATTGCTCCGGGAGGAACTGGGCGGTCTCGACGGGGTCGAGGCGAAATGGAAATCTCTGTTCGTATCGCCTTTCCGCCATCCACGGGCCAGCTCCCGGAATATCTCGGTTGCCTTCACCGCGCTGCGCATGTTTTTCGATCACGATTCCCCTTCGACGCTGCTCGACGGATTGCCGGCGGTCATCCACCTTCCCCGCTTCGCGCAACGCAACGAAGCCTTTGTCGACGCGATGCTGACTCATATCGCCGCGCATGGCGGCGAAGGGCTGTCGGGTCAGATGACCGCCACGCGCCTTGCCGAGGCCCTTCTCGTCAAGGTGCTTTCGGAAGCGCTGAGCGCAACGGGCGATGAACGCCCGGGTTTCTACCGGGGGCTCAAGGATCCCTATCTTTCGAAGATCGTCGGCGCGGTCCAGAACGATCCCCGCGGTGACTGGACGCTGGCAAGGATGTCGAGTTCGGCGGGCCTGTCCCGATCGGCCCTGGCGGAGCGCTTCAAGTCGGTGATGGGGATGGCGCCGGCCCAGTTCGTCACCGCGGTGCGCATGGCCCGCGCGACCGAGCTTCTGCAATATGGCACCGCCACGATCGCCAGCATCGCCTATCGGACGGGCTACAGCTCCGAAGCGGCCTTCAGCCGCGCATTCCGCAAATGGAGCGGCACACCGCCGGGGGCACTTCGACGCATGACCGCGGCCGCCGAAAAAGGCGAGGTGCTGGATGTTTAGTCAAGAAACACGGTCATCCGGCTACAGATTGCGAAGTCGATAAGTCTATCATTCCCCCAATGCAGCGGCGGCATTTCGATCGCTCGCAAAGGCGCCGGATCCGGTGCCGCCGTGACTGCATGTCGCATTCAAGGATCTTGATCCAACAAAGATCCGCATAATGATGTGGAGGGGATTTTGGGTAGATTATCGAAGCTCGGCGCGGCGGCCATCGTGCTTCCAGCGCTGTTCGCCGGCGGTGGCGCATGGGCTCAGTCGGACACGGGCGAAGCCGCGGATTCGATTGCCGACATCGTGGTGACGGCGACGCGCACGGGCGCATCGCAGGCGCAAAAGACGCCGATTGCCATCTCGGTCTTTTCCGCCGATCAGCTGACGGCCTCGCGGATCGACAACGTCAAGGATCTGGTCGCCTTCACGCCCAATCTGAATGTCGGTCAGGCCTCTGCCAGTGCGCAGATCTACATTCGCGGCATCGGCAGCAACAATGTCTTCAACGGGTCCGACCCCGACGTCACGGTGCAGTCCGACGGCGTCTATATCGCGCGCGCCTTTGGCCAGTTCGCCGACTTCGTCGATATCGACCGCATCGAAGTGCTCCGCGGTCCGCAAGGCACGCTCTATGGCCGCAACGCGGTCGGCGGCACCATCAACATCATCTCGCGCAAACCCGGTGACGCGTTTCGCGGCGAAGTCCAGGCGAGTGCCGGAAATTACGGCCTGTTGCAGGCCAAGGCCTATTTCAGCGGCCCGCTCGTCCCGGGCAGGATCCAGGCGAGCATCTCGGGCAATTACGTCACCCATGACGATTATGTGAAGAATATCGTGCCGGGCGTTAAGGGCCTCGGCAACGCCAATCGCGGCGGCCTGCGCGGCCAGTTGCGCTTCACGCCGTCGGATCGGCTGGAGGTCATCGTGCGCGGCGACTGGAATCGCGGCACCGAGCGTGGCGGCGCCTATACCCAGCTTCTCGCCGCGACGCCGCTTGCGCCTTTGGCCTCGTCGCTGGTCGGCAATTATCGCAAGATGGCGGTCGACGATCCCCTGACGATGACAACCAGGATCTGGGGCGTTTCGTCGGAGATCAACTATGCGCTCAGCGATGTCGTGAGCCTGAAATCGATCACGGCCTATCGCCGCAGTTTCTATGTCGCCGACGGCGATTCCGACGGGACGGAGCAGCCGATCAATTTCGCCTTTCAGTCGGACCTGTCCAAGCAGTTCACCCAGGAATTCAACGTCAATATCTCGACCGACAGGTTCAAGGCGGTCATGGGTGCCTATTATTTCCGCGAACATCAGCTGAGCACGCTGATCAACAACACGCCGCCAAGCGTCGGAACCGCCGCGAACCGGGCCAATCGCACGACCACCTTTCCCGATGCCCGGGCCCGGTCGCAGGCGCTGTTCGTCCAGGGCAGTTTCGATATCACCGATACGTTGAGCGCGACGGCGGGCATCCGCTACACCGACGATCGCAAACATCTCGACCAGAATCTCGACCGCGTGTCGCTGAACCCGGCCACGCCGGGGGCGCCGACGCCGGGATTTCCGTTCATTGCGAGCATAACCCGCAAATTCAACGCATGGACGCCGAAATTCGGTCTCGACTGGCAGGCTTTGCCCAACGTCTTTGCCTATGGATCGGTCACGCGCGGCTACAAGAGCGGCGGCACCAATTTTGCGGCGACGGGCCTGCTCGGACTAAGCTTCGAGCCCGAAAGCCTGTGGAGCTATGAGGCCGGCGTGAAAACCGACTGGTTCGACCGGCGACTGCGCCTGAACGTCACTGGCTTCATCTACGACTATAAGGATTTGCAGGTTCAGTCGCTGCTGGCGCCCGGCGTCGTCGCGATCGGCAATGCCACCAGCGCCAAGGTCAAGGGGATCGAAATCGAAACGGTCGCGAAGCCGGTGACCGGCCTGAGTTTCACGCTGAATTATGCGTTGCTCGACAGCCGCTACAAGAGCTTTACCGACTCCTCGGTTCCCTCGGCGCTCATTCCCTATCTCACCGCGTCGCCGCTCTACGATCCCGTCGCGCGGACCTATGATGCGACCGGAAACCGGCTGACCGCGGCACCGCATTCGTCGATTTCAGGCAGCGCCCAATATGAGCACCCGGTCGGCGATGGCTCGGTCTTCATCCGTGGGGAATATTACCGCCAGAGTCGGGCCCATTACGATCCGTCGAACGCGGCGATCATGAGCCAGAAGCCCTATGATCTGATCAATGCCTCGATCGGCTATGTCGACCCGGATGGCTGGAGCCTGAGGCTGATCGGGAAGAATCTTTCCGATACCAATTATCTGATCACCATCGCCGGCAACCGTGTCGTCCCTGCCGGCCTGGCCGGTACGCCGCGCACCTTTGCGGTTCAGTTCGCCAAAAGCTGGTGATTCCGGGACGCGGGCGGCAGGTCGGGAAAATGCCCCTGTCGCCCGTTTTCCGACCATCTTCATCATGTTGACCGACGGAGGCAAGATTGGCCAGCCTGGCGCGTGACATAAATTACACCGACTTGATCGTCGAGGCGCTGGAGCGCTTTCCGGACCGCGAGGCTTTCGTTTTCGGTGCCCGGCGAGTCACCTATCGCGAAACCTCACGCCGCGTCAGCCGCTTCATGCATGTACTGGCGGCACGGGGCATCGTCCCCGGCAGCGCGGTCGCGGTGTTGAGTTCCAACATACCCGAAGTCTGGATGGTCCAGGCCGCAATCTATCTGTTGGGCGCGCGCTTCAGCGGCCTGCATCCCCTCGGCGCGATCGACGATTATGCGTATATCTGCGGGCATGCGGGCGTCGAAACATTGATCGTCCACCCCGATTATATGGCGCGCGCGCAGGCGCTGGCGGCGCACGTGCCGTCGATCCGCCTCATCGTCTCGCTGGGGCCGTCCGACGGCGCCGAAGATCTGATCGCCTTGTCCGAAGCCGCGGCCGAACCCCGGTTGCGCCGGCGCCAGCTGGTCGCCGATGACGTGCATTGGATCGCCTATACCGGCGGCACGACCGGCCGTTCGAAGGGTGTCGAGATTCCGGACCGCGCCCTGGTCCAGCAGGTCCAGACGGTCATCACGTCGCTCGGCCTGCCGGAAAACCCACGGTTCCTTGCGGTGGCGCCGATATCGCATGCCGGGATCCTTCCCATATTGCCGACGCTTCTGCGCGGCGGCACGGTCATCCTGCAAAATGGCTTCGATCCCGAGCAATGGCTGTCGGCGGTTCAGACGGAGCGCGTGAACTGGAGCTTCATCGTCCCGACCATGCTCCATGCGCTTCTCGATAGCGGCAAGCCCGAGCGGTTCGACCTGGGTGCGCTGGAGACGCTGATGTACGGATCCTCACCGATGTCGCCGACCCGCATCGCGGAAGCACACGAGATGCTGGGCCCGGTGCTCCTGCAGGCCTATGGGCAAACCGAGTGCGTGTCCTTTGCGACGACGCTGCGCAAGGACGAGCATGATCCGCTCGGCAATCCCGATCTGCTCCGATCATGCGGACGCGCGGTGATCGGCATGCGCGTCGAGATCCTCGATGCGCATGATCAACCGCTTCAGACCGGCGAGATCGGCGAAATCTGCGTCCGCGGAGCCGGCGTCATGCGCGGCTATCATAAAATGCCGCAGGAGACGTCGGAGGCCTTTAGCGGGGACTGGCTGCATACCGGCGATCTGGCGGTGAAGGACGAACGGGGATTTCTGTACATCGTCGATCGCAAGAAGGACATGATCGTGACCGGCGGTTTCAATGTCTATCCAAAGGAAATCGAAGACGTCATCTCGGCCTTACCGGAGGTGTCGATGGTCG
Organism: Sphingobium sp. FW305-3-2-15-F-TSA7; assembly: GCF_058787155.1. NCBI lineage: Bacteria > Pseudomonadati > Pseudomonadota > Alphaproteobacteria > Sphingomonadales > Sphingobiaceae > Sphingobium > Sphingobium sp. FW305-3-2-15-F-TSA7. Next base: position 181,900 of record NZ_JBYSZM010000008.1, on the reverse strand, counting down.
CGGTGATCGGTGTCCCCGACGACAAATGGGGCGAGGCCGTGAAAGCGGTCGTGGTTGCCCGCCCGGGCGCGCGGATCGACGGCCGGGCGATCATGGACATGGTGCGGCTGCGCAAGGGCGCGCATCAAACACCCAAGAGCGTCGACATCGTCGAGACATTGCCGGTCACATCGGTCGGCAAGGTGGACAAGAAGGTCATTCGAGCCGGCTATTGGAAGGGGCGGGACCGAATGGTCAACTAGGCCGCCCTGACGCCTTGCAAGCAAGCAAACTCACCGATGCGAAGGTCGAAACATATGAAGGCATTGTTGATGATCATGGCCGGCGCGCTGCTGCTTCCCGGCGCGGCAATGGCCCGAAAGGCGCCGCCATCGCCGGTCGTCATCGGCCAGCTCGTGTCGCGCACGGGCAACAATCCGGGCGGGCTCGACAATGAACAGGGTGCCGCTCTTGCCGCTGCGCAGATCAACGAGCGCGGCGGGGTGCTGGGTGGGCGGCGGATCGCGTTGCGCCTGGAGGACGACCGCACCGAACCGCAAGGTGCGATCGATGCCTTTGCGCGGCTGAAGGCGCAAAATGTCGCCGCCGTCGTCGGCAGCTCCTTTTCCAATGCGAGCCTCGCCACCATTCCTTGGGTGGAGGAAGCACGGATTCCCTATGTATCGACAGGGGCCGCCGAGGCGCAGATCAGGCCGGTTCGCCCCTATGTCTTCATCACGCCGCTGACCGGCCGGCTCGTTGGCGAGCAGCTGCTGCGCTACATGAAGGCGGTGGGCTATACGCGGATCGCCGTCGTGTACGACGCCGACAGCCTGTTCGGCCGGACCGGCTGGGCGATGCAGAAGGAAAAGCTCGAACGATACGGCATCCAACTGCTCGAGGCGCAGTCGGTTCATGTCGATACGACGGATTTTTCGGCGGTCATGGCACGCATCGACGCCGCCCGCCCGCAAGCGGTCATGGGCTGGCTGACCGGTCCGCCGGCGATCGCCTTCGCACGGGCCTATGCCAAGGCACCGCGCCGCCTTCCGCTGTTGATGCCCCACGGCGTCGCCGGCCCGGCTTTCGTGAACGCGGTCGGCCCGCGCGCCGACGGGATCATTGTGGCGGCCCCGATCGCAACCGTCGCGGCGGACCTGCCGGATGGGCCCGTCAAGGCGATGGCCGCCGACATGGTCGCTTCGTTCACGCGGGCCTACGGACATGCACCCTCGCAATTCGCGCTCGACGGTTATGTCGCGGTGAGGCTGATCGCGGTCGCCATCGACAAGGCCGGAAGCAGCGATCCGCGCGCCATCAGGGACGCGTTGGAAGCGATTTCGGTCGAGACGCCACAGGGGCGATATCGCTTCACCGAGGCCGATCATTCGGGGCTTTCGATCGACGACGTCGCGATCGCGCAAATCGTGGCGGGACAATTTCGTCTGACCGCCTGGTCGGCACGCGAAATGGCGGGCGGCAAAGGAAAGGAGAAATGACCATGGGCAATTCCGCTACGGCGGCGCGAACCTTCCTTCTCGTCCATGGCGCGTGGCGCGGCGGCTGGTGCTATGCCCGTGTGGCCGGGCTGTTGCGCGCCCAGGGGCATCGGGTCTTCACGCCGACGCTGACGGGGCTCGGCGAACGATCGCATCTGGCCGGCGCGATGACCGTCACCGTCCAGACGCATGTCGACGATCTCGTCAATCTCATTCGCTGGGAAGAGCTTCGCGATGTCGTCCTGGTCGGCCATTCCTATGCCGGCATGCTGATCACCGCCGTCGCCGACGCGATCCCCGACCGCATAAGCGCGCTGGTCTATCTCGATGCCATCATCCCCGAGTCCGGCAAGTCGGTGCTCGACCTCAACGGCAACGCGCAGATCGTCGCCGCGCTGCTGCGCGGCACCGCCGATGCCGGCGGGTGCCTGGTGCCGCCGCTACCCTCTTCGATGCTCAACACGAACGCTGCCGATATCCCGCTCGTCGATCGGCTCGCGACGCCGCAGCCATTCGCGACATTTTGCGAAGCCGTTCGTCTGACGGGCGCTCATGAGCAGGTCGCGCACCGGGTCTATGTCCGGGCGACGGGATGGGACGGTTATGATCAGCTCGGCTTCGATGCCTATGCACGGATCGAGCATGACGATCGCTGGACCAGGATCGACCTGCCTTTTGGCCACGAGCTGATGCTCGACGCGCCGGCGGCCGTTGCGGACGCGCTGTCGAACGTCTGATCTCATATTGTCGGAGAATGCGCGATGGGCGGCCCCATAGATTATGTGAAGGAAGGTCATGTCGCGACCATCCGGATGAATCGCCCGGAGGCGATGAACGCGATCAATCTCGACATGATCGAGCGGTTCGATGCGGTGCTGACCGAGGCCGCGGCCGACCATGACGTGCGCGTGCTGATCCTGACGGGTGTCGGCAACGCATTCTGTGTCGGCGCGGACATCAAGCAGCTGAAATGCTGGGAAGTCGATCCATCGCTGCGCGAACGCTTTTACGCCCTGGCGCCGGCCATGTTCCGGAAACTGGAAGAATTCCCCAGCCCCGTGATCGCCGCGGTCAATGGGGTCGCGGTCGCGGGCGGGTTCGAGCTTTGCTGCTATGCCGATATCGTGATTGCCGCCGAGGGCGTGAAAATGGGCGACGGTCACGCCAATTTCGTCGGCTTCGGTCCCGTCTCCGCCGTGCTGGCCCCCTATCTGATGTCGCGGAAAAAAGCGGCGGAACTCTTGTTCACCGGTGACGTGTGGACGGCGAGGGAATTGGCCGATGCGGGTTTTGTGAACCATGTCGTGCCGGCCGAACAGCTCGCCGGGACCGTTCGTAAAATGGCCGAAAAGATCGCTTCCAAACAACCGATCGCGCTCGCCGCCGCCAAATCGCTGATGCGCCGGGCAGGGTCGATCGACAATGGCCTGTTGCTGTCTCACGCATTCGAGAGCGCGCAGCGGATCTTCACGACGCGGGATTTCGCGGAAGGCCTCAAAGCCTTTGAGGAGAAAAGATCACCCCGATTTGAAGGGCGCTAGATGTGAGACCGGCAGGTTGGTCGCCCGATGGCAGGTCCAGACGGAGAGCCTTTCCATGAAAATCATTTCCTATGGTCCCAAGCATGCGGAACAGCCCGGCATCTACCTCGAGGATGAGACTATCGCGCCGCTGGCGTCCATTCTCACCGGTCTTGGGTTTCCGGTTCTCGATACAAACAGCTTTCTGAGCCTGCTCGATTATCTCCAGCCGCTGGTCGAAGGCGCCATTGCCGCGGGCGCCGAACGCTTTCCGGCGAACGGCGTACGGCTCGGCGCGCCCGTTCCGCGCCCTGAAAAGATCATCGTGGTCGGCGGGAATTATCAGTCGCATCTCGACGAGGCCACGGGGCACAAAAATACCCCGTCGCCATCCGAGCCGCTGCTGATCTTCAAGCCTTCCAATAGCGTCATCGGACCGCGCGACGCGGTGATATGCCCGGCCGACAGCGAACAGCTCGACTATGAAACCGAGATCGTCGTGGTCATCGGCCGCGGCGGCCGAAACATTCCGCGCGAAAAGGCGATGGAACATGTCGCCGGCTATATGATCGGAAACGACGTCACCGCGCGCGACATGGCGCTCAAGGATGTCGCGCTGAGTCCGCTCTTCTCGCAGGTCACGCGCCAAGGGCATTCGCACCAGTTCGCCCCTCGGGCCGTGGCTCGTCACCAGGGACGAGATACCCGACCCGCACGCACTGCGGCTGCAATGCTGGGTCAATGGCGAGTTGCGGCAGGACGGGATGAGTTCCGAGATGATCATCGACATCCCGGGGCTCATCGAGAATTTCAGCAAGCTGCTCGACCTGAGCCCGGGTGACGCGATCTTCACCGGCACGACCACGGGATGCGGCGCATTCCGGAAGCCGCCGGAATTCCTGCGCCACGGCGATACGGTTCGGATGTCGATCACCGGGCTCGGAACCATGGAAACGCCGATCGTCGATGCCGCAAGGGCCTGACAAGTCACCGTCAACGCTTCGCTGTCGATATCGGGCTGTTGTCAACTGGCGCGAACCGCGGTGAACGCTCGCCGCACCAACGGAGAAAGCCGAAACGGGCTGTTCTTGCGCGAGCGAAAGGGAAATAATCCCTTTGCCCTCAAGTGATTATGTGGCGGAGAGGGTGGGATTCGAACCCACGGTACCGTTACCGGCACGCCGCATTTCGAGTGCGGTGCTTTCGACCTCTCAGCCACCTCTCCGCAGAGGAACGGGGCACCCGGACAGGTGCGGCCGGTCGAACGAGGGGCGGGCCTTAGCGCAGGCATTCGGATCTGACAAGCGCCGGGTTGCGCCCGCCGAAAACCACCCTAGATTGGAATCATGACAGTACCCAGTTCCACCCCGGCCGCGGCCAGGCCGCCCGCAGTGATGCCGCCCGTCAGCCATGCGCGTTTTTCGATCGGCGATGTGGTCAAGCACCGGCTGTTCGATTTCCGCGGGGTGATCTTCGATATCGATCCGGTCTTCGCCAATACCGACGAATGGTATGAGGCGATTCCCGAGGACGTCCGCCCGCGCAAGGACCAGCCCTTCTACCACCTGCTCGCCGAGAATGCGGAGAGCAGCTATATCGCCTATGTCAGCCAGCAGAATCTGGTGACCGACGAAAGCGAGGAGCCGGTGGATCACCCAGCGATCGCGGGCATTTTCGACGGTTATGCCGATGGGCGGTATCGCCTCCGCCGGGAACACCGCCACTAAAATCGTCGCGCATGTGCAACCATGGTTGACCCCCGGTGGAAACCGGGGGCATGAGCCCATCCATGCCTTTCGAAACGCTCCTGCTGTTCGGCGCGACCGGCGATCTAGCGCGGCGCATGTTGCTGCCTTCGCTTTATGCGCTCCACGCCGACGGACTGGTGGCGGATCATCTGCGCATCGTCGGCACCGCGCGCAGCACGCTGGACGATGCCGGCTATCGCGACTTCGCGCGCAAAGCGCTCGAGGAATTCCTGCCCGCCGAGCGCAAGGACGACGCGACGATCGCCAGCTTCCTCGATCGACTGTTCTACCAGCCGCTCGACGCCTCGAACTCGGACGGTTTTCCGGCGCTCGCCGAAAAGGTCGGCGATGTTTCCAAGGGCCTCGCCATCTTCCTGTCGACCGCGCCATTCCTGTTCGAACCCACCATCGCCGGGCTCAAGCTGGCGGGACTTGCGGGCGAGAAGGTCCGCATCGGGCTCGAAAAGCCGCTGGGCACCGATCTGGCCAGTTCGCGCGAGATCAACGACGCGGTCGCCGCGGCCTTTCCCGAGGAGCGGACCTTCCGCATCGACCATTATCTGGGCAAGGAAACCGTCCAGAACCTGCTGGCGCTGCGCTTCGCCAACTCGCTGTTCGAGCCGCTGTGGAACGCCAACGGCATCGATCACGTCCAGATCACCGTATCCGAGACCGTCGGGCTGGAAGGGCGGGTCGGCTTTTACGACGATACCGGGGCGCTGAGGGACATGGTGCAGAACCATATGCTCCAGCTGCTCGCGCTGGTCGCGATGGAGCCGCCGGCGAGTTTCGACGCGACCGCGATCCGCGACGAGAAAGTGAAAGTGCTGCGCTCGCTGCGCCGCATCGATGCCGAGACCGCGCCGAGCCACACCGTGACCGGCCAGTACGGCGAAGGCGCGAGCAAGGGCGAAGCCGTGCCGGGCTATGCCGACGAACTCGGCAAACCTTCCGACACCGAGACCTTCGTCGCGATCAAGGCGCATGTCGACAATTGGCGCTGGCAGGGTGTGCCCTTCTATCTGCGCACCGGCAAAAGGCTGCCCACCCGTCAGTCCGAGATCTTCATCCAGTTCAAATGCGTGCCGCATTCGATCTTCGCCAAGCGCGGCGGCAAGCTGAAGGCGAACAAGCTCGTCATCCGCCTGCAACCCGAGGAATATATCCGTTTGCTGGTGATGGCGAAGGAACCCGGACTCGACCGCGACGGCATCCGCCTGCGCGAGGTGCCGCTCGACCTGTCGCTGACCCATGCCTTTGCCGGTACGCGCCGGCGCATCGCCTATGAACGGCTGCTGCTCGACCTGATCGAGGGCGATCCGACCCTATTCGTCCGCCGCGACGAAGTGGAGGCGCAGTGGGACTGGATCGACGCGATCCGCGCCGGCTGGACCAAGAACGGGATGAAACCCAAACCCTATGGCGCCGGAAGCTGGGGCCCGTCGCTCGCGATCGCGCTGACCGAGCGCGATGGCGTGACGTGGCACGATTGAGCTGGGCATGATTGAGTTTGGGCATGATTGATTTGAGCATGATTAGGACACGGGCATGATCGAAGCCGAATTCTGGGACTATGAAGACGAGGATGAATGGGCCGAAGCCGTCGCCGGCGATATCGGTTTCATCATCGAACAGGCGCTGGACGCGCGCGGCCAGGCGCTGGTCGCTTTCCCCGGCGGCAGCACGCCCGGCCCGATCTTCGCCAAGCTGGCCAAGGCCAAGCTCAAATGGAAGAACGTCACGATCATTCCGACCGACGACCGGCTGGTCGCGGTCAGCGATCCGCTGAGCAATGTCGCGGGGATCGCCAAGGTCTTCATTCCGCTGGGCGCGCGCGTGCTGCCTATCGCCACCGAGAACAAGGATCACAAGCTGGCCGGCAACGCCGCCGACGCGCGGCTGCAGGACCTGCACTGGCCGCCCGATCTGGTCTGGCTCGGCATCGGGACCGATGGGCATACCGCCTCGATCTTTCCCGGCGCCGATCTCGACGAGGCGCTGAACGGTCCCAAGGCGCGCCGTGCAATCGGCGTGCTGCCCGATCCCCTGCCCGCCGAGGCGCCGGTGCCGCGCGTGACGCTGACCCGCGCCGCGATCCTGTCCGCACGCACGCTGACCATCGCGATCAAGGGCCAGGAAAAGCAGAAGGTGCTGGAGCGTGCGATCGCCGACGGGCCGAGCTCGAACGTCCCGATCGGCCGCGTGCTCGCCGATTACGAGCAGCCGATCGACATCCACTGGCTGACCGATTGAAAAGGGACCGCGCATGACCCTGCACCCCGAAATCGCCGCCGTCACCGATCGGGTGATCGAACGGTCGAGACCGGGGCGCGGCGCCTATCTCGACCTGATCGCGCGCGAGCGGGAAACGGGCATCGACCGGCCCCGGCTGTCCTGCGGCAATCTGGCGCATGGCTTTGCCGCATCGGGCGACGACAAGGCCGCGATCCGTGCCGGCAAGGCGATGAATATCGGCATCGTCACCGCCTATAACGACATGCTGTCCGCCCATCAGCCCTATGGGCGATACCCTGAGCAGATGAAGGTGTTCGCGCGCGAAGCCGGTGCGACCGCGCAGGTGGCGGGCGGCGTGCCGGCGATGTGCGACGGCGTCACCCAGGGGCAGGTCGGCATGGAGCTGTCGCTGTTCAGCCGCGACACCATCGCCATGGGCACCGCCATCGCGCTGAGCCATGGCATGTTCGAAAGCGCGGCCTTGCTCGGCATCTGCGACAAGATCGTGCCCGGCCTGCTGATCGGCGCGTTGCGCTTCGGCCATTTGCCGACCATCCTGATTCCCGCGGGACCGATGCCCACCGGCCTTGCCAACAAGGAAAAGCAGCGCGTCCGCCAGCTTTATGCCGAGGGCAAGGCGACGCGCGACGAACTGCTCGAGGCCGAAGCCGCCAGCTATCACGGCGCCGGCACCTGCACATTCTACGGCACCGCCAATTCCAACCAGATGATGATGGAAGTGATGGGCCTGCATGTGCCCGGCGCGGCCTTCGTCAATCCGGGCACCAAGCTGCGCCAGGAACTGACGCGCGCGGCGGTGCATCGCCTGACCCGGATCGGCTGGGACGGCGAGGATTACCGGCCGCTGGGGCTCTGCGTCGACGAGCGCGCGATCGTCAACGCGGCGGTCGGCCTGCTCGCGACGGGCGGATCGACCAACCACGCCATCCACTTGCCCGCGATCGCCCGCGCCGCCGGGATCCTGATCGACTGGGAGGATATGGACCGGCTGTCCGCCGCGGTGCCGCTGATTGCGCGCGTCTATCCCAATGGCGCCGGCGACGTGAATCATTTCCAGGCGGCGGGCGGCATGGCCTTCGTCATCCGCGAGTTGATCGAAGCGGGGCTGCTCCACCGCGACATCATGACGGTCTGGACCGCCGACCTTGCCGATTATGGACGCGAGCCTGTGCTCGACGGCGAAGCGCTCGCATGGACCGACGTCGCCGGGACACGCGACGACACCATGCTGCGCCCGGTCGCGGCCCCCTTCATGCCCGATGGCGGCATGCGGCTGCTGACCGGCAATCTCGGCCGCGCGATGATCAAGACCAGCGCGGTCGCGCCCGATCGCTGGACGATCGAGGCGCCGGCGCGGATCTTCTCCGACCAGGATCAGGTGATCACCGCATTCAAGGCCGGCGAGCTGGAACGCGACGTGGTCGTCGTCGTCCGTTTCCAGGGCCCGCACGCCAACGGCATGCCCGAACTCCACAAGCTGACCCCGTCGCTCGGCGTGCTCCAGGACAAGGGGTTTCGCGTGGCGCTGGTCACCGACGGGCGGATGTCTGGCGCATCGGGCAAGGTGCCCGCGGCGATCCATGTCAGTCCCGAAGCGCTCAACGACGGTCCGCTCGCGCGGTTGCGCGACGGCGATATCGTCCGCGTCTGCGCCACGCGCGGAGAGCTGACCGCGCTGGTAAGCGAGGCGGAATGGGCGTCGCGCGTGCCGGCCGACCCGCCGCCGCCGGCGATGGGCACGGGCCGCGAGCTCTTCGCGCTGATGCGCCGGGGCGCCGACGAAGCCGAATGCGGCGCATCGGCGATGCTGACATTCGCGGGATTGTGAGTCCTGTGCACCCGGCCCTCCGTGTCATTCCCGCGTAAGCGGGAATCCAGAGTCGCTCGTGCAGGTCTTCAACCTCTCCTGGATTCCCGCGTTCGCGGGAATGACATCAGAATAGGGATCAAGAGATGAAACCCATCGAAACCATCATGCGCACCGCGCCCGTCATCCCCGTGCTGGTGATCGAGGATGCCGCCCATGCCCGCCCGATCGCCGAGGCGCTGGTCGCCGGGGGCCTCAGGGTGCTGGAAGTCACGCTGCGCACCGACGCCGCGCTCGACGCGATCCGCGAGATGAAGCGGGTCGAGGGGGCGATCGTCGGCGCGGGCACCGTGCTCAACCCACAGACGCTGCGCGCAAGCATCGATGCGGGCGCCGAATTCATCGTCTCGCCCGGCCTCACCGAGTCGCTGGGCAAGGCCGCAGTCGAAAGCGGCATCCCCTTCCTGCCCGGCACCGCCAATGCCGGCGACATCATGCGCGGCCTCGACCTCGGCCTCACCCATTTCAAATTCTTCCCCGCCATGGCGGCGGGCGACACACCGGCGCTCAAGAGCCTGACCCCGGTGTTCGCCGATTGCCGTTTCTGCCCGACCGGCGGAATCACCGCGGAAACCGCGCCCGACTGGCTGGCGATCCCGCAAGTGCTGTGCGTCGGCGGCAGCTGGATGGTCGGCAAGGGCGCGCCCGATACGGCGGCGATCACCGCAGCCGCGGCACGGGCCGCTTCGCTGGCCTGATCCATCCAAGTCGGGCTGCGTCCGGACGATCTATCAAAGATAGACGCTGTCGATGATACTTGTCGCTTCTGATAGGCATCTTTAGACGCCCGTCCACAATCTTGTTCCCCGGGGAGGAAGCCCATGAAGACTCGCGCCGCCGTCGCATTCGAAGCCAAGAAGCCGCTGGAGATCGTCGAAGTCGACCTGGAAGGCCCCAGGGCCGGCGAAGTGCTGGTCGAGATCATGGCGACGGGCATCTGCCATACCGACGCCTATACGCTCGACGGCTTCGACAGCGAGGGCATCTTCCCTTCGATCCTCGGCCATGAAGGCGCGGGCATCGTCCGCGAGGTCGGCGCCGGCGTGACCTCGGTCGTCCCCGGCGATCACGTCATCCCGCTCTACACGCCCGAATGCCGTCAGTGTAAATCGTGCCTCAGCGGCAAGACCAATCTCTGCACCGCGATCCGCGCGACCCAGGGCAAGGGCCTGATGCCCGACGGCACGACGCGCTTCAGCTACAAGGGCCAGCCGATCTTCCATTATATGGGCTGCTCGACCTTCTCCAACTTCACCGTGCTGCCCGAGATCGCGGTCGCGAAGATCCGCCAGGACGCACCGTTCAAGACGAGCTGCTATGTCGGTTGCGGCGTCACCACCGGTGTCGGCGCGGTCGTGAACACCGCCAAGGTGCAGGTGGGCGAGAAGGTGGTGGTCTTCGGCCTGGGCGGCATCGGCCTCAACGTGATCCAGGGCGCCAAGATGGTGGGTGCGGACGTGATCGTCGGCGTCGATATCAATCCCGATCGCGAGGAATGGGGCCGCAGGTTCGGCATGACCCATTTCATCAACGGCAAGGGCAAGAGCCGTGACGAAGTGATCGCCGAAGTGCTCCAGCTGACCGATGGCGGCGCCGATTACAGCTTCGACGCGACAGGCAACACCGAAGTGATGCGCACCGCGCTGGAATGCTGCCATCGCGGCTGGGGCGAAAGCATCATCATCGGCGTGGCCGAAGCCGGCAAGGAAGTCAGCACACGGCCGTTCCAGCTGGTCACCGGCCGCGTCTGGAAGGGCACCGCGTTCGGCGGCGCCAAGGGCCGGACCGACGTGCCAAAGATCGTCGACTGGTATATGAACGGCAAGATCGAGATCGATCCGATGATCACCCATGTGCTGACGCTCGAAGAGATCAACAAGGGCTTCGACCTGATGCATGCCGGCGAGAGCATCCGCTCGGTCGTCGTGTTCTGAACTGAAGACCAAAAGGGAGAGTCTGCCATGTTCTCACATGTGATGCTCGGCGCGAACGACGTCGAAAAATCCAAGACATTCTACGATGCCACTCTGGGTGCGCTCGGTGCCAAGCCGGCCCGGATCGATGACCATGGCCGGCTGGTCTATATGAACAATGGCGGCGTGTTCATGGTCACCACGCCGATCGACGGCGATTCGGCCTGCCACGCCAATGGCGGCACGATCGGCTTTGCCGCGTCGTCCCCCGAACAGGCAGATGCATGGCATGCGGCGGGCGTCGCCAATGGCGGCACCGCCTGCGAGGATCCGCCGGGTTTCCGCGAGGGTGGCTTCGGCAAGCTCTATCTTGCCTATCTGCGCGACCCCGACGGCAACAAGCTGTGCGCCCTGCACCGCCCGGCCGCCTGATCCCGGCCGATCGATGACGCTCGAAACCGTTTCGACCAACACCTGCTTCGGCGGCACGCAGGGCGTCTACGCCCATGCGTCCGCCGAAACCGGCACGCGCATGACCTTTGCGGTGTTCCTGCCGCCCCAGGCCGAGGCACCGGGCGCGAAGCTGCCGGTGCTCTGGTATCTCTCGGGACTCACCTGCACCCATGCCAATGTCATGGAGAAGGGCGAGTATCGCCGGGCGGCGGCGGAGCTCGGCGTCATCATCGTCTGTCCGGACACCTCGCCGCGCGGCGACGACGTGCCCGACGACGAAGGCTATGATTTCGGCAAGGGCGCCGGCTTCTACGTCGACGCCACCGCCGAGCCGTGGCGGACCAATTACCGCATGTATTCCTATGTCACCGAGGAGCTTCCCGCGATCATCGCGGCGAATTTCCCCGCCGATATGGCGCGTCAGGCGATCACCGGCCATTCGATGGGCGGGCATGGCGCGCTGACCATCGCGCTCAAGCATCCCGATCGCTATCGCAGCGTCTCCGCCTTCGCGCCGATCAGCGCGCCGCTAGACTGTCCCTGGGGGCACAAGGCGCTGGGCGGTTATCTGGGCGACGACCGCACAAGCTGGCGCGCCTATGATGCGACCGCGCTGATCGCGGATGGCGCGCGCATATCCGAGATCCTCGTCGATCAGGGTGCCGCCGACACTTTCCTCGTCGAGCAGCTGAAGCCCGAACTGCTGCAGGCCGCGTGCGAAAAGGCGGGAATCCCGCTGACGCTGCGCATGCAGCCGGGTTACGACCACAGCTATTATTTCATCTCGACCTTCATGGACGATCATATCCGCTGGCATGCGGAGCGGCTGTTCGCGGGATAGCTTCAACCCACACCGCGTCATTCCGGCGAAAGCCGGAATCTCGTTTTTCCGATCACCGCGGCAAAAGAAGAAGTGAGATTCCGGCTTTCGCCGGAATGACGAAATATATGGTCTGCGTTCGCGGGAATGACATGGGGTGGGCGTTGGTCTAGTCCCCGGTCATGCAGCTTCGCTTCCTCGACTATTTCGTCGCGCTTGCCCGCGAGAAGCATTTCGCGCGGGCGGCGGAAAGCTGTCATGTCACCCAGCCGACACTCTCGGCCGGCATTGCTTCGCTGGAGGAAATGCTCGGCAAGCGGCTGGTGGTGCGCGACCGGCGCTTTATCGACCTGACGCCGGAGGGGCATGCGATCCTGCCCTTTGCGCGTCAGCTGCTCGCCGATCATGAAGGACTGCGCCGCGCGATCGACGCGCCGGCCGGGCCGTTACGCGGCGAGCTCCGGATCGGATCGATCCCGGCAGCGATGCCGTGCATCGGCCATCTGATGCGTGCGCTCCACGCCCAGCATCCCCGGCTGCAGGTGACGATCCGATCGCTCACCTCGCGAGAAATCGAGCGCGCCCTGCTCGACTATGAGCTGGAAGCGGGGCTCACCTATCTCCACGACGAGCCGCCGACCCAGGTGCGCGCGGTGCCGCTCTATTCGGAGCGCTACATGTTCGCGACACGCACCGATTCGCCGCTCGGCGCCAAACAGGCGGTAACGTGGCGCGAAGTCGCGGCGGCGCCGCTCTGCCTGCTTCATCAGGGCATGCAGAATCGCCGCATCCTCGACGCGCATCTCGCCCGGCTCGGCCTTGGCATCGCGCCGATCGCGACCGCCGATTCCTATGTCGCGCTGCTGTCGATGGTCGCGCACGGCGGATTGTCGAGCATCGTCACCGACAGCCATGCCGAATTCGTCGCGGGCGATCCCGAGCTCCGCGTGATAGAGATCGTCGATCCGGCACCCCCCAACAGCATCGGCCTGATCGTGCTCGACCGCGAGCCGCTTTCGCCGCTGGCGAGAGCCGCGCTGGCCGTCGCGGAATCGATCGAGTTGCTGACGCCGTTGCGCACGGTTTGATAGACATGATCTATCAAGGATAGCAGCTCTCGATTTGACCTTTGCCGCGATATGCGTGACCGCTTGAGCCATGAAACTGCCAAGCAACGCAGCCACGCCAGAGGATGTCAGAACGATCGTGCGCCGCCACGCGCATCGCGAAGGCGCGCTGCTGCCGATCCTGCATGCCATCCAGGCCGATCATGGCTGGATCGACGAAACCGCGATCCGCACGGTCGCGCATGAAATGAACCTGACCCGAGCCGAAGTGCATGGTGTGGTCAGCTTCTATCATGATTTCCGCACCCGTCCCGAGCCGCGCCCCGTGCTCAAATTATGCCGCGCCGAGGCCTGCCAGGCGCGCGGATCCGAACCGCTCGCCAGCTGGGCCGAAACCATGGCGGGCGATCGCATCGCGATCGAGCCCGTCTATTGCCTGGGTCTGTGCAGCGTCGGCCCCAATGCGATGCTGGACGGCGATGTCCATGCCCGGCTCGACCAGGCATCGCTCGGCGCGCTGATCGAGGCATTGTGATGCGGATCCTGATCTCCGACGACGCGCTTGCGATCGCCTGTGGCGCCGATCGCGTCGCCACCGCCTTTTCGCGCGCCGCCCCCGATGCCGAGATCGTCCGGGTCTCGAGCTGGGGCATGCATTGGCTCGAACCGCTGGTCGAGATCGAGATCGACGGGGTGCGGACCGGCTACGGCCCCGTCGCACCGGCCGATGTCCAGGCGATCCTGGATGGCGGCGCCGACACGATCCGGATCGGCGACGTCGCGGCGCATCCCTTCATCGCCGGCCAGACCCGGCTGACCTTCGCGCGCGCGGGCAGGACACGGCCGCTTTCGCTCGACGATTATGAAGCGACGGGCGGATGGGCCGGGCTGCGCGCCGCACAGGCGATGACGCCGGGCGAGATCGTCGAGACCGTCACGGCATCGGGGCTGCGCGGGCGCGGCGGCGCGGGTTTCCCCGCGGGGATCAAATGGAAGACGGTGCTCGATGCGCCGGGTGACCGGAAATATATCGTCTGCAATGCCGATGAAGGCGATAGCGGCACCTTTGCCGATCGCATGCTGATCGAGGGCGATCCCTATGTGCTGATCGAGGGCATGGCGATCGCCGGGCTTGCGACCGGCGCGGACACCGGCTTCGTCTATCTCCGTTCCGAATATCCGCATGCCATCGCCAAGCTCGAGGCGGCCGTGGCGCGCAGCCGGTCGATCGTCGCGCCGTTTACGATCGAAGTCCGCGTCGGCGCGGGCGCCTATGTCTGCGGCGAGGAAACATCCTTGCTCAATTCGCTGGAAGGCAAGCGCGGCGAGGTCCGCGCCAAGCCGCCGCTGCCGGCGCATGAAGGGCTGTTCGGGCGCCCGACCGTCATCAACAACGTCCTGACGCTTGCCGCCGTGCCTTTCGTGCTTGCCGAAGGGCCGCAGGCCTATGCCGATTACGGCATGGGGCGCTCGCGCGGGACCATGCCGATCCAGCTTGCCGGCAATATCCGCCATGGCGGCCTGTTCGAGACCGCATTCGGCATCACGCTCGGCGAATTGGTCGATACGATCGGCGGCGGCACCGCAAGCGGCCGGCCGGTACGCGCGGTACAAGTCGGCGGTCCGCTCGGCGCCTATTTCCCGCCGGCCTTGTTCGATACCCCATTCGACTATGAGGCCTTTGCGGCACGCGACGGGCTGATCGGCCATGGCGGAGTGACCGTGTTCGACGACAGTGTCGACATGGCGGCGCAGGCGCGCTTTGCAATGGCGTTCTGCGCGGTCGAAAGCTGCGGCAAATGCACGCCCTGTCGCCTGGGCTCGACGCGCGGAGTCGAGACGATCGACCGGATCGTCGCGAACGAGAACAGGCTGGCCAATATCGCGCTGGTCGAGGAATTGTGCGAGACGATGAAGTTCGGTTCGCTCTGCGCGCTCGGCGGTTTCACGCCCTATCCCGTGCTCAGCGCACTCCATCATTTCCCCGAGGATTTCGGATTGAAGGAAGCGGCCGAATGACGCGTGGCCGGACCCTGGGCGCAATCATCGCCGGCGGCCAATCGCGCCGGTTCGGCAGCGACAAGGCGCTCGCCGCGCTCGACGGCACGCCCCTGCTCGATCATGTCGCCGGCGCACTGGGTGCGCAGACCGACGCGCTGGTCGTGGTCGGGCGCGACTGGCCGGGGCTGTGCGCGATACCCGACCGGCCCGAACCCGATCAGGGCCCGCTGGGCGGGCTGTGCGCCGCGCTCCACCATGCGCGCGACCATGGCTTCGAAACCGTGCTGACCGCGGGATGCGACATATTGCCGCTGCCGACGAACCTGCCGGCGCTGCTTGGCGCGGCCAATGCCGTGGCGAAAGGCCAGCCGCTGATCGGGCTGTGGCAGGCGAGCCTTGCCGACGCGCTCCACCAGTATCTCGCCACGCAGGACGACCGCACGATGCGTGGCTGGATCGCGATATCGGGTGCGCGAACCGTCGCGCTCGATACCGCCTTCCACAATTTCAATACACCCGAGGATCTCGCCTCCTACCGTCAGGATCGGGCAGCATGACCTATTCTCGCCAGACCGATTTCGGCACGCCCGAATCCCACTCAGACCGGACGGTGACGCTCACCATCGACGGCCGCGCCGTCACCGTGCCCGCGGGCACCACGGTGATGCGCGCCGCCGCCGAGATCGGCACCGCGATCCCCAAGCTGTGCGCGACCGATTCGCTCAAGCAGTTCGGATCCTGCCGGCTCTGCCTGGTCGAGATCGACGGCGCGCGCGGCACCCCGGCATCGTGCACCACGCCGGCGGCGGAGGGCATGACCGTCCATACCCAGACGCCCAGGCTGCAGAAGCTGCGCAAGGGCGTGATGGAGCTCTATATCTCCGATCACCCGCTCGATTGCCTGACCTGCGCGGCCAATGGCGATTGCGAGCTTCAGGATCAGGCGGGCGCGGTGGGCTTGCGCGACGTGCGCTACGGCTATCAGGGCGAGAATCACCTTGGCCAGACCAAGGATCATTCAAATCCTTATTTCGACTTCGATTCCTCGAAATGCATCGTCTGTTCGCGCTGCGTGCGCGCCTGCGAAGAGGTGCAGGGCACCTTCGCGCTGACCATCCAGGGCCGCGGCTTCGGATCGCAGGTTTCGGCGGGAACCGCGGCCGACGATTTCCTCTCCTCCGAATGCGTTTCCTGCGGCGCCTGCGTCCAGGCCTGCCCGACCGCGACGCTGAGCGAGAAGATGCTGGTCGAGATCGGCACGCCCGAACGCTCGGTCGTCACCACCTGCGCCTATTGCGGCGTCGGCTGCACCTTCCGCGCCGAGATGCGCGGCGAGCAGCTCGTCCGCATGGTGCCGTGGAAGGACGGCAAGGCCAATCGCGGCCATAGCTGCGTCAAGGGGCGCTTCGCCTGGGGCTATGCCCAGCATGAGGAGCGCATCACCAAGCCCATGATCCGCGCCAGCATCGACCAGCCCTGGCAGGAAGTGAGCTGGGAACAGGCCTTTGCCCATGCCGCATCCGAACTGAAGCGAATCCAGGCCAAATATGGCCAGCGTTCGATCGGCGGCATCACCTCCAGCCGCTGCACCAATGAGGAGACCTTCCTCGTCCAGAAGCTGATCCGCGCCGGATTCGGCAACAACAATGTCGATACCTGCGCCCGCGTCTGCCACTCGCCGACCGGCTATGGTCTCAAGACCACGTTCGGCACCTCCGCCGGCACGCAGGATTTCGACAGCGTCGAACATACCGATGTGATGCTGGTGATCGGCGCGAACCCGACCGACGCGCATCCCGTATTCGGCAGCCGGATGAAGAAAAGGCTGCGCGAAGGCGCGAAGCTGATCGTCATCGATCCGCGCCGGATCGACCTTGTCCGCTCGCCGCATGTCGAGGCCGCGCATCATCTGCCGCTGCGGCCCGGCACCAATGTCGCGGTGCTGACCGCGCTGGCGCACGTCATCGTCACCGAGGGGCTGGCCGACGAAGCCTTTATCCGCGAGCGCTGCGACTGGGACGAATATCGGGACTGGGCCGATTTCGTCTCGAACGAGAAGAACAGCCCCGAAACGCTGGCGCCGGTCACGCTGGTCGACCCCGCAGAGCTGCGCGCAGCGGCCCGGCTCTACGCCACGGGCGGCAACGGCGCGATCTATTACGGACTGGGCGTCACCGAGCACAGCCAGGGTTCTTCCACCGTGATGGCGATCGCCAATCTCGCCATGGCGACGGGCAATATCGGCCGGCCCGGCGTGGGCGTGAATCCCCTGCGCGGACAGAACAACGTCCAGGGCGCATGCGACATGGGCAGCTTCCCGCACGAATTGTCGGGCTATCGCCACATCTCCGACGGCGCGACGCGGGCACTGTTCGAAGACGACTGGGGCGTCAGCCTCGATGCGGAGCCTGGCCTGCGCATCCCCAACATGCTCGATGCCGCCGTCGATGGCAGTTTCAAGGCGATCTATATCCAGGGCGAAGACATCCTCCAGTCCGACCCCGATACGCGCCACGTCTCCGCCGGCCTCGCCGCGATGGAATGCGTCATCGTCCAGGACCTGTTCCTCAACGAGACCGCCAATTACGCGCATATCTTCCTGCCGGGCTCCACCTTCCTCGAAAAGGACGGCACCTTCACCAATGCCGAGCGCCGCATCCAGCCGGTCCGCAAGGTGATGTCGCCATTGAACGGCTATGCCGACTGGGAAGTGACCCAGGAACTGGCGCGGGCCATGGGGCTCGACTGGAACTACACCCATCCCAGCGAGATCATGGACGAGGTCGCGCGGCTGACGCCGAGCTTCGCGGGGGTCAGCTTCAAACGGCTCGACGAAGCCGGATCGCTGCAATGGCCGGTCAACGAAGCGGCGCCCGAGGGCACGCCGACGATGCACATCGACGGTTTCGTGCGCGGCAAGGGCAAGTTCGTCGTCACCGACTATGTGCCGACCGACGAGAAGACCGGCCCGCGTTTCCCCCTGCTGCTCACCACCGGCCGCATCCTCAGCCATTACAATGTCGGCGCACAGACGCGGCGGACCGCGAACACCGCCTGGCACCCCGAGGACCGGCTGGAGATCCATCCGGTCGATGCCGAGGATCGTGGGCTCACCGACGGCGCCTGGGTGCGGCTCGCCAGCCGTTCGGGCGAAACCACCCTGCGCACGCAGGTGACCGACCGCGTCGCGCCGGGCGTGGTCTACACCACTTTCCACCACCCCGCGACGCAGGCGAATGTGGTCACGACCGACTTCTCCGACTGGGCGACCAATTGCCCGGAGTACAAGGTGACCGCGGTGCAGGTGACCCCGTCCAACGGCCCGACCGACTGGCAGGAGGGCTATGAGGCGCTGTCCGAACGCTCGCGCCGCATCGCCCCGCTGGAGGCCGCCGAGTGAACGGTCAGGAACGCCTGATCTACATGGCCAACCAGATCGCCCGGAATTTCGGCGCGATGCGTCACGAGCATGCGGTGGCCGCCGTGGCCGACCATATCCGAATGTTCTGGGACCCGCGCATGAAGGCGAAGGTGTTTGCGGACGGCGCCGGACTGGTGCCCGTCGCGGCTGCCGCGATCGACATGCTGAAGGCGGGGGTGGATCCGGGACACCAGACCCATGCCACCGAATTCAACGCAGTGGACGAAAGCGGCGGCTCGGACGCCGGGTAGATTATTCCGTCAAACCCACCAGCGCCCACCAATTACGTGCCGCATGAAGGACACGTATGATCGAAACCGCTCCCGCACCCTTGGGCTGGTAGAAGATCAGAATGTTCTGAAATCCGCGTATGCGCCATTTGCGCAGGCCCGATAATCTCGGGTGGCGAGACTCGACCGGCGTACCGATACCGCCCGATACGCCCAGGCCGGTAAAGTCGGCATCGATGGCGGTCAGGAAGCGTTCGGCAACGTCCAGCCCCGCCTCATCGCGCAGCCATCGATAATGTTCGGCAATATCGCGTCGCGCGGCGGCGCGTACGAAAATCGAAACCGCAGTCAAATGCGGCCCGCTGCCTCACGACGGATATCGTCCAGATCGGTGTGCGACCATTCGGTTTCGGGAGAGGCTAGTCCCTCGAGCAGCATGGTTTCAAGGCGATCGCTTGCCTTGCGCCGTTCGTCTTCGCGAATGAGTTCGCGAACATATTCGCTCACACTGCCATGCCGCCCCTCGGCGACCTGCGCTTCGACAAACGCTCTGAGCGGGCCCGGCAAAGAGATGTTCATGCTGTCCACTACCCAAAATTAGGTGCAGTGGCAGGAAATGGCAAGCCGGACACTGGCTTGCCATTTGCGTGTTGGGCCAGCGTTACTCGCTCTTCGCCAGCTCCGCCTCAATCGCCGCGACCAGCGCTGCATCGTCGGGGGCGGTCGTCGGGGCGAAGCGGGCGGCGACTTCGCCGTCGCGGCCGATCAGGAACTTCTCGAAATTCCACAGTATTTCGGGCTCGGGATTGGGCGTCATGCCATATCCGCGCAGCTTCTCGCGAAACGCCTCGGGATCGCCGGCGGCGCTCGGCGCCGCTTCGGTGAGCGCTGCGTAAAGCGGATGCTTGTCGGCGCCAGTCACCTGCATCTTGGCGAACATCGGGAAATCCACGCCGAAATTGGTCGTGCAGAAATCGGCGATCTCGTCGTTGGTCCCCGGCTCCTGCGCGCCGAAGTCGTTGGCGGGAAAGCCGGTCACGACCAGCCCCTGGTCGCGATATTTGGCGTAAAGCGCCTCCAGCCCCTCATATTGCGGGGTGAGCCCGCATTTGGACGCGACATTGACCGCGAGCACGACCCGCCCCGCATAATCGGCGAGCGACGCGTCGGCGCCGGCAATGGTCTTGAGCGGGATATCCTGAATTGCGGTCATACTGCTCTCCTTCGATGTGTCGGCGCGACAACGAAAAGGGGCTCCCGAAGGAGCCCCGATCCGATCAGTAAACCCGCGCCTTGGGTTTGATATATTCGGCCTCGTCGGTCAGCGTATATTCGTGGACCGGGCGATAATCGAGCGATACGGCGCCCTTGTCGAACCAGCTGATCGTGTGCTTCATCCAGTTGGCGTCGTCGCGATCGGGGTGATCCTCGTGCATGTGCGCGCCGCGGCTTTCCTTGCGGTTGGCGGCCGAATGCATCGTCACCACGGCCTGAGGCAGCATGTTGTCGAGCTCCAGCGTCTCGACCAGGTCGGTGTTCCAGATCAGCGAGCGATCGGTGACGCCGATATCCTGCAGATTGGCATAGACCTTGTCGATCAGGCCCTGGCCCTCGCGCAGCAATTCGGTGTCGCGGAACACCGCGCAATGCCGCTGCATGGTGTGCTGCATGTCGAGGCGGATCTTCGCCGTCGGCGTGCCGCCCGCGGCATTGCGATAGCGATCGAGGCGGCCCAGCGCCTTCTCGTCCGCCTCGGCATTGATCTTGCCGTGCGAGCTGTTCGGCTTGATCAGCTCCGCGATGCGGAAGCCGGTCGCGCGGCCAAACACCACCAGATCGATCAGCGAGTTGGAACCGAGGCGATTGGCGCCATGGACCGAAACGCACGCCGCTTCGCCCACCGCGAACAGGCCGGGGACGACGCTGTCGGGATTGCCGTCCTTCAGCGTCACGACCTCGCCGTGATAGTTACAGGGGATGCCGCCCATATTGTAGTGGACTGTCGGGGTCACAGGCAGCGGCTGGCGCGTCAGGTCGACGCCGGCGAAGATCTTGCCGGTCTCGGTGATGCCGGGCAGCCGTTCCGCCAGCACCGCGGGATCGATGTGATCCAGGTGCAGGAAGATATGGTCCTTGTTCTTGCCGACGCCGCGGCCTTCGCGCATCTCCATCGCCATCGAGCGCGCGACCACGTCGCGGCTGGCGAGATCCTTGGCGGAGGGGGCATAGCGCTCCATGAAGCGCTCGCCCTCGGAATTGGTGAGATAGCCGCCTTCGCCGCGCGCACCCTCGGTGATCAGCACGCCCGCGCCGTAGATGCCGGTCGGGTGGAACTGGACGAATTCCATGTCCTGGAGCGGCAGGCCGGCGCGCAGCACCATGCCGCCACCGTCGCCGGTGCAGGTGTGCGCCGAGGTCGCCGAGAAATAGGTGCGGCCCGAGCCGCCCGTCGCCAGCACGACGGCGTGGCTGCGGAAGCGGTGGATCGATCCGTCCTCCATGCAGAGCGCGATCACGCCCTTGCACTCGCCGCCCTCCATGATGAGGTCGAGCGCGAAATATTCGATGAAGAAGTCCGCGTCATACTTCAGGCTCTGCTGATAGAGCGCGTGGAGCATGGCGTGACCGGTCCGGTCGGCCGCGGCGCAAGTGCGCTGGACCGGCGGGCCGGCGCCCATATTCTGCATGTGGCCGCCGAACGGACGCTGATAGATCTTGCCCTCTTCGGTGCGGCTGAACGGCACGCCGGCATGTTCGAGCTCGATCACCGCGGCCGGCGCCTCACGCACCATATATTCGATCGCATCCTGGTCGCCGAGCCAGTCGGATCCCTTGACGGTGTCGTACATATGCCAGGTCCAGTGATCCGGACCCATATTGCCCAGGCTGGCGGCGATGCCGCCCTGTGCCGCCACGGTGTGCGACCGGGTCGGGAACACCTTGGTGATGCAGGCGGTCTTCAGGCCCTTTTCGGCGATGCCCATGGTGGCGCGCAGGCCGGAGCCGCCGGCGCCCACGACCACGGCGTCGTACACATGGTCGATGATCTTATAGGCTTGCGTCATCAGGCGGGGGCTCCACCGAAAGCGATGCGGGCAACGGAGAAGACGCCGAGCGCGGCGCCGCCGATCGCGTAGAAGTTGAGAAGAACGATGCTCAGGACCCTGAGCGCATCGTCATGGACATAATCCTCGATCATCACCTGCATGCCGATGCGCAGATGCCAGAAGACGCAGATGATCAGCAGAATCATCGGCACCGCCGCAAGCGGGCTGGACAGCCATGCGACGATCGCGCCGTAATCGAAGCCGGGAAGCCGGATCAGCGAGAAGATGAACCACAGGACGAGGACGAGATTGCCGAGCGCGGTCATGCGCTGGATCAGCCAGTGATGCGATCCGTGCCTTGCCGAGCCGAGGCCGCGAACGCGGCCGATTCCGGTGCCGCTACCCATTAGAGGCCCCTCCCGAGAATGATCATCCACAATCCGATCGTGGCGAGGACCGCACCGACGAAGACGCCGATCGACCACATCTTGTTCGACTGCAACTCATAGCCGGCACCGGTATCGAGTACGAAATGGCGCAGGCCCGAAAAGAGATGCTGGAAAAAGGCCCAGCTCAGGCCGATCGCGACGACATAGCCCGGCCACCAGGTCGCCCAGCTCATGAAGGTCTCATAGGCCTCCGGTCCGCTTGCGGCGGCGGCCAGCCACCAGACCAGGCCGATCGCGCCGACGACGGCCAGGCCGTTGCCCGTCACGCGGTGTATGATGGAGACCGTCATGGCCGGTCCCCATTTCCAGATGCCCAGATGCGGCGAGAGGGGCCGTTTGGGATTGCGAGTCATCATATCCCCCTTGGATTCCGGGACGCTGTTAGGACTAACCTTTCGCTCATGCAACACGGCGATGACAGCTGATCGACCGAACTTACAGCTCGTTAACCAAGTCAGGCTATTCCCGTCCCGCGCACAGTTTTCCGGGGATGCCATAGTGAGCAAGGCCGATCAGCAGATCTCGATTCCCATCGCCGAGCGACTGGCCGATTTCGATTGGGACGGTCAGCTCGCCCCCGCCTGCCGCGATGTCCATGCGCTGATCGGACCGTCGGCCGAGGCCATCGCCCGCGATTTCTGGGAACAGTTCCTGCGTTCGAAAGGCACGGCGCCGATCCGGCACCAATATGGCGAAGCCAAGCTGGCCGAAGCCGTTGCTGCCAGCCGCGACTATATCCTCACCAAATTCTCCGACCCGACCGGACAGACCTGGGCCGATCTCGCCATCGGCCATGCCGCCTATATCCGTGCCGCGGGCGTGCCGCTCTACAGCCTGCTCGGCGCGCTGTGCCACGCCGGCAATCGGGCCAACGAAGCCCTGTGGGAGGCAGTGGGCCACGAGCCCGACCGTTATCGCCGCGGCGCCGAAGCGATCCAGCGCATCGGCGTGATCGAGGCCGAGATCATGGCCGATTTCATCCGATCGCGGAACGCGCAACAGGCGCGCACCGAGCGCGTCGAACGCGCGGGCACCTTCAACGAACGGATCGCGAGCGAAGTCGAGGTCGCGTCCGAGCTCGGCCAGTCGCTGCGCAGCCAGGCGCATGGCGCGTCCGCCTCTGCGCGCGGCATGTTGAGCAAGGCATCCGAGGTCGCCGCCGCCGCCGAACAGTCGGCGCTGGCGATGCGCGAAGCCGCGCAGACTGCGGCCGGGCTGATCCGTGCGATCGAGGATGCACGCGCCGAAGTCGAGGTTGCCGCCGAGATCGCCACGCGGGCGTCGAGCCAGGCGGGCGAGGCGGTTGGTGTTTCCCAAATGCTCTCGTCGCACGCCGAATCGATCGAATCGATCCTGGGCCTGATCCGCGAGATCGCCGGCCAGACCAATTTGCTGGCGTTGAACGCCACGATCGAGGCGGCCCGTGCCGGCGATGCCGGGCGCGGCTTTGCGGTGGTGGCGCAGGAAGTGAAGTCGCTCGCCAACCAGACGGCGCGCGCGACCGACGAAATTGCGGGCAAGATCGATGCGATCCAGACCGCGACACGCACGACCGTCCAGACCAGCGTCTCGATCCGCCAGACGGTGAGCGAAGTGCAATCCTCCGCCGAGCGCATCCGCGACGCGATGGAGTTGCAGGCGCAGACCGTCACGATGATCACCGCCGCGGTCGACGAAACCGCGCTTGCCGCCGATTCGATGTCGGGCACGATCGCGTCGATTCGCGCGGACACCGAGAATGTCGCGACCGAGATCGATCAGCTCGAGACCGGTTTCGGCACCATGGCGCAACGGATCGGTACGTTGAAGCAGGCGGCCGGGAGCTATGTCGCGCGGATCGGCTGAGCGACGAGGAGAGCGCTTGAGGGATTTCGAGGCAGGTGGAATCACCTGCCGGCTCGGAAATCCCGGCAAACAAAGGGATCTCTAGAGTCGGCCCGGTTCAATCCGAACCGGATCGACTCTAGGCTCGACGCGTGTCCGCCGCTAAAGCGGCGCCATGACCAATATCCTCCTTACCGGCGCCACCCGCGGGATCGGTGCCGCGATAGCCACACGCCTGGAACAGGACGGCGTCCGCCTGATCGGCACCGGCAGCGCCGATGGCGATCTTTCGGACCCGGCGACCCCCGCCAGATTGTGGCACGACGCGCTCGAGCGGCTGGACGGGCGGATCGACATCCTCGTCAACAATGCCGGCATCTTCGAAGCGGCACCGCTCGATTCGACCCATGAGCAATGGGTCGCGGCGTGGGAACGGACGAT
The DNA here is from genome assembly GCF_058787155.1 of Sphingobium sp. FW305-3-2-15-F-TSA7. Classification (NCBI taxonomy): domain Bacteria; kingdom Pseudomonadati; phylum Pseudomonadota; class Alphaproteobacteria; order Sphingomonadales; family Sphingobiaceae; genus Sphingobium; species Sphingobium sp. FW305-3-2-15-F-TSA7. The sequence continues at coordinate 157,365 of NZ_JBYSZM010000008.1, read as the reverse complement.
GCGGATCAACCTGACCGCGTCTGCCGAACTCTGCCGTCTCGCCGTCCTTCATTTCCGCGAGCGCAGTACGGGTGGCCGGATCGTCAATATCGCCAGCCGCGCCGCCCATCGCGGCGACAGCCCGGCGCATTGGCATTATGCCGCCTCCAAGGCGGGCATGGTCGCGATGACGAAGACGATCGCGCGCGGTTATGCGAACGAAGGCATCTACGCTTTCGCCGTCTGCCCGGGCTTCACCATGACCGGCATGGCGGAGGACTATCTGGCCAGCCGCGACGGCAGCGCATTGCTCGCCGACATTCCGCTCGGCAAGGTCGCCGATCCCGAGGAAGTGGCCGAAGTCACCGCATTCTGCGCATTCGCCGCGCCCCCCTCGATGACGGGCGCGGTGCTCGACGTGAACGGAGCAAGCTATGTCCGATAGCTGGAAACTCACCTTGCCCTGCACGCTGGCCGAGGCGCAGGCGCTGAATGAAGATATCGCGCCGCTGGCGATGCTTGCTTCACCACCGGTGCTGATGACCAGCGAAGCGGAACCCGACAATCCCGACGCCTGGCGGCTCGACGCCTATTTCGACGCCGAGCCCGACGCCGCCGCGATCGCGCTCATCCGCGGACTCGTGCCGAGCGCCGGACGCAAGAAACCGAAGATCGAGAAGCTCGCCGCGCAGGACTGGCTGACGATGAGCCAGGCCGGCCTCGAGCCCGTCCATGCCGGCCGTTTCTTCGTCCATACCTCGGCCCATTCGGGGCTGGTTCCGCCGGGCACGCGGCCGTTCCTGATCGAGGCCGGCCTTGCCTTCGGCACCGGCCAGCACGAGACGACGACGGGCTGCCTGTTGATGCTCGATGCGCTCAAGCGCCGCGGCAGCGTGTTCCGCGACATGCTCGATCTCGGCACCGGCACCGGCCTGCTCGCCTTTGCCGCGATGCATCTCTGGCCGCGCGCCTATGCGACGGCATCGGACATCGATCCGATCGCGATCGACGTCACCCGCGAAAATGCAGGGATCAACGGCATTTCGCTTGGCAGCCGCGAAGGACGGCTGGCGCTCGCGGTGGCGCCCGGCATGGCGCATCGGCTGCTCCGCCATCGCGCGCCCTATGACCTGATCATCGCCAATATCCTGGCCGGCCCGCTGATCGAGATGGCGCCGCCGATCGCCAATGCCCTAGACGAAGGCGGTACGCTGATCCTTGCCGGGCTGCTCGACAGCCAGGCCGCGCGCGTCGCAAGCGCCTATCGCCGCCACGGCCTGCGGCTTGCCGGCCGCATCGATCGCGGCGACTGGCCGACACTCCGCCTGGTCAAGCGCCGCGGGCGATAAGGGGGGTACACACGTCACCAAAACCCGTTCGTGTCGAGCGAAGTCGAGACACGCAGCGCGGTCCCCAACGTCCCTCGACTTCTCCGCACAGCGGAGAAGCCTGTCCTGAGCGCCTGCCTTGGCAGGCAGTCGAAGGGCTCGGGACAAACGGTATGGGCGCAAGAAATTAACCCGACTGCCTGAAGGACAGCGTTTCCCACACCGCGACCAGCAGCAGGATCGCGGTGGTGGCGAGCGACAGCATCACCGGCTGCAGATGCGCGGCGGCGAGCGCCAGCGCCGTGATCAGCACCACCCCGACGATATGGGATAGTGGCAGATGCACGGCGGTGGTGCGCTTGAACGCCATGTTGCCGACCAGATAGAGTGCAGGCCCGCCAAGGATCGCGGCAACCGTCATCGGATCGGCATGGCCGACCGGATGCGCCAGCACCAGTTCGTCGGCGGCCGCGGTCACGATGATGCCCGCGACGATGGGGATATGGAGATAGGTATAGGCCAGCCGCGCCATCCGGCCGGGATCGTCGTGATGCGCGATCCTGTCGCTGCCGCGGGCGGCGCCGATGTTGAAATAGATCCACCACATCGCGATCGTACCGAGAAAGGCACTGACGAAGCCGGCGATCTCGGCGGCGTTCCACGGCACGTCCGCGAAGGTGGCGCCGGTGATCAGCACCGATTCGCCCAGCGCGATGATGACGAACAGGCCGCAGCGCTCGGCCAGATGATGCCCCTCGACATTCCATGTGCCCGTCGACGTCTTCCCCAGCCCGGGCACGATGAAGCCGACAAACGGGCCGGTGTAATCGAGCGCCAGCGCCGCGATCCACCAGCCGATGCGCGCAGGGCCGTCCGCCAGCGCACCGGCGATCCAGAGCGGTGCCGAAGCGACGGCCCAGATCAGGATACGCTGGAAATTGCGGTGATTGTCAGGGCTGTGCCCTCTGAGCGCGCCGAGCATGAACAGCGGACGCCCGATCTGGATCGCAAGGAATGCCGCCACGAACACGCCGCCGCGCGCGTCGAATGCCTGGGGGATCGAGAGCGACATCAGCAGCCCGAGCCCCATCAGCACGAACAGCAGCAGGCGCACCGCCATGCGCTCGACATCGAGCCAGTTGGTGACCCAGGCGGTGTAGATCCATACCCACCAGATCGCGAGCAGCAGCATGCCGGTCTGGACCGCGCCAACCGGCGTCAGATGCGCAAGCAGCCCGTGGCTGAGCTGGGTGATCGCAAAGACGAAGACGAGATCGAAGAACAGTTCGACATAGCCGACCCTGGCATCGGCATGCGCGTCGGTGCGGGGGCGCAGCAGCCCGTGCGTCGCTGGCTCCGCCATGTTAGACGGCCGCTCGCGATCGCGACACGAGCGCGAGCAGAAGCAGCCCGCCGATCGCGCTGATATTCTTGAGGAAATGCAGCCACTGCCCGTGGAAATCCGCGGCCGACACCGCCCAGAACGGGTGGGAGAGCAGTGCGTCGACGAGCAGGAACGCCGCCATCACGGGCGCCACGATCGCAACCCGCCACCCGATCATGATCGCAAGCCCTGCCGCCGCCTCGAAAGCGGAAAAGCCCAGGGGGCCGATCGCCGCAGGTGCGGCCCCACCCAATATCATCATGATCCGTTCTAAGCCGAGCCCGACAAAGACGCTGGCGATCAGCACGCGCGTCATCACGAAAAGGGCATCATGCCCCGTCAGCCCTGTCCGATCCATTGCCGCCCTCCTGCCTGCCACATCCCGACTATTCCGTCCGGGATGCGCCATGGCAAGGTGCGGAATTCAGCCCTCGCGTTCCTCGCGCTCGCGCCGCAAGCCGAGCCACTGGACCAGTTCCTCGAGCGGAATGATCGGCAGGAATTCGAGGCCGACATAATCGCCCTCCTGCCAGCGGATCACGGCCTTGACGGGACGCAACCCATCTATGGTGACCACCGCATCTTCGTCGACGGGCAGATAATCCGCGACCTTCACCTTGGCACCGCCCTGGGACAGGTCGCTCACTTCGACCCGCCACGTCTCCGAACCGATGCGCAGCCGCGCATAGCCGCGCACTTCCAGTCGCGGCGCCCGCGGCTTGCGCCCATCCCCGACGCCGCGATTGCGGAGAACCTCGGACACGTCGACGCGCTCGTCGAAGACGATGCCGACATTGTCGCCCTGAACCCAGCGGATCGTGCCGGCGACACAATGGTCGGATTTGAGTTCGATGACGACGCGATCGCCCACCTCATGCGGTGAATAGACATGCGCCATCAATCCGCCTTCGGAGATATTGCGGATCAGGCAGAGTTCCTGGTTTCGCGCGCAGATCATCTTGCCGACCCTGAGGATCGTGATCAGGCGCTGATCGTGACGCCGATCGGGTTGCGGAATGAACGCGCCCGGAATCGGCGCATCGTCATCCACGCGCGGAATCTTACCTGTGATTACATTGCCTTGGGCCATGGGGGTGTCCAGCCTTTTGCTCGAAAATGCTTTGGACGGAAACGCACCATTTCCATCCCCCCACAGCATCGGAAAATGACGATCAAGAGTTAAAACTCTCTAAAGATCGCCCGGTTCGTAAACATTTTGTCTAACCGTGCCAGATTATTGAGCTTCGGCAACGATCCGGGCCCATGCAGCCTCGTCTATGACGGAAATCCCAAGTTCCGCCGCTTTCTTAAGCTTGGATCCCGCGCCCGGACCTGCGACGATTATATCCGTTTTGGATGAAACTGACCCCGAAACCTTGGCACCGAGTGATTCCGCCTGTGCCTTCGCTTCATCGCGACTCATCGATTCGAGCGTACCGGTGAACACGACGGTCTTGCCGCTGACTTCCGACGCCTTGGTCTCATGGATCACGTCGGAGGGGGAAAGCTGGCCGAGCAGATCGTCGACAGCGTCGACATTGTGCGGCTCCGCAAAGAAATCGACCAGTGCCAGTGCGACCTCCGGCCCGACGCCGGGAGTCTCGATGATCGCCGCGAGTTCCTTCGCCTCACGCGCCAGGAATTTCTCGTCGGTTTCCCCGACCGCCTGGACGAGTTCGCCGCGCCTGGCGAGCGCGCGATCGATCAATGCGCGGAATTCGGACCAGCTGCGATAGCGCCGCGCCAGATCGCGCGCCGTCACTTCGCCGACGTGACGAATGCCCAGCGCGAACAGGAAACGGTCGAGCGGCGGATTGCGGCGCGCATCGATCGCCGAGAGCAGATTCGCTGCCCAGACATCGCCCTTCTTCTTGCGCGCGAGCAATTGCTCCTCACCAAGCTTGAAGATGTCGGCGGGGCTGGCGATCAACCCGTCACGGAAGAACTGCACGATCTGCGTCAGCCCCAGCCCCTCGATATCGAGCGCATGGCGCGACACGAAATGGCGCAATCGCTCGACGCGCTGCGCGGGGCAGATCAGTCCGCCGGTGCAGCGATAATCGACCTCGCCCGGCTCACGTTCCGCCGCGGAGCCGCATTCCGGACAGGTGAGGGGGAATGGCCATGTCCCACGCGCCTCGTCGCGCGCGAGATTCTCCGCGATCTGCGGAATGACGTCGCCGGCGCGCTGCACGACGACGCGATCGCCCGGCCAGACATTCAGTCGACCGATCTCGTCGGCATTATGGAGCGTCGCATTGGTCACCACCACGCCGCCCACGGTCACCGGCTCCAGCCGCGCGACCGGCGTGAGCTTGCCCGTGCGGCCGACCTGGATGTCGATGGCATTGAGAACGGTCTGCGCGCGCTCGGCGGGAAATTTGTGCGCGATCGCCCAGCGCGGTGCCTTGGCGACGAAGCCCAGTCGCTGCTGCCAGTCCAGCCGATCGACCTTGTAGACCACGCCATCGATGTCGAACGGCAGATCGGCACGCATCTGCTCGATCCGGCGATATTGGGCGAGCGCGGCTTCGACCACATCGGCGCGGACCAGCATGTCGCTGACCGGCAGCCCCCAGCCTGCGATCGCCTGCATCACGCCATATTGCGTGTCGGCCGGCACGGCCGAGGCCTCGCCCCAGCCATGCGCGAGGAAGCGCAGCGGGCGCGACGCGGTGATCGCCGGATCCTTCTGGCGCAGCGACCCGGCGGCGGCGTTGCGCGGATTGGCGAATTGCCGTGCCTTGTCGGGGTCGTCGGCCTCGGCCAGGAGGCGCGCATTGAGCGCCGCAAAATCGGCCTTGGCCATATAGACCTCACCGCGCACCTCGAATATTTCGGGCACATCGCCCGTCAGCCGTTGCGGGATATCGCCGATCGTCCGCACATTGGCGGTCACGTCCTCGCCCGTCGTTCCGTCGCCGCGCGTCGCCGCGAGGACGAGCATGCCCTTTTCATAACGCAGCGAACATGAAAGCCCGTCGATCTTGGGCTCGGCGGTCAGGGCCACGCGATCATCCGCACCAAGCGCCAGGAAGCGCCGCGCACGGATCACGAACTCGATCACCTCGTCATCGGCAAAGGCATTGTCGAGACTGAGCATCGCCCGCGCATGCGCCACCTTGGCGAGATGCCCCGCCGGCGCCGCGCCGACCGCCCGGCTGGGCGAATCGCTGCGGACGAGATGCGGGAACTCGGCCTCCAGCGCGGTATTGCGCCGCACAAGCGCGTCATAGTCCGCATCCGACAGTTCGGGCGCGTCGTCGGTATGGTAGAGCCGGTTGTGCCGCGCGATTTCGGCCGCGAGCCGTTCGAGTTCGGCAGTGGCGTCTTCTTCGGTCACGCAGCCTCCAGCAGCTTGCCCGCCTGCGCGCGGGCCTCATCGGTGATATTCGCGCCCGACAGCATGCGCGCGATCTCCTCGCGGCGCTCCGCTTCGTCGAGCGCCGTCACGCCGGTGCGCGTGACGATGCCGTCATGGCTCTTGGCGATCAGCAGATGTGCGGCGCCCCGCGCCGCGACCTGCGGGCTGTGGGTCACGACCAGGAGCTGCGCCTTGCCCGCCAGCCGCGCCAGACGCTCGCCGATCGCCGACGCCACCGCGCCGCCGACACCGCGATCGATCTCGTCGAAGATCATCGTGGCGGCTCCGCCCTCTTCGGCAAGCGCGACCTTGAGCGCCAGGATGAAGCGCGACAATTCGCCGCCGCTGGCGATCTTGACCAATGGCGCGAAGGGCGCGCCGGGATTGGTCGAAATCTCGAATTCGATCCGGTCGCGCCCTTCCGCGCCCCATTGCCCCTCCGGCAGGGTCTCGACGACGGTGCGGAACCGTGCGGAATCGAGCTTCAGCGGCGCAAGTTCGGTCGCGACGGCCGCGTCGAGCCGCGCCGCCGCCGCCTTGCGCACCATACTCAGCGCCTCGGCGGCGCGGGCGTAGATCGCGGCCTTTTCCGCGCACTCGGCCTCGAGCTCCGCAAGCCCCTCGGCACCGGCCGCGATTCGCGCGTGCCGATCCTGAAGCTCGCGCAGCAATGCGCCCAGCGCATCGGGCGCGACACGGTGCTTGCGCGCCAGCCCGCGCAGTTCGAACAGCCGCGTCTCGATCAGTTCCAGCCGCTCGGGGTCATGGCGCAGCGCTTCTGCCGCCTGCCGCAGCCGATCCTCGGCATCGGAAGCCTCGATCATCGCGCGATCGAGCGCGGCCAATGCCTCGGCGAGCAGCGCATGCTCACCCGCCATCCGGTCGAGCCGACGCGCCGCCTGACGAAGCTGCGCAAGGCCGCCGTCCGACCCGTCGAACGCGTCCATCACCGCGACCATATCCTCCGACAGGCGCGCCCCCTTCTGCATGTCGGCGCGCTCGGTGGCGAGCATATCCTCTTCACCATCCTCGGGCGCGAAACGCGACAATTCGTCGATCGCATGTTCGAGCCATTCGCGATCCTGCGCCGCGGTCTCGATATCCGCCCGCGCCCGCGCCAATGCCTGTTCGGCGGCGCGCCATGCGCCATGCGCGGCGGCGACCGCACGGACATCCGCACGCGCGAAACTATCGAGCAACGCGCGGTGACCACGCGGATTGAGCAAGCCGCGATCGTCATGCTGGCCGTGGATCTCAACGAACATGCTGCCGAGTTCGCGCAGCAATCCGGCGGATACCGGCTGGTCATTGACGAAAGCGCGACTGCCGCCATCCGCCTTCACCACGCGGCGGACGACCACCGGCTCACCGGGTGCCGCTTCGAGCCCATTCTCCGCCAGCATCACGCGCGCCGGATGTGCCGGATCGTCGATCTCGAAGCTTGCGCTGACCACCGCCTGCCCCTGGCCCTGGCGCACCAGTCCGCTTTCGGCGCGCGCGCCGAGCGCCAGACCGAGCGAATCGAGCAGGATCGACTTGCCGGCGCCAGTTTCGCCGGTCAGCACACCGAGCCCCCGCCCGAACTCAAGGTCGAGCGCCTCGATCAGCACGACATCGCGGATGGACAAGACGGTCAGCATCGCGGGATGATTAGGCGATCTTTCGAGCCGCGTCATTCCCCCGCCGCGTGCAATCCCCGCAGCGAGAAAACCGATTGCGCGTTCAGACGGGGTTCTTCTGCATCAGCTCGAAGGAGCGGCTGTACCATTTCGTGCCGCGATAATTCGCCGCGAGCACGGCCGCCGATTTCTTCGCTTCCTCGCGCATGCCGATCGCAAGATAGGATTCGGTGAGCCGCATCAGCGCCTCGGGCGTGTGCGTCGTCGTCTGATACTGGTCGATCACCGTCCGGAAACGCGATGCCGCGGCCAGCCATTGCGAGCGGCGCTGGTAGAAACGGCCGATCTCCATCTCCTTGCCGGCAAGATGGTCGTTGACCAGATCGATCTTGAGCCGGGCATCGGAGGCATAGCGCGTATTGGGATAGCGGCGGGTGAGTTCACCAAGCGATGCCAGCGCCTGCTGCGTGATCTTCTGGTCGCGCGTCACGTCGGTGATCTGCTCGTAATAGTCGATCGCGATCAGATAATAGGCGTAGGGCGCATCCTTGTTGCCCGGATGGATCGCCAGAAAGCGCTGCGCCGACTGGATCGATTCGGTATAATCCTTCGCCGCATAATAGCAGAACGCGCTCATCAGCTGCGCGCGGCGCGCCCAGGGCGAATAGGGATGCTGCCGCTCGACTTCGTCGAACAACGCCGCCGCCAGCTTGTACTGGCCACGATCGAGCCGGTCCTTGCCCGCATTGTAGAGCGTGTTGACGTCGCGTGCGACATAGTTGGTGTCCGCACGCGTCTGAGCGTTCTTGTTGGCGCAACCGGCCAGCACGAGGACGGAGACGGCGGCCGCGGCAAGGGCAAGCGGCTTCAGGGAAAGGCTACGCATGGCGCGGGTTCTAGCCGAGCCGTCCGGCTTCGCCAAGCGGTTTGCCATGCGATCGGGCGCATGGCCAAAGCCCGCGTGGAACCGTTGCGTGCACCGCAGCATTGAGCCAGATTGACAAGCTTGGGCCCGGAACCCCGGACGAGGATAGAAACTGATGACCGCCAAGCGGCTGACCACCCGTCGCGTCGAGAAACCCTGGGGGCGTCATTCGCTATGGCCGGGCTTTTCCGATCCGCCCGCCAATGGCGCGCCGGTGGGCGAGATCTGGTTCCAGGACGAGAGTGGCGCCACGCCGGAACTGCTCGTCAAATATATCTTCACCGCCGAGAAGCTGTCGATCCAGGTCCATCCCGACGACGCTGCGGCGCGGGCGTCGGGCCATAAGCGCGGCAAGGACGAGGCCTGGGTGATCCTGGACGCCGAGCCCGATTCGACGATCGCCATCGGCACCCGCGCGCCGATCGACCATGACGCGCTCCGCGCCGCGGCGCTCGACGGCAGCATCGAGACGCTGGTCGACTGGAAACCGGTGAAGCCCGGCGACGTCTATTATTCGCCCGCCGGTACCGTCCATGCGATCGGCGCGGGAATCACGCTGGTCGAGGTCCAGCAGAATGTCGACCTGACCTATCGGCTCTACGATTATGGCCGCCCGCGCGAACTCCATCTCGACGCGGGCGTCGCCGTGTCCGACGCGGTTCCCTTCATTCCCAATTTCACGCCCGAAACGGAAGCGCCGGGGCGAATCATCCTGGCCGAAGGGCCAAAATTCGTGCTCGAACGCTGGCGCGACGTGCAGGGCCTGATCACGCTTCCGCAGGGAGTGCCGGGATGGTTCGCGCCGCTCGCGGGCGCGGGCAGCATCGGGGATCAATGCTGGCAGGCCGGCGAATGCTGGATTGTCGAGGGCGAGACGCCGCTCGACGCGACGGAGGGCAGCGACATATTGTTCGCCTATCCGCTGCCAAAACGGGTCGATATCCTGCGCTGAGAGGAATTTAACCCTCGCAGGACTATGCTCGAACGATGCTGCGCGTCCTCACCATCGCCTCGCTCTTTCCCGACGAGAGCAGGCCCGTGTTCGGCGTGTTCGTCGAGCGGCAGACATTGGGCCTTGCCGCACGCGATGACGTTTCGCTCGACGTGATCGCACCGATCGGCATTCCGCCATGGCCGCTCTCCCGTCACGCACGCTATCGCCCCCTTGCCCGCCTGCCGCGACATGAAGGCTGGAAGGGGCTGAGCGTCCACCGCCCGCGCTTTCCGGTGATTCCCGGCGCCAATGGCCGAGCCAGCGGCGCGCTGATGGCACGTGCGATCCTGCCGATCGCGCGCCGGCTGCATGCCGAACGGCCGTTCGATGTGGTCGATGCCCAATTCTTCTTTCCCGACGGCCCCGCGGCGATGCGCGTGGCACAGGCGCTTGGCCTGCCCTATTCGATCAAGGCGCGCGGCGCCGACATCCATTATTGGGGTCATCAGCCGGCAACCGCCGATGCGGTGCGCATAGCCGGCACCAATGCCGCCGGGCTGCTTGCGGTCAGCGCCGCGATGAAGCGCGACATGGCGGCGCTCGGCATGGATGAAGCGCGGATCCGCGTCCATCATACCGGCGTCGACCTGGATCGTTTCGCGCCCGGCGACCGCGCCGGACTGAAGGCGCGGCTCGGCGTCTCCGGACCGCTCGTCGCCAGCATCGGCGCGCTGATCCCGCGCAAGGGCCAGTCGATCCTGATCGACGCGCTGGCGGGGTTCCCCGACGCCACGCTGATGCTGGTCGGTCATGGCCCCGACCGGGCGGCGCTCGAAGTCCAGGCGCGCGCGCGCGGAATGGCCGAACGCGTCCGCTTCACCGGCAATCTGCCGCATGAGGAGATTGCGCATATCCTGGCCGCCGCCGACGTGATGGCGATGCCATCCGCATCCGAAGGGCTTGCCAATGCCTGGGTCGAGGCGCTCGCCTGCGGCACGCCGATCGTGATCACCGACACGGGCGGCGCGCGCGAGGTGGTGGAGAATGCGGAGACCGGCAGGATCGTCGCGAGGACATCGGGTGCGATCGCGGGCGCGATCGCGGCGCTGCTGGCCGATCCGCCGCCGACACCGATCGTCCGGGCGGCCGCCGAACGCTTTACCTGGGACGCCAATAGCCAGTCATTGTTCGAACATCTGTCGGCGATCGCACGCCCAGCCTGACGCGCAGCGCGGCTATCCGTTCAGCGGCAGCAAAGCGGCAGCGATCCAGCGATCCTCACCGCGCAATATGCCCCAGGCGCGCGCCGCGGCGCGGCTGTCCATCGCCTCCACGCCGATCCCCTGCGCCTCGATCGCGTCGACCAGCGCGCGCGGCGGGCGGGCCATGACGGCACCCGTGCCGATCAGGATGAATTCGGGCTTCGCATCGAGCAAGACCGCCAGCGCCCCGACATCAAGTGCGTCGAGCGACGGTGCGTCCCACGCCTCGGCATGCTGCGGCGTCAGCAGCGCGGCCGCCATCACGCGGCCGTCGATGCGGAAGCCACCATCGGCGAAGCCGGAGATGCGCGGCCCCGGCCCGGCCGCATCGGGCCGGACCTGGATACTCACGGAACCGCGCCGTCGTTCGCGTCGGTCGAACGGACACGCTCGGCGGCATTCGCCGCGGCTTCCTTGGGAACGAAGCTGTCGGGCTTCAATTTGAGCCACAACAGGATCGCCGCCGAGACATAGACCGACGAGAAGGTGCCGATGCCGATGCCGAGCAGCATCGATGCGGTGAAGCCGAAGATCACGTCGGGGCCGAGCAGGAGCAGAATCGACAGCGCGATGATCAGCGACAGCGAGGTGACCAGGGTACGCGACAGCGTCTCGTTCACCGAGAGGTCGAGCAGGCCCATCATGTCCATCTTGCGGTATTTCCGCATATTCTCGCGGATGCGGTCATAGACGACGATGGTGTCGTTGAGCGAATAGCCGATGATCGTCAGGATCGCCGCGACCACGTCGAGGTCGAATTCGAGCTGGGTCAGCGCGAAGAAGCCCAGGGTCAGCGCGACATCGTGGAACAGCGCGAACAGCGCGCCGACGCCGAACTGCCATTCGAAGCGGAACCAGATGTAGAGCGCGATCGCAAGCATTGCGAGGCCGAGTGCCCAGGCGCCGGTGCGGAACAATTCCTGGCTGACCTTGCCCGACACGCTTTCGGTGCCGCCGAGATGCGCGCCCGGATACGCCTTTTGCACCGTCGCGCGGATCTCTTCGGCCGCACGGTTCGCCGCGGTTTCGTCGCCATCGGGCAAGGGCGTGCGGATCGCGACTTCCTTGGGCCCGAACTGCTGGATCGACGCCTCGCCCTGACCGAGCGATTCCACGGTTCCGCGCAATTTCTCGATATTCACCGGCTGATCGAAGGTGACGCGCACCATCTGGCCACCGACGAAATCGATGCCCAGATTGAACCCGCGTATGGCGACCAGCGCCAGCGATCCGATGATCAGCAGCATCGAGAATGCCATCGCGACGTTCCGGTATTTCAGGAACGGGATGTTGGTGTTGTCGGGAACGAGCTTTAGCGGACGCATGGGTCGATGCCTTTTCCCTGTGCCATCCCCGCGAAAGCGGGACGCCAGGAACACGGAGTTTTCCGGAAGAAGCGGTGCAGCTGGCAATCCATCAGATCGCGAGCTCCTTCGGCCGGTTGCGCTTCAGATATTGCGCGACCAGCAGGCGCGTGAAGGTGACGCCGGTGAACACCGACGTGATGATGCCGATGGTGAGCACCACCGCGAAGCCGCGGATCGGCCCCTGGCCGAAGGCAAACATGATCGCCGCCGAGATGACGTTGGTGATGTTGGCGTCGAAAATCGCGCGGCTGGCTTCCTTGTAGCCGAACTCGACCGCCTGCAGCGTATGCCGTCCTCGTCGCTGTTCCTCGCGGATACGTTCGTTGATCAGCACGTTGGCGTCGACCGCCGCACCGATCGTCAGCACGAAACCGGCGATTCCCGGCAAGGTCAGCGTCGCATTGAAGATCGCCATGACGCCGAGGATCATGAAGGCGTTCACCACCAGCGCCGCCGTCGTATAGACGCCGAACCGGACATAGGTGATGATCATGAACAGGATCACCGCCAGCGTCGCGACGATGCCCGCGATCGCGCCCTTCTGGATCGAATCGGCGCCAAGCTCGGGGCTGACGGTCCGTTCCTCGATCACCTTCAGCGCCACGGGCAGCTTGCCCGAACGGAGCTGGACCGCGAGCTCATTGGCGCTCTCGACCGTGAAATTGCCCGAAATCTGCGCCTGACCGCCCAGGATCGGCTCGTTGATATTGGGTGCCGAAAGCACCCTGTCATCGAGGATCATGGCGAAGGGCTTGCCGGTATTCTCCTGCGTCACGCGCGCAAAGCGCCTGGCGCCCTGGCTGTCGAAACGGATCGAGACGACCGGCTCGTTGGTCTGCTGGTCATAGGTCTGGTTGGCGTCGATCAGCTGATCGCCGCTCACCATCACCTGGCGCTTGACCGCGATGAAGCCGCCTTCGACCCGAGGCAGCACCTGGCTGCCCACCGGCGCACGGCCCTGCGCGACCTCGTTGGGATTGGCGTTGAGATCGACCAGCTTGAAATCGAGCTTTGCGGTCTTGCCGACCAGTTCCTTGAGCGATTCGGGATCTTCGACGCCGGGCACCTGGACGACCAGGCGGTTGGCACCCTGGCGGACGACCGACACTTCCTTGGTGCCGTCGGGATCGATGCGCCGCGACACGACTTCGCGCGCCGTGGCCATCGCGTCGTCGAGCGACTTGGCGATTCCCGCCTGGGTGGGTTTCAGCACGATGCGTGTCGCATCGACCACGTTCACGTCCCAGTCGCGCTGGCCGGTCATGCCGGCGCCCTGGGTCTGCGCACGCATCAGCTCGACCGCCGCGTCGACACGGCTCGGATCGCGGACCATGAAGGACAGCTGTCCGCCCTGCGACGAGATGTCGCCGATCTCGATGCGCGGGCTGGCCCGGCGCGTCTCGGTGCGGACGATATCTTCCATGGTCTCGAGCCGCTGCTTGGCGACGTCGCTGGTGTCCGCCTCGAACATCAGATGGCTGCCGCCGGCGAGATCGAGACCCAGGTTGAAGCGCACCTGAGCAAAGCTCGGCCAGGTCGCGACCTGGGCCTTGGGGAAGAAGCTCGGGATCGAATAGGCGCAGCTGATGATGATGGTCAGCCAGACCAGCCAGACCTTCCAGCGCGGGAAATCAAGCATCGTCAGCTCAGTCGTTGGCCGGCCGCGCGCCGCCGATCGGCATCACGTCGCTCAGCGTGGACTTGATGACCTTCACCTTGACGCCGGTCGCGATCTCGACCTCGACATGGGTGTCGTCGACCTTAGTCACCTTGCCGACCAGGCCACCGCCGGTCACGACCTGATCGTTCTTCTGCACCGCGTTGATCCGGGCTGCATGCTCCTTCATCCGCTTTTGCTGCGGGCGGATCATGAGGAACCAGAAGATCACGAAAATCAGGATCAGCGGCGCAACCTGAACAAAAAAGGCGGACATGCCGCCGCTTGAGGATGCTGCGCCAGCGGCCTGGGCGTAAGCGGGAGTGAAGATCATCAATGTCACCCGAGACGAGGACGAGGACGCGTGCTGCATCCTCCATGAAAGGCGGGCGCCTAACATGCCCGGACACGGCGGGCAACTTTTGCTTGTTGCGCAGACGGCCCGACGGACACTTGCCAGACGGGGGACTTCCCCGTAAAGCGCCCGCCTTCGGTCGGGACGTAGCGCAGCCTGGTAGCGCATCACACTGGGGGTGTGGGGGTCGGAGGTTCGAATCCTCTCGTCCCGACCAAGATTCTCCTCGCGAGAAACCATCATGCGATTTTCGCGATCGGCGGGAATCGCCGCGAACGCGGGATGACGGCCCGCATCCTCCCTGCTATCGGGCCGCCATGCTTTCAATTTCCGGTATCATCGTGCGCCTTGGCGGGCGCCTCATCCTCGACGGCGCCACCGCGTCTCTGCCGCCGCGCAGCCGCGTCGGGCTGATCGGCCGCAACGGCGCCGGCAAATCGACGCTGATGAAGATCATCGCCGGCACGGGCGAACCCGATTCGGGATCGGTCGAGATGCCGCGCGGCAGCCGCATCGGCTATATCGCGCAGGAAGCCCCGGGGGGCAGCGCGACGCCGTTCGAAACCGTCCTCGCCGCGGATATCGAACGCGCGGCGCTGATGGCCGAGTCCGAAACCGCGCACGATCCGCACCGCATCGGCGAAATCCATGAGCGGCTGATCGCGATCGACGCGCATGCCGCCCCGGCGCGCGCCGCGCGCATCCTGGTCGGGCTGGGCTTCGACGAGGCCGCCCAGCATCAGCCGCTCGACAGCTTTTCCGGCGGCTGGCGGATGCGCGTCGCGCTGGCGGCGCTGCTGTTCTCCGAACCCGACCTGCTGCTGCTCGACGAGCCCAGCAACCACCTGGACCTCGAAGCCACGCTCTGGCTCGAGAATTTCCTCAAATCCTATCGCGCAACGATGGTGGTGATCAGCCATGAGCGCGACCTGCTCAACAATGTCGTCGATCATATCCTCCACCTCGAAGGCGGCCGGACGACATTATACCCCGGCGGCTACGACGCGTTCGAGAAGCAGCGCGCCGAACGGATGGCCCAGCTCGAATCGGCCCGCGCCGCCCAGGCCGCGCAGCGCGCCAAGCTGCAGGATTATATCGCGCGCAACAGTGCGCGGGCGAGTACCGCGAAACAGGCGCAGTCGCGCGCCAAGGCGCTGGCCAGGATGGCACCGATCGCGTCGATGGCCGAAGATCCCTCGCTGAGCTTCGATTTCCCGAGCCCCGACGAGCTGCGCCCGCCGCTGGTGACGCTCGACCTCGCGAGCGTCGGCTATACCGAGGGCAAGCCGATCCTGGAGCGGCTCAACCTGCGCCTCGATCCGACCGACCGCATCGCCCTGCTCGGCCGCAACGGCAACGGCAAGACCACGCTGGCACGGCTGCTGGCGGCGCAGCTGGCGCCGATGGCGGGCGAGATCACGGCGTCGGGCAAGATGCGCGTCGGTTATTTCACCCAGTATCAGGTCGAGGAGCTCGACGCGCGCGACACGCCGATCGAGCATATGACCCGGCTGATGAAGGGCGCCACACCCGGCGCGGTGCGCGCGCAATTGGGCCGTTTCGGCTTTTCCGGCGACAAGGCGACGACATTGGTCGGCAAATTGTCGGGCGGCGAGCGCGCCCGGCTGGCGCTGGCGCTGATCACCCGCGATGCGCCGCATATGCTGATCCTCGACGAGCCGACCAACCACCTCGACGTCGATTCGCGCGAGGCGCTGGTCCAGGCGCTCAACGAATATTCGGGCGCGGTGGTGCTGGTCAGCCATGACCGGCACATGCTGGAACTGACCGCCGACCGGCTGGTGCTGGTCGATGGCGGCACCGCCCGGGAATATTCGGGCTCGCTCGACGACTATACCGATCTTATCCTCGGCAAGGGGCCGTCGGCGTCCAGCCAGGACAAAGGTTCGGCGCCGAAGACCTCTGCCAAGGATGCGCGCAAGGCGGCCGCGGAAGCTCGCGAACGCAACAAGGCGATTCGCGACGCGGTGAAGACGGCCGAGACGGAGATCAAGCGCCTGACCACAAGACGGTCGGAGATCGATCGGGCGATGTTCGATCCCGCGTCGGCCACTCCGCAGGATGCTAAGCGCACGATGAGCGAGCTGATGCAGCTCCGCGGCAAGATCGAGCAGGAACTGGAAGACGTCGAGGCGCGCTGGCTGGAAGCGAGCGAGGCGCTGGAAAGCCAGGAAGCGGCTTAGTCGCGTCCCCCTCACTGTCGCTCCAGCAAAAGCTGGAGCGACAGTGAGGATCAGGCGTTCAGCACAGGCCGGGCCGGCTGCGCCGCGATGCTGCAGATCTCGGCGGCGATCTCGTCGCTGCGCCAGGGCTTGCCGATCACCCGATAATGCCGGCTCTGCTCGTCGACCAGGGCGGCGCCATAGCCGGTGGTCAGCAGCACGCGGATATCGGGATGACGACCGCTCAGATGGATCGCCAGCGCGACGCCGTTCATGCCGGGCATCACGATATCGGCAAAGAGCAGGTCGATCTTGCCGCCACCCTCGACCCAGGCGATCGCGGCCTCCGCATCGGGCGCGATATGCGCCACCGTGCAGCCGATCGATTCGAGCTGGTCGGACGCGACCCGGGCCAGCAGCGGATCATCCTCCACCAGCAATATCCTGTAGCCGGGTGGAATGCCCGTTTCGCCAAATGCGCTCGCCATACGTCACCTCCCTCGTTCGGGGTCGATGCCAGCCGGTCGCCTCCCCTGCGCCCGGAATTGCCAGAATAGCCGAATCACCCCGGCATGCGCCAGCTTTTCGATGAACGGAGCCGATGCTTGCGGTGATGCGGATGCCAACCCATATCGCGGCCATCGATCAAGCGGGGAACGCAGGAACATATTTGAATGAGCGAAATGCCCAAATGGCACGGCACCACGATCCTGTCGGTGCGCAAGAACGGCAAGGTCGTGATCGCCGGTGACGGTCAGGTCTCGATGGGCCAGACCGTGATGAAACCCAATGCCCGCAAGGTCCGCCGGCTGGGCGACGGCAGCGTGATCGGCGGTTTCGCCGGCGCGACCGCCGACGCCTTCACGCTGTTCGAGCGGCTGGAGGCAAAGCTGGAGCGCGCCAACGGCCAGCTGATGCGCGCCGCAGTCGAGCTCGCCAAGGACTGGCGGACCGACAAATATCTGCGCAACCTGGAAGCGATGATGATCGTCGCCGACAAGGAGACCACGCTGATCCTGACCGGCAATGGCGATGTGCTCGAGCCGCTGGCCGGCATCGCCGCGATCGGATCGGGCGGCAATTACGCGCTCGCCGCCGCCCGCGCGCTGGTGGAATATGAGGGCGACGCCGAAACCATCTGCCGCAAGGCGATGGGCATCGCGGCCGACCTGTGCGTCTACACCAACGACCAGCTCACCATCGAGTCGATGGATTCGGCCGCCTGATCCGGCCACCCATCCGATCGACAATCGACCCAGTCTATGCGCCCCGCGGCTTCACGCGGGGCCAATGGAAGATGACATGAACGACGACCTTACCCCCAAAGCCATTGTCGCCGCGCTCGACGCGCACATCATCGGCCAGAAAGAGGCCAAGCGCGCGGTCGCGGTCGCGATGCGCAACCGCTGGCGCCGCCAGCAGCTCGGCCCCGAGCTGCGCGACGAGGTGACGCCCAAGAACATCCTGATGATCGGGCCCACCGGCTGCGGCAAGACCGAGATCAGCCGCCGCCTGGCGAAGCTGGCCGACGCGCCCTTCGTCAAGGTGGAAGCGACCAAGTTCACCGAGGTCGGCTATGTCGGCCGCGATGTCGAGCAGATCGCCCGCGACCTGGTCGAGGAAGCGATCCGGCTGGAAAAGGAGCGCCGCCGCAACGCGGTGAAAGACAAGGCCGAGGAAGCCGCGATGAGCCGGCTGCTCGACGCGCTGACCGGCAAGGATGCCAGCGAGGCGACGCGCTCCGCATTCCGCCAGCGTTTCCATGACGGCCATCTCGACAATACCGAGATCGAGATTGAGCTGGAGGCAGCGCCGTCCATGCCCTTCGAAATGCCCGGCCAAGGCGGCCAGATCGGCATGATCAACCTGTCCGACATGATGGGCAAGGCGTTCGGCGGCCAGCAGCTCAAGCGCCGCAAGATCAATGTCCGCTCCGCCTGGACCAAGCTGGTCGAGGAAGAGGCCGACAAGCGGCTGGACCAGGATGAGGTCAGCCGCACCGCATTGGCCGATGCCGAGGCCAATGGCATCGTCTTCCTCGACGAGATCGACAAGATCGCGGTCTCCGACGTGCGCGGCGGATCGGTCAGCCGCGAAGGCGTGCAGCGCGACCTGCTGCCGCTGATCGAGGGTACGACGGTCGCGACCAAATACGGCCCGATGAAGACCGACCATATCCTGTTCATCGCCAGCGGCGCATTCCATGTCGCCAAGCCCAGCGACCTGCTGCCCGAACTGCAGGGCCGCCTGCCGATCCGCGTCGAACTGCAGGCGCTGACCGAGGAGGATTTCGTCCGCATCCTGTCGGACACCAAGGCCTCGCTGCCCGAGCAGTACAAGGCGCTGATCGCGACCGAGGGCGTCGAGATCGAATTCACCGAGGACGGCATCAAGGCAGTCGCCCGGATCGCGGCCGAAGTGAACGGCCAGATCGAGAATATCGGCGCCCGCCGGCTGCAGACGGTGATGGAGAAATTGCTCGAGGATGTGAGCTTCGAAGCCGAGGATCGCAAGGAGACGAAGCTCAAGGTCGATGCGGCCTATGTCGATCAGCAGCTTGCCGCCATCGCACGCAACACCGATCTGTCGAAATACGTATTGTAGAAGCAAGCCTTTTCGGCTGGCTGTCGGAGACCCATTTTATCGTCATCCCGGCGAAAGCCGGGATCTCACTTCTTCTTGTGGTGGTGGACAGGAAGAGAGATTCCGGCTTTCGCCGGAATGACGGTTTTCTATAACCGCGGCGCGTAGCGCGGCCGCAACGGAGGAGCGATCGATGACCGGAATTATCGAATCCTACTATGCCGCGTTCAACCATGGCGATGTGGAAGCGATGCTGTCGCTGCTCGACGAGCATGTCGTCCATGAGCCCTGCCAGGGCAGCCCGCGCGAAGGGATCGGCACCTTCCGCGAATTCCTCGAGCATATGAACCGATGCTACAAGGAACGCGTGATCGATCCGGTCATCCTCTATTCGCCCGCCGGCAATCGCGCATCGGCCGAATTCTTCCTCGAGGGCAAATATCTCAAGACCGACAGCGACCTGCCCGCGGCGCGCGGCCAGCATTATCATCTGCGTGTCGGCGCATTCTTCGAGATCGGCGGCAACCGCATCACCCGCGTCACCAATCATTACAACCTCCAGGACTGGATCGATCAGGTCTCGGCTTGACGCCTCGCCTTCCCGGGGCTGACAACAAGCCCCGGGGGAGGAACCAATCATGTCGGTTCGTTCGCATCGCGCAACGCCGATCCTGATCGCCTTTGCCGCTTCGGCGACGGCGATCGCGGCTGCCGCCTTGTCTGGCGGCGACTTTGTCGAACAATCGCGGCTCGCCGCGCGCTGGACGGCGCGGGCGAGCTTCCTGATCTTTCTGGTCGCCTATTCGGCCGCTGCACTCGACACGCTGTTCCCATCGGCACTGACGCGGCGAATCCGCCAGCGGCGGCGTCAATGGGGTTTGGGTTTCGCGCTGGCGCATTCCATACATTTCGTGGCGCTCGTCCACGCCCTGACGCTGACCGGCGAAGAGCGGCCATTATTCACCCTGATCGGCGGCGGCTTCGCCTATGCGCTGATGCTGGCAATGGCGCTGACCTCGAACGATGCGAGCCAGCGCGCGCTGGGCGCGGCGTGGAAGCGGCTGCACGGTTTCGGCATCCAGTATATCTGGTTCATCTTCTTCTTCAGCTATGCCGGGCGGCTCGCCGATCCCGAGCGGATGGCGACGGGGCTGATCTTCGCGCCGCTCGCCGTCGCGGCGCTTGGCTTGCGCATGCTGGCATGGGTAAAGAAGCGACGGGCCAGGACGATGGCGTCGGCTGGATGAGGAGAGCGACATGACCAATAGCGGTGGATGCCATTGCGGAGCCGTCCGTTACGAGCTGAACGGCGCCCCCATGCACCATGCCCTGTGCCATTGCACCGATTGCCGCCGTGCATCGGGCGCGCCGATGGTCGGTTGGACCATGTATCCGGAAAGCGCGCTCACCATGATCCAGGGGAGCCCGCGCGAATATGCCTCGTCGGAGAATGGTCGCCGCTTCTTCTGCGGCGATTGCGGCACCGGGCTATTCTATCGCAACGCCGAGATATTGCCGGATATCGTCGACGTGCAGAGCGCGACCTATGACGATCCCGACGCCATCCCGGCACAGGCGCAGATCCAGGTCGCAGACCGTATCGGCTGGATGGCGGATGTGCATACGCTGCCGGTGTTCGAGCGCTATCCGGCGCAATAGCCGGAGCGCATCTTCCCATATGAGATGAAAGACCGTTCGGGCTGAGCTTGTCGAAGCCCTTGTCCTTTCCTTCGGCTTGGCTGCCAGGAAGAACAGGACTTCGACAAGCTCAGTCCGAACGGATCATATTTCTCAAGCTCAGCGCGCTGCCGTCTTCTTCGCCGGCGCCTTCTGTGCCGCTTGGGGCAGCACCACCATCGACCAATCCTTGCCGGGCGCCAGATAGCGTTTGGCGGTTTCCTGGATCTGTTCCGGCGTGATCTGGATGAAATCGCGCGCCAGGCTTGCCATTGCCGCGATCCGGCGCGGATCGCGCGACGAGCCCGCGGTCTGGCGCAGCCAGAACTGGTTGGCCGTTCCGGCCCGCGCATAATATTGCTTGATCGGCCCCAGCGTGCGCGCCAGTTCGTCGGCATCGACCGGCTTTGCCGCGAGGTCGGCCGCAATCTCGCGGCTGAGCTTGAAGAACAGGTCGACGCCCTCGGGCTTCAACTGGCCCAGCACGATCATATAGCCGCCATTGTCCATGCCGGTCGGCCACTGGCTGGCGACCGTCGGGCTGTAGCTGGCGCCCGCCGCGTTGCGCAGCTGGTCGAACAGCCGATCGTTGAAGATCGCGGCGAGCACTTCGAGCTTGCGCGATTCGACGACGGCATCGAGGCCGCCGCCCGTCGGCCAGGCGATCACCGCCGCGGCCTGCTCGGCCGGGCCGCTATGCGTGCGCATCACGGGCTTGGCGACATGGACGGGCACGCCCGTCCGCGCATTGCCGGGCTCGATCGGCGCGGCACCGCGCGGCTTCATCGCCCCGAAGGTCGCGAGCGCGGCATTGACGGCATCCTCGGTCTTGAAATCGCCGAAGATCTGCACCTCGATCGGGCCGGTCGCGAGCAAAGGCGTCCACAGTGCGCGGAAGCTCTCAGGCGTCAGCGACTCGATCTCCTTGCGGTCGGGCGTCGTCCAGCGCGGATCGCCGCCGCGCACCAGCGCGTCGAGATCGCGGGTCAGCACATTGCCCGGCGAAGCGCTCATGATCTCGTAGCTCGCGAGCAATTGCGCGCGGGCGCGGACGATCGGCGCGGGATCCCAGCCCGGCGTCTCCAGCTTCGCGGCAAGCAGCTTCAGCTGATCCGACAGATCGGGCGCGCGCGTCTCGGCGCTCAGCACGAACGCGTCCTCGGTGATCGCAACACCCATGTTGATCTTGCGGCCATTGGTCAGCCGGTCGAGCTCTTCCAGCCCGAGATCGCCGATGCCGGTGCCGACAAGCGCCATCGGCCCCGACCAGGCCAGGGTCTCGCGCTTGGCGGGCAAGGCCTTGTAACCATTGCCGAAGCGGACCGAGACGTAGATCTTGCCGGGCTCACCCTGATTGGGAAACAGGATCAGGTTGACGCCGTTGGACAGCTTGACCGTCTCGATCGGCAATTGGGTGAGCGAGGAACGGCTCAGCACCGTCCCGGGCGTGCCCAGCTTGGGCACGTCGTCGAAGGTCACGGCGCGCGCATTGGCACCGAGCGTCGACGCGGTCACGGTTTCGGACAGCGCGGCGCTGGCAAGCTGCGTCGCATTGGGCAGCGCCTTGGGCGTGATCAGCAGGATGCGCGGGCCCGCCCCCGCGAACAGCCGCTTGGTGGAATCGCGGATCCGTTCGGGCGTGAACAGCCGCTTGGCACTGCGGAAAATGTCGAGGGCGCCCTGCGGCGTGGTCACCGTCTCGCGGATATCGACCGCGCGCACGAGATCGTCCGCCTGTTTCGAGCCCGGCTCGGCACCCGCATTCTCGACCTGGCCGAGCAGTGCGAGATCGAATTCGCTCACCTCGCGCTCGATATCGGCGGCACCGGGGGGTGTCGTCGTCGCTTCCGCGATCACCGCACGCACGTCGCGCAGCGCCGCGCGCCAGTCGTCGCCGATCGGCACCAGCGAGACCGTGGTGGTGTCCGCCGAGCGCGACACGTCTTCCTGATCGACCTGTGCCTGGAGGAAGCTGCCGCCGGCGCGCGCGCGCGTTTCCAGCCGGCGATTGATGATGCGCAGCGCCACCGCGTCGACCATTAGCCCCTCATTATAGGCGATGGTGTCTTCCACCTGTTCCCAGGGCCGGAGCACGGCCATCTGGATCATCGTGGGAAAGCTGGGCTCGACCACCGCGGCCGCGGCGGGCGCCTTCATGTCGGGCGTACCGAAATCGGGGTCGGCGGGTGCGGTGCCGTCGCCCTTCCAGCCGCTGAAGCGGCTTCGTACCATCGCCTCCATCGCCGCCGGATCCAGATCGCCCGAAATCACCACCACTGCGCGTTCGGGGCGGTACCAGCGGTCGTGAAAGGCCTTCAGCCCCGCCGCCGTCGCGCCGGTCAGCGTCGCGGTGGTTCCGATCGGCGAGCGCTTGGCAAGTTTTTGCCCGCTGAAGAAATGCGCACGCAAGGCATCGCCGACCTTCACCGCCGCGCCGAATTGCTCGCGCTGTTCGGCCAGCACAACGGCGCGTTCCGAACTGACGCTCTGGTCGCTGATATTGGGCGAATCCATCATGCCGGAGAGGATGCGCAGGCTTTCATCGACGCTGGCGGCGCTCGCCTGGGGCAAGTCGAGCTTGTAGACGGTCTCGGTCGGCGTGGTCGACGCATTGCTGTCCGACCCGAAGGTCGCGCCCAGCCGCTGCCAGATCCGCTTGGCCTCCAGCTCGGGCACATCCTTGGACCCGCGAAAGGAAAGATGTTCGAGGAAATGCGCGAAACCGAGTTCGCTGTCGTTTTCCATCAGCGACCCGGCATCGATGCGCACACGGATCGAGACCTGCCCCGGCGGCACCGCATTGCGGCGGATCGCGTAGCGCAGGCCATTGTCGAGCGTGCCGAACAGCCATGCCTTTTCCTGGGGTACGTCGCTGTTGACGTACAGCCAGGGCGCGGGCCGCGGCGCGGGTGCGACGGGCGCCGCGCTGGCGACGCCGCGCTTCGCGGGATCCTGCGCGAACAGGTTCGCCGCGGAGAAGCCGAGCACGGCAATGAGGGGAAGGACGGCGAGGCGCGTCATGCGCCGGTACTGGAACGTCATGGGCGCGATCCTACCGGTCAAAGATGAACCTTGCCAACACGGATTATGAAAAGGGCCCTCTCCGCCAAGGAGAGAGCCCCGATTGTTCAGCGACCGCCCATCTTGGTCACAGCGCCCTTGTGCGCGCCGACGCCGCTGCGGCGGCGGCGGAACGGCCGCTTGGGCCGATCGCCCGCAGGCTGGTCGCGGCGCTCGTCATGGCGGCGCGGCTGTTGACCGCGTCCGCCGCGCGGCGGCTGCTCCGACCGCGTCGAGGGTGCCGCCTTGGGCAGCTTCGCGGCTTCGGCGAGGAAATTCTCGGGCAGCGGGATCGTGTCGAGCTTGACGCCGGTGAGACGCTCGATCTGGCGCAGCCAGCCCTTTTCCTCGCCATCGACGAAGCTGATCGAAACGCCCTCTGCCCCGGCGCGCGCGGTGCGGCCGATGCGGTGGACATATTGTTCCGGCACGTTGGGCATCTCGAAGTTGAAGACATGGCTCACGCCCGGCACGTCGATGCCGCGCGCGGCGATATCGGTCGCGACGAGGAACTTGATCTCACCCTTGCGGAACGCGCCGAGTGCGGCGGTGCGCTGAGGCTGGCTCTTGTTGCCGTGGATCGCCGCCGCGCCGATGTCCGCCGCATGGAGATGCTTCACGACACGGTCGGCGCCATGCTTGGTGCGCGTGAAGATCAGCGCGCGCTCGATCTTCTCGTTCTGCAACGTCAGGGTGAGCAGCGCCTGCTTCTCCTTGCCGTTGACGAAGGTGACGTACTGGCGGACGCGCTCGGCGGTCGACGATTGCGGCGCGACCGACACCTTGACCGGATCGGTCAGGAAACGGTCACCGAGCTCGGAGATCGCCTTGGGCATCGTCGCCGAGAAGAACAGGCTCTGCCGCTTGCGGGGCAGCATCTTGTCGATCTTCTTGATCGGCACAATGAAGCCGAGGTCCATCATCTGGTCGGCTTCGTCGAGCACGAAGATCTCGACATCCTTGAGCGTCAGCGCACGCTGGTCGATCAGGTCGAGCAGGCGGCCGGGGGTAGCGACGAGAATGTCGACGCCCGCGCGCATACGCTGGATCTGCTTGCCGACGGGCACGCCGCCGAACACGGTTTCGACCGACAGGCGCATGAAGCGCGCATAGTCGCGGAACGAGGCGGCGATCTGGCTGGCCAGCTCACGCGTCGGCGAAAGCACGAGCATCCGGCATCCGCCGAGCGGGGTCGGCTTCGGATTCTTGTGGAAATAGTCGAGGCTGGGCAGTGCGAAGGCTGCGGTCTTGCCGGTGCCGGTCTGCGCGATGCCGCACAGGTCGCGACCTTCGAGCAAGGACGGGATCGCCTTTGCCTGGATCGGCGTGGGCTGGTCATAGCCCTTGGCAGCAAGCGCCTTCAGAATGGGCTCGGCAAGGCCGAGCTGGGTGAAATTGGTCAAATCTGTAACTCACAATCTATGCGAGGCGCGCGTCATCGCTGGCGCACGAACCGCGGGGTTCGATGACGACCCGCGTGAAAAGGGAAGCCTTTGGCAAAAGCGCATCTGGTTCGGCCGGCCCCGGGAAACCGGGCGTTCACGCTGCCGAATATGGTCAGGGCCGGTCCACCGGCCTTGTGCGCTGCGGCGCATATGGTCGAAGACCGTGGCAAAAGCAAGGCAGGCGGCCGGGGCCGAGCTGATTTCGCCCCCCTTCCCCCTTTGTCATCCCCGCGAAAGCGGGGATCCAGCTATTCCGTGAAGCGTCCGGAAAAGAAGAAGAAGCACGACCAAGCGCCCTGATGCCGCCCATGCATGATTCCATGCGCCCTGACCGCTTGCCCGTCGGCACGACTTCCAGCACAACCGCCGCATGAAGATCCTTCTCGCGCCCCTGGCCGCCGCATTGCTCGCCATTCCCGCCCATGCGGCCCTCGCCCCCGCCGAACGCAAGATGGCGGCCGCCGTCGACGCCGATCAGGACCGGTCGATCGCGCTGCTCGAAAAGCTGGTCAACCAGAACTCCGGCTCGCTCAATCCCGAAGGCGTCACCAAGGTCGGCGAGATGATGCGCGCCGAACTCGAGCCCTTGGGCTTCGCCGTCCGCTGGGTGCCGATGACCGAGACCAAGCGCGCCGGCCATCTGATCGCCGTCCACAAGGGCAATGGCCGCGGCAAGAGGATGCTGCTGATCGGCCATCTCGACACGGTGTTCGAGCCGTCCTCGCCGTTCCAGACCTTCACGCGCAAGGGTGATATCGGCGAAGGCCCCGGTGCCGGCGACGACAAGGGCGGCATCGTCGTGATGGTGATGGCGTTGCGCGCCATGCACGCCGCCGGCACGCTCAAGGACGCCGATATCGAAGTGGTGCTGACCGGCGACGAGGAGGATGCGGGCGATCCGATCGACGTGGCGCGCCGCGACCTGATCGAAGCGGGCAAGCGCGCCGACGCCGCACTCGATTTCGAAGGGCTGAACATCGAGGACGGCAAGGACATGGGCTCGATCGCCCGGCGCAGCAGCGACAGCTGGAGCGTGACGGTGACCGCCAAGAGCGGCCATTCGAGCGCGATCTTCGCACCCGGCGTCGGCGACGGTGCGATTTATGGCCTGGCGAAGATCGTCACCGCGTTCCGCACCGAGCTGCCCGAACCCAATCTGACGTTCAACGTCGGATTGATCGCGGGCGGCAGCGACGTGACGCTCAATGACGGCAAGATCGCCGGCACCGTTGCCGGCAAATCCAACATCATCGCCGCCACCGCGATCGCGCGCGGCGACCTGCGCGCCTTGTCGAACGACCAGATCGATCGCGTGAAGGGCAAGATGCAGGCGATCGTCGCGCGCCCGCTGGCCGGCGCGACCGCCCAGATCAGCTTCGATCCCGGCGGCTATCCCGCCATGGCGCCGACCGAGGGCAATCGCGCGCTGCTCGGCAAGCTCAACGGCATCAACCGCGACCTCGGCCTGGCCGAAATGCAGCCGCTCGACCCGCTCAAGCGCGGCGCGGGCGATATCGGCTTCGTCGCGGCCGACCTGCCCGGCCTGGTCGGGCTGGGCCCGTCGGGCGGCGGCAGCCATGCGCCGGGCGAGACCGTCGATCTGTCGAGCTTCCCACGCCAGGCCAAGCGCGCCGCGATCCTGATGACGCGGCTCAGCCGCGAGCCGCGATAGCTTTTTCCAGCCGGGGAATAGCAAAAGCACTTTGCCATTCCCCGCGCCGCCCGGCATGGAGCGGCGTGACCAAGACCGCATTGATCGTCCGGCATGTGCCTTATGAGGGCATAGCCGGCTTCCGCGAGCCGATCGAACAGGCGGGCTATGTGCTCGACCGCATCGACGTGGCCGATCCCGCCTTTCCGGAGGCCGATCTGGTCTCACCCGATCTGGTGCTGCTCATGGGCGGGCCGATGGGCGTGTATGAACGCGACGCGCATCCCTGGATCGATCATGAGATCGAACGGCTGCGATGCCGGCTCGATGCCGATCGGCCGACGCTCGGCGTCTGCCTGGGCGCGCAGATCATCGCCGCGACATTGGGTGCCGACGTTTATCCCGGCCCCTCGCAGGAAATCGGTTTCCACCCGATCGAAGTCACCGAGGCCGGCAATGGCTCTCCGCTGGACGCGCTCGGCGATACGCCGGTCCTCCACTGGCATGGAGACACGTTCGACCTGCCCGAGGGCACCGAATGGCTGGCACGCAGCCCGCTTTATCCACATCAGGCATTCCGGCGCGGCAACACGCTGCTCGCGCTGCAATTCCATGCCGAGATGGGCATCGACCCCCGGATCGATCACTGGATCGCCAATTCGGCCGACAGCCTGGCCGTACTGGGCCTCGAAGGCCCCGCGCTGCGCGCCGATTATGACCGGATCGGGCCCGACTGCGTGGCGGCGGGCCGCGCGATGATCGACCGCTGGCTCGCGACGCTGGCATAAAGCGGGCCGGCTATGCCGGGATAAAGGAGAATTGGCTTGATCGGCCAGGTCTCCAGCCCCACATGGGCATCATGCTGATCGAGACCGAAACCACGCCCAATCCGGCGACGCTCAAATTCCTGCCCGGCCGCGCCGTGATGGACGCCGGCACACGCGACTTCGCGTCTCCGGAAGAGGCCGAGGCATCGCCGCTGGCGGAAGCCCTGTTCTCGCTGGGCGACGTCGTCGGCGTCTTTTTCGGCAGCGACTTCGTGTCGGTCACGGCAGCCCCCGGTGTGGGCTGGAACGACCTGAAACCACAGGTCCTGTCGGTCCTGCTCGACCATTTCTCGGCAGAAATGCCGCTGTTCCGCCCCGGCAGCGCCGCGGGCATCACCGTTCCGGCGGAAGATGTCTTCGACGATGATCCCGCGGATGCCGACATCGTCGCGCAGATCCGCGAGTTGATCGATACGCGCGTTCGCCCGGCCGTCGCCAATGACGGCGGCGACATCATCTATCGCGGTTTCGACAAGGGTACCGTCTATCTCAAGATGCAGGGCGCCTGTTCGGGTTGCCCATCGTCGACCGCGACGCTGAAGCACGGCATCGAGTCGCTGCTGAAGCATTACGTGCCCGAAGTGACGAGCGTCCAGGCGGTCTGATCCGCCGCATTCCGAATATCAGCAACAAGGGGAAGACACATATGGGCCAGCCGCTCTCGTCGGACGCGCTCGACACGCTGTTTCGCGCCGCGCGCACCTATAACGGCTATCTCGACAAGCCGGTGAGCGAGGGCCAGCTCCACGAGATCTGGGAGCTCATGAAGATGGGCCCGACCTCTGCCAACATGCTGCCGGCGCGCTTGATCTGGTGCGTCAGCCAGGACGCCAAGGACAAGCTCGCCGACCTTTCCAGCGGGACCAATGGCGCGAAGATCCGTATCGCGCCCGTCACGGTGATCATCGGCATGGACGTGGATTTCCACGAGCAGCTGATCGACCTGTTTCCGCACGCGCCCGACGCGCGCAACTGGTTCGGCGACACCGCGGCGCGCGAAGTCGCCGCGCTGCGCAACAGCTCGCTCCAGGGCGCCTATTTCATCCTGGCCGCGCGCGCGCTGGGCCTCGATACCGGACCGATGTCGGGTTTCGACAACGCCGCGGTCGATGCGGCGTTTTTCGGCGACACGCCCAATGTGAAATCCAACTTCATCTCCACGCTCGGTTATGGCGATCCGGCAACGATCTTCGGCCGCCTGCCCCGTCCCGCTTTCGAGCGGTTCAACACGATCGCCTGAAGCCGTTCGGCCGGCATGCGCACGCTCGTCATCGAGACCGCGACCGGCGCGTGTTCGGTCGCGCTGATCGAGCAGGGCGCCGTGATCGCCCGGGCACATGAGGAGGTCGGCCGCGGCCATGCCGAACGGTTGATCCCGATGATCGCGGCGCTGCCCGACAAGGGACGCGCCGGCGTGATCCTGGTCGATTGCGGACCGGGCAGCTTCACCGGCGTGCGCGTCGGCCTGGCCGCTGCCCGCGCGCTCGGCCTCGCCTGGGGGGCGGAAGTCCGCGGCTATTCCTCGCTCGCGCTGATCGCGGCCGGTGCCGACTGGACCGGCGTCGATACGCTTGCGGTCGCGATCGACGGCGGGCATGGTCAGATCTTCGTCCAGCGCTTCGCGAAGGAGCCGATGAAGCCCCTGTCCGATCTTGCCTCGCTCGTTCCCGATGACGCCGCCCGCTTCGCGCCCGATGCGCGGATCGTCGGCAATGCCGCCGAGACGCTGGTCGCGGCCCGCGGCTCCGGACAGGCCATGGCGGCCGGTCTCGACGCCGCGCATGTCGTCACCCTTCCCGCCGAACTCCGCATGTTGGCGGCGGCGCCGATCTATGGCCGCGCACCCGACGCGAAACCGATGGCATGACGATGACCGAGACCGGACGACGCGGCGTGGTGCGGGTGGCCAGCGCGGATGCGACCTTCCTCGCGCCGGTGATGGAGATCATGCGCACGGCATTCGATCCGGCTTATGGCGAGGCCTGGACCTCGGCGCAGTGCGCCGGAATCCTGGCCAGCCCCACCGCCTGGCTGCTGATCGCCGAACTCGACGGTCGTCCGGCCGGCTTCGCACTCACCCGCGCCGTCGTCGACGAAGCGGAATTGCTGCTGATCGCGGTCCATCCCGAAGCACGTCGCCAGGGTGTCGGCGCAAAGCTGATCGCCGCCGTTGCACAGACGGCCCGACGTCGCGGCGTGACGCGACTGTTCCTCGAAGTGCGATCCAACAATCCGGCGATCGCTCTCTACACCGCGAACGGCTTTTCCAAAGTCGGAGAGCGCCCCAATTATTATCGCGGCGCCAACAGCGATTTATTCGATGCGCATACTTATAGTCTCTCGCTCTGATACCTGAAAATCCGCCGCTCCTTTATTGTCAGCCGCAAGCCCGGCGTCTATGCAGCGCGCGCGCCGCGACCCCCTTGCGCCGCGATCCGACCCAGAAGAGAGAGACTATGGACGAGCATAATGAGCTTGCAGAAACGCTGATCACATTAACAGCCGACATTGTCGCGGCGCACGTCAGCAACAACAGCGTCGCAGTTTCCGATCTTCCTCTCCTCATCCAGAATGTTCACGGTGCGCTCGCCGGTCTCGGCACGCCCGAAGTCGCGCCCGAAGTGAAGCAGGAACCCGCGGTCTCGATCCGCGCTTCGGTGAAACCCGACTTCATCGTCTGTCTCGAGGACGGCAAGAAGCTGAAGATGCTCAAACGGCACCTGATGACCCATTATCAGATGACGCCCGAGCAGTATCGCGCCAAGTGGAACCTGCCGGCCGACTATCCGATGGTCGCCCCCAACTATGCCGAGCAGCGCCGTTCGCTTGCCAAGAAGATCGGCCTCGGCACCAAGCGCCGCAAGCGCTGAGCCTCTAAAAAAGAGTGGCGGCGTGTCCCTTTGCGCCGCCGCCCTTTTCCACACCTTCAAAAGCGGCTAGGATCCCCCATATGGGGATTTCGGGGCGAGAAGAGCGAGAATCATGAGCCGCAAGATCGATGTCGAAGCCCTGTGCCATGAGAATGGCCTGAGGATCACCGAGCAGCGGCGCGTGATCGCCCGCGTCATTTCCGAAGCCGAGGACCATCCCGACGTCGAGAAGCTCCACGAGCGCGCGGCCACGATCGATCCCGGCATCTCGATCGCCACCGTCTATCGCACCGTCCGCCTGTTCGAAGAGGCCGGAATCCTGGAGCGGCACGATTTCGGCGACGGCCGGGCGCGCTATGAAGCGGCACCCGAAGCGCATCACGACCATCTGATCGACGTCGAGACCGGCAAGGTGATCGAATTCGTCGATCCCGAACTGGAAGCGCTGCAGAAGCAGATCGCCGAAAAGCTCGGCTATCGCCTCGTCGACCACCGCATGGAGCTCTATGGCGTCGCTCTCGATCGCAAGAGCTGACGCGCTCGGCCCCATCCGCCTGTCCGCGCGGCTGGCCGCGGCACTGCTCCTGCTGATCTTCCTGCTGCCGGCCCATTATCTCTGGCGCATCGTGCGCCAGCCATCCCCCTGGCCCAGGCTGTTCCTCGGCGGAGTCGCGCGCATCTTCGGCGCCGCAGTCGAGATTCGGGGCCGGCCACTCAAACGCGACGTCTTCTTCATCGCCAATCATCTGAGCTGGATGGACATATTGGTGATGGCGGGCGCCACCGGCACCGCCTTCGTCGCCAAGGACGATGTCTCGCGAACCCCCATTGTCGGCTGGCTGTCGACGCTCAACAACACCGTCTTCGTCGCGCGCACCGATCGGCGATCGGTCGCGGCGCAGGTCGATGCGGTGCGCGCCGCGGTAGAGGCGCATCAGCCGATCACCATCTTTCCCGAAGGCACCACCGGCGACGGCAACGGCATCCTTCCCTTCAAGGCATCGCTGCTCGCGGTCCTGTCTCCACCCCCGCGCGCGATGCAGGTCCAGCCGGTGCTGATCGACTATGGCGTCGCGATGGCCGACATCGCCTGGGTCGGCGACGAGCCCGGCGGCGAGAATGCGACGCGCATCCTGAAGCGCGCGGGACGTTTCGCGGCCCGGCTCACTTTCCTCGATCCGTTCGATCCGGCCGGCTGCGCCGACCGCAAGGCGATCGCCGCCGAAGCACGCAACCGGATCGCTGACGCGCTCGCTTCCGCATCCTGAGCCATCGCTGTATAGGCGCGGCCATGACCGATCCCGAAACCTCCGCGCCGAAGACTTTTCACGTCAAGTCGTTCGGCTGCCAGATGAACGTCTATGACGGCGAACGCATGGGCGAGATGCTCGGCGCGCAGGGCCTGACCGCCGCCGATGCCGACAGCGCCGACCTGGTCGTGCTCAACACCTGCCATATCCGCGAGCGGGCGGCGGAAAAGGTCTATTCGGACATCGGCCGCCTGGTGCGGCGCGAACAGGGCCCGCGCCCGATGATCGCGGTGGCCGGTTGCGTCGCGCAGGCCGAAGGCGCGGAAATCAACCGCCGCGCGCCACAGGTCGACATCGTCGTGGGTCCGCAGGCCTATCATCGCCTGCCCGCGCTGGTGGCGCAGGCAGCGAAGGGCGGCCATGCCCTGGATACCGACATGCCGGCCGCGTCCAAATTCGACGTACTGCCGCGCCGCGCACGCCGCCAGGGGCCGAGCGCGTTCCTGACGGTGCAGGAGGGGTGCGACAAATTCTGCACCTATTGCGTGGTCCCCTATACGCGCGGCGCCGAGATCAGCCGCCCCTGGGCCCAGATCGTCGACGAGGCCAAGGCGCTGGCCGATGGCGGCGCGCGCGAGATCACTTTGCTCGGCCAGAACGTCAATGCCTGGCTGGACGAGGACGGACGCGGTCTCCACGACCTGATCGAAGCGATCGCGCTCATCCCCGGCATCGCCCGGATCCGCTACACCACCAGCCATCCCAACGACATGAGCGACGGGCTGATCGCCGCGCATCGCGACATCGACGCGCTGATGCCGTTCCTGCATCTGCCCGTCCAGTCGGGCAGCGACACGATCCTGAAGGCCATGAACCGCAGCCATTCCACGGCAAGTTATCTGAAGATCATCGAGCGCGTCCGCGCCGTCCGGCCCGATATCGCGGTGTCGGGCGATTTCATCGTCGGTTTCCCCGGTGAAAGCGATGCCGATTTCGAAGCGACGCTCCAGATCGTCCGCGACGTCGATTATGCGATGGCCTATTCCTTCAAATATTCGCCGCGCCCCGGCACGCCCGCCGCGAGCATGGACGCCCAGATCACACCCGAGGTGATGGACGAGCGCCTCCAGGCGCTCCAGGCACTGCTCAACGAGCAGCAGCATCGCTTCAACCTGGCCAGTGTCGGCCGCTTCACCGACATATTGATCGAGCGCGACGGCAAGCGCCCGGGCCAGAAGCTCGGCAAGTCGCCCTGGCTCCAGTCGGTGATCGTCGAGAACGGCCCCGAGGCCGGATCGCTGCTGCCGGTCGAGATCGTTTCGGCCGCGCCGAACAGCGTCGTCGGCGTCGCGGCGGAGCGCCGCGCGGCCTGACGATCGACGCCGATCGCCGAGGCGCCATTGTGCCCTTTGTGCGACAGCCGCCGGAAATTTGCGGCGGCGCGCATGTGGCGATGGACACAATGTCGTCACCGCATCATTGTAGTGCCGTCCGCTGCGGGCACCGCGCCCGCGGACGTGCTCAAGGAGCCTTATGTCGCGCAAGCCAGTGCAAGCCCAGATCGGCGATCGCTCGCGTCTCGAGATCGTCTTCGAAAAGCCCCAGCTCCTCGGCCGGTTGTTCGGCGAATATGACCAGAATCTGGTCGCCATCGAAAACCGGCTCGGCGTCTATATCGCCGCACGCGGCAACAAGCTGCAGATCGAGGGCGAAGCGGCCGCCGCCGCCCGCGCCCGCGATGTCCTCACCGGCCTCTATAATCGCATCGTCCATGGCGAGGATGTCGATTCGGGCATGGTCGAGGCGGTGATCGCCATGTCTTCCGAACCGACGCTGGACGGCATCATCCGCCATGACGTGGCCGAGCCGCCGAGCGTGATGATCCGAACGCGCAAGAAGACGATCGTGCCGCGATCGGCGACGCAGATCACCTATATGCACGCGCTGGCGCGCGACGAGATCATCTTCGCATTGGGGCCCGCGGGCACCGGCAAGACCTATCTGGCGGTGGCGCAGGCGGTGAGCCAGCTCATCACCGGATCGATCGACCGGCTGATCCTGTCGCGCCCCGCGGTCGAGGCGGGCGAACGATTGGGCTTCCTGCCCGGCGACATGAAGGAGAAGGTCGATCCCTATCTCCGCCCGCTTTACGACGCGCTCTACGACACGCTCCCCGCCGAGCAGGTCGAGCGGCGCATCGCATCGGGCGAGATCGAGATCGCGCCGATCGCCTTCATGCGCGGCCGCACGCTGGCCAATGCCTTCATCATCCTCGACGAGGCGCAGAACACGACGCCCGCGCAGATGAAGATGTTCCTCACCCGTTTCGGCGAAGGCAGCCGCATGGTCGTCTGCGGCGATCCGCGCCAGGTCGATCTGCCCGACCCCGGGAAATCGGGCCTGGCCGACGCGGTGGGCAAGCTCACCGACATCAAGGGCATTTCGGTGATCCGCTTCAACGCGGCCGATGTCGTCCGCCATCCGATCGTCGGCAAGATCGTCCAGGCCTATGAGGGGCCCGATGCCTGATGCTTGACGTCGCCGTTCAGACAGAGCCGGATTGGGACGACGGCGCCGACTGGGATTCGCTGGCCGATGCCGCGGTGCGCCTCGCGATCGAGCATAGCGCCCATACCGACTGGCTGACCCGCACGCTCTGCGTCGAAGTGACCGTCCGCCTGACCGACGACGAGGAAGTGCGCCAGCTCAACGCCCAATATCGGGGCAAGGACAAGGCGACCAACGTCCTGTCCTTCCCGATGGTCCAGCCCGACCTGCTCGAAGTGCTGGCCAATACCGATGACGGCGAGGCGATTCTGGGCGATATCGTGCTCGCGCGCGGCGTGTGCGTGCGCGAAGCGGCGGAAAAGGACGTCAGCGTCGTGGATCATGCCACGCACCTCATTGTCCATGGCACCTTCCATTTGCTAGGCTATGATCATCAGGGCGAGGCCGAGGCCGAAGCGATGGAGGCGCTGGAGACACGCGCACTTGCGTCGATCGGGCTGGCGGACCCCTATAACAGGGACTGACACGTAAACGCGATGCCAGACGATTCCGGGAACGGCGACAGTAGCAGCGGCCGATTGTGGAAGGGACTGCGGTCCCTGATCTTCGGAAACGAGAGCGAGCCGACTCTCCGCGACCAGATCGAAGAGGCGATCGAGGAGCATGAGGACGACAATGGCCGCAAGGCCGCTGGCGACCTGTCCCCCATCGAACGCCAGATGTTGCGCAACCTGCTTCATTTCGGCGAGCGCGATGCCGGCGATGTCGCGGTGCCGCGCGCCGACATCATCGCCATTCCCGAAACCGCGAGTTTCGCCGAGCTGGTCGCCCTGTTCACCGAGCATGGCCATAGCCGGGTGCCCGTCTATCGCGAGACCCTCGACCAGATCATCGGCATGATCCACATCAAGGACGTGTTCGTGATCCTGGCGGAGGGCCGCGAGACCCCGACCGACATCACGACATTGCTGCGCCAGCCGCGCTTCGTGCCGGAAACGATGGGCGTGCTCGACCTGCTCGCCGAGATGCGCACCACACGCACCCATCTGGCGGTGGTGTTCGACGAATATGACGGCACCGAAGGCCTGGTGACGATCGAGGATCTGGTCGAGGAGATCGTCGGCGACATCGAGGACGAGCATGACGACGAACCCGAGGAAATGATCGTTGCGCGCGGCGACGGCAATTGGGATGCCGATGCGCGCGCCGAACTCGAGGATATAGCGGAGCGGATCGATCCGCGGCTGGCCGAAGTCGAGGAGGATGTCGACACGATCGGCGGCCTGGCCGTGGTGCTGGCCGGCCATGTCCCGCAGCCCGGCGAAAGCGTCGAGCATCATAGCGGCTGGACGATCGAGATCACCGAAGGCGACGAACGGCGCGTGCTGCGCGTCCGCCTGCTGCCACCACCGCAACCGATCGCGGTCGACGATATCTAGAGCGATTTGTAGTTCGATGGAATCATCGAACGACTCGAAAATCGCGACAAAACAAAAGCCTAGGGCACGAGATCCGCTTCCGGCGGATCGCGTGCCCTAGAGCGGTCGGGGCGGAAGCGCTCCGCGTTTTCGCCCCGAGGAGCCAAGCTCTAGAAATTGACCTTCACGCCCATCTGAAACATGCGGCCGAGCACGTCGTAGATCGGCGAGCCATAGGCGACGAAGGGCGGATCGCGGTCGAACACGTTGTTCACGGTCGCAGAAAGGGTGAAGCCCTCGACTTTGACCTGCGCACCCAGATCCATATAGGTCCGGCTCTTCACCTGGTTGTTCAAAATGGCCTGCTGG
Source organism: Sphingobium sp. FW305-3-2-15-F-TSA7 (assembly GCF_058787155.1). Classification (NCBI taxonomy): domain Bacteria; kingdom Pseudomonadati; phylum Pseudomonadota; class Alphaproteobacteria; order Sphingomonadales; family Sphingobiaceae; genus Sphingobium; species Sphingobium sp. FW305-3-2-15-F-TSA7. The sequence goes on along the minus strand of NZ_JBYSZM010000008.1, from coordinate 121,350 downwards.
CTGTTATAGTTGCCGCCGCCGACATAGCGAACGCGCAGGTCGACGCCCAAATCCTCGCTTTGATATGTGATGCTGCCGGTGCCGCGCCATTTCGGCGTCGTGAACGCCGACTCGCCGACATCGCCCGCGCGGTCGTAGACATTGACGCCATCATTGATGCGCAGCGAGTCGACATAGGTCGCGAGGGCACGGAAACGCAGCGTCCCCGGCAGGGTATCGCCCAGCCTATCCATCGGCATGACATAGGATGCCTCGAAGTCGATGCCCCGGGTCTTGTAGCTGGCGAGGTTGAGGAAGGTCGCGAATATCGTCGTGATCGTGCTGCTGCTGTCACGGACGATCGAGGCGCAGAGCGCCTGATTGCCCTTGAAGCATTGGGTGACGATATCCTGACCGCTGAGCGATCCGATCACGTCGTCGATGCGGATCTTGTAATAGTCGACCGAGAGATTGAAGCCGGGCGCGAAGGACGGCGAATAGGAGCCGCCGATCGTCGTGGTGTGCGCGATTTCAGGCACCAGATTGGCATTGCCGCCGCCATAGCGGATGATCGAGACGATCGCATTTCCGTTGAAGGGGTCGGAGATGTTCTGACCGTTGGTGATCCGGGTGGCGAACAGTTCATTGATGCTGGGCGAGCGGATGTCGCGCGAATGTGTGCCGCGCAGCAATATGTCGCCGAACAATCGCGCGGTGCCGCCCACCTTCCATGACCAGATACCGCCGCTGTTGCTATAGTCGCTGTAGCGCGCGGCGCCGTTCAGCTTGAGATCGGCGACGCCCGCCACGTCGAGCAGCGGCACGACGATTTCGCCAAAGCCCTCCTTCACGTCGAAACCGCCGTTGAGCACGCTGAAGTTCAGCGCGGCGAGCGCACTGGCCTGCGACAGCGCATCGTTGGTGGTCTCCACGCTTTCCCAGCGCGCATCGACGCCGACCGCGATCGACACCGGACCCGCCCAGGTGGAGAAGAGATCGCCGCGCAGGCTGGCGCCTGCCGTATCCAGCTTGTTGGTCGAAATGCCCGATCCGGTTCCGAACGCATAGGCGATCGCCTCCGCCGAGGCGTTGCCGGTTCCGAACAGGTTGAGCGGGCGGCAGGCGGTGGTCGGATCGGTCAGCGCGATCCGGCAGATGGGCAGGCCGGTGGTCGGGTTGGCCACCGCATCGATCGCTTCGGCGAAGCGCGGGATGATACGCTGGTTCTTGAGCGCCTGATCGTTGCGCAACTCGCCATGGCCGTAATAGGCGCTGTATTTCCAGCCGCCGCCAATCTCGCCGTCCACGCCCGCTGCGACTTCGATATTCTCGCGGACATATTCGTACTTCATATAGCCCATCGGGCCGATATCGTCGAAGAAGCGGCCCATGCGGAAGATGTCCGGGCCAGAGGCAAGCTGGGCGCGAAGCGCCTGCGACAGGAACGGATTGTCCTTTGAAAAGGCGAGACCGCCGCTCGTCGCGGTCGCGCGCGCGACTTCGGGAAAGAATGCATAATCCGACGACATGCGCGTGTAGCCGGCATCGACCCAGATCGTGGCGGCCGGGCTCAGTTCGAAACTTGCGCGGCCGAACAGGTTGATGCGTTCATAGGGATTGGAGACGTAGAGATAGTCGTACTGGCTGCGCCCGCCGCCGCCGACCGTCGCGGTGGCGTTGGTCAGCGTGCCGTAGGGAAACGGGCTGAGCGTGCCGTCCGGATTGAAGGTGAGGCCGGCCAGCGCACCGCTCATGATGATGCCGCCCGGCGTGGCGTTGGTGAAATTCACGTCCCGTGCGAGCAGCAACTGCGTGCCCGACGTGTGGAGCGCGGCGTCGAGATTGGGGCGCGATCCGTCGTTGCGACCGCCGACGCCCTTTTCCCGGAGATATTCGGTCGCGATCATCACATGCCCGCGGCCATCCGCGAAGCTGGTGCCGTAGGAACCGTCGAAGCCGTAACGAAAGCCGTCGCCACGCGATGTGATCGCGGTGTCGGCACCCAGGGTCAGCCCCTTGAGCGCATCGTCGAGGATGATGTTGACGACGCCCGCGACCGCGCCCGACCCCCAGGCGGCCGACGCGCCGCCGGTGACGATGTCGACGCGCTTGATGACGCTGATCGGAATATTGTTGAGATCGGTACTGCCGGCGAAACGGCGGCCATTGATCAGGGTGAGCGTGCGGGTCGCGCCGAGCCCGCGAAGATCCGCGCTCGACGAGCTGGAGCCGGTATTTCCGATGGTGGTGGTCGGTGTGGACGTCGCGCGGAATTGCGGCTGGTCGTTGAGAATCTGGGCGATGCTCGGGCGATTGCCCTGACGCAGCTCGGTTTCGCCGATCATCGTCGTCGGTGTCGGCGCTTCGAAACCGGCGCGCTCGATGCGTGACCCGGTGACGACGATTGCTTCGCTCTCTTCATCCGGTACGGCCGCTTCCGGATCGGCGGCAACCTGCGCCCATGCCGGTGCGGCGAAGCTCATGGCGAGTGCGAGCAGGCTGCCTCCCCAGCCGATTGCCCGCGAACGTCCCTTGATCGAAAACATAGAGCCCCCTTCTGGCTATAAATTCGCTATTTCCGCCTTTCGCTCATCAAACTGATAGTTTTTTGTCAAAAATGACAAGCGAGAATGCCGCGTATATCACGGCAATTCCTGGATATCTGCCTTCTGATCGAAAGGCAGGAGGATTCTTCCAATGGGCGCAACATACGAATGATGAAATAAAACTGTCAACATGGACTTTGCTCCAAGCGAAAATAAATTGTCATTCTTGCAACAAAACCTGCGGATTTTGTCGTATTTCACAACGATAAAGGCACGATTGCGGGGTTTCCCATGGTGGGATACGGCAGAGGTTTCCGACGAGCGGAGATACCGTTTCGGTAGATCGATCCGCCCGATCCCGAGCGCATGATTCTGGCATTAATATTTGATATTACATCATTTTGTGAGAATATCGGGGCAGTCGAATTCGCCCCGCTCGCCCGACGATCGCCGGGCGAGCGGATAGTGAAATTAATGTTACATTATTCTGAGCAATGGCAGAAAGTGTTCACAGCCATCACACCGGTGGCCGACGCCGGCTTTCGCAAATTGGCTTGTGTCAGCGCCGGACGCCGCGTTTCAAACGGTTGAGCCGAACCTGGCGACGACGCAGTCGCCCGCGATCGCGATCACTTCAGCAGTGCGGGAATGAAATCGGCATAATGTTTCCATCGATCGATCGATGAGGAGTAGATTGGCTGCCGGACCTGCCAGCGGCTCGGCGTGCGGACGGTGCTGGTCTCGCGCCGCTTCACGCAGCGCTCGTCCCAGGCGATGCCGAGCCGTTCGAACAGCGATCGCGTCACGCCCTCCGGATCGGAAATCAGCGCTTCGTAGCGGATGGTGGCGATCCGGCCCGGCGCCGCCATCTGCCAATGGTCCATCAGCCGGCGGTAATCGGCGATATAGGCCGCGATATCCTCCACCCGCCAGGCGAACGGGAAAGCGTCGCTGAAGCTTTCGGCGAAGCAGGATATGCCGACATCGCGTGGATCCCGCTCGCAATGGATGATCCGCGCGCGCGGAAAGGCCGCCATGATTATCCCGACATGCAGGAAGTTGAAGGGCATCTTGTCCACGACATGCGCCGACCGGTCGTCGATGCGGTCGAGGATCGCGAGATAGCGGGTCGCCACGTCCGATATGGCGAGTGGCCGGTCGCCATGCAGCGCCTCGCCATTGCGATCGAGCGAAAGGAAGAAACCGATCTCTCCCCCGCTCCCGATTTCGGGATGGCCGGACAGTATCTGCTCGAGCAGCGTCGTGCCGCTGCGCGGCATGCCGATGATGAAGATCGGCCTGTCACTCTCGCTGCCGCCATGATCCCGGGCGAGCATCTCCGGGGAATAATGAGCGATGATCCCGTCGATATCGGCGCGGTGCGCGGCCGCGTCGAAGCGGCGGCCGGCCGAAGCGATCTCGTTCCCCTCGGCGAAACAGGCGAAGGCGGCCGCATAGTTGCCGGCGGTATCCAGCCTCTTGCCCAATGCCTTCAGCCCCTTTGCCCGGGTCGACGCACCGGCCCGCGCATTGTCGCACAGCGTTCGCAGCATCGCGGCATCGTCCGGACCGAAACCGACGTTCCTGAGCGCGGCAAGCCCGGCCATCGCCCCGATCGAAGCCGGATCGCGCGTAAGCACGTCGCGATAGATGCGCTCCGCCTGGACGAAATCGCCATCCTCTTCGGCCATTTCGGCCAAGTGGAGCAGCGCCTTGGGATAGGCTGGCGAAGCCTGATCGACCGTTTCGAATGCCGCCCGGGCCTCTCGCCAATATTCGGGCGCCTTGACCGCGCCATGCTGCCCCAGCAGCGCGCGGCCAAGCCCGATCAGCGCGTCGTCGCCATTCCCGCACCGATCGAGATGCGCCTGATAATGCCCATGCGCGATATCGAAGCGTTCCGCCGCAAGCGCGCATTGCCCCATGCGAAGCAGCAGCCCCACATTGTCCGGACATTGCCCGGAGAGTTCGGTGAACAGCGCCATCGCGGCGGAATAGTCGCCGCCCCGCTGAAGCGCGCCCGCGACGCGTTCGATCGTCTCGGGCGAAAGCGCCGCTTTCCAGTCCGGGCTCGCGGCCACGTTCCGGAGGTCGTCGGTAGCGTCGCGCGACGCCCAGATCCGGGCCAGGCTGTCGCGTGACGGCCGATGGCCACGATGGTGGCGCACGACCGTCAGCAGCAGATGCTCCGCCTCGTCGACCTCGCCCAGCGCATGCGCGGCCACGCCGGCATTGTGCAGGACATCGGCATGAAGCGGATAATGGACGAGAATGGCACGGTAGCCCGCCAGGGCGGCGGCGGCATCGCCGGATGCCTGAAGCGCCAGCGCGCGCCGCATCCTGTCCGTGGCTTCCGCCGGCCCCATCGCGGTTCAGACCCCTACGCTAGAATTTGTAATCCAGACTGACGCGGAACGAGCGCGGCGTGCCATAATCGAGGATGTAGCGGTTCTGGCCCGAGGTGAAATAGCGTTTGTCGAACAGGTTCATGATATTCAACTGAACCTGCAGCTGCCTGGTGATCGCATAGGATGTGCGCGCATCGACGACGACATAACTCGGCAACGTATAGGACTGGACCGGCCCGGGCGGATCGAGCATCGGCCGTGATCGTCCGACATAATTCACGCCGGCCCCAACTTCGAGCCCGCTCAGCGCGGATTCGGGCTGGAAGCTGTAATTGACCAGGGCGGACGCCGTGTGCTGGGGACCGACCGGCAGATTCTGCCCGATGAATGACGGCGTGTCGGATGCGCGGACCTTCGCCGTCACATAGGCATAGTTGGCGAGGATGGAGAGGCCGCGACCGAGCTGGCCGACGAGTTCGATCTCGCCACCCTTGAACCGATCCTTGCCGCCGCCGATCACGAACCTGTCGCCGGGCCCGTTCAGCGGGTCGGAAATCGCGGTGCCCGATCGGTCGAGCTGGAACAGCGCGGCCGACAAGCCCAGGCGCCGGTCGAGAAATTCGCCCTTCACCCCGATCTCATATTGCGTCCCATGCTCGCTGCCGACCGTGCCGCCGCCGCGCTTGATGCCGAGCTGAGGCGTGAAGCCGCGGGCATAATGGAGATACGCGTTCACATTGCCGGTCACGCTGTAGAGAATGCTGGCGCGGTATGAGAATTCCTCGGTGTTCAGGCTGGCCCTGGAGGCATCGGGCCGTCCGGGATAGAGGCTGTTCTCGAGCTTGAGCCAGTCGTACCGGCCGCCGATGAGGAGCTTGAGGCTGTCGGTCAGCCTCAGCAGGAGCTGCGAGCCGACATTATAGCCGGTCTGTTTCTGCGAGCCGACGCCGGTGTAGCAGAAATCGCCGTTCAGATAGTCCTGATGCGTCGGGAAAGGCCCGGTAAACTGGCTGAAATCCGCCTTGTAGAGATTGACGAAACCGATGCAGTTTCCGGATTCGTTGTTGGACGATTTGAAATAATCATATCCGGCGACCGTATAGATCTGATGTTCCTGGCCGAACGCCTCGAACTGGTCGAGATAGGACAGTTCGACAGAGGCGCTTTTGGCGTCTTCGTCATCGTCAATGGCATAGACCGTTGCCTCGCCGGTTTCGAACGACGCAGGGACATAGCCCGAATAGACGCTTTTCAGATCCTGGTCGGACGTCGTCCCATTGACGACCAGCTTCAGCGAACCGTCATCGAAGACCTGCTGCTTGAGCGCTACCACCGCCGATTTGACATCGAGCGTCGTCTTGCTGACGTCGGGATTGCCGTTGAACAGCTTGCGCGACACCGCCGTCGGCAGGTGAACATTCCGGTTCGCATCGACGAACACGGGCAGACCGCCACCCGTCACGCCGCTCGTCTTCTGATAATAGCCGAAGAATTCGAGCTGGGTGCGTTCGCCGAGATCGGCAACGAGCGACGGCGCGAGCACGCGCGTCTTGCTATATTCTCCCTTGCGGAAGGAATTGGTGTCCTCGTAACCGGCACCGATGCGGCCGCGAACCGCGCCATCGGCAAAGAGCGGACCGGTCAGATCGAGTTCGGCGCGCCGAAAATCATAGGAACCGAGCAGCAAGGTCGCCGAACCGCCAAATTCGCGCTGGGGCTTGCGCGTGATGATGTTCACGATGCCGCCATAATTGCCGAAGCCGTAGATGATCGACGTCGGCCCCTTGGGAAACTCGATGCGCTCCACCCCGACCGTGTCGGGAACGCCGGCGATGCCATAGGGATAGTCGTTGAGCTTGAACCCGCGATAGCGGCTGAGCAGGATGCCGCGCGCGCGGAAGGTGCCGATGAACAGTCCGGGCGACGCCTTACCCTGGCTGACGAACCCCGCCGCATAATCGGCCGCGCCGCCGATCGAGGTAAGGCCGAGGCTGGAGATCATGTCTTCGGTGATGACGCTGATCGCCTGGGGCGTTTCGACGAGCGAAAGATCGAACTTGGTCGAACTGCTCGCCTCGATCGGGCGATAGAAGGTGCGCCCGACGATGACGATGTCATCCGGCTGGTCCGCCGTCTTGCCGTCCGTCTGCCCGGCTTGCGGTTCCGCGGGCACCGCCGACTGCGCGATCGCCGCCGTGGCCGGAAATATGACGCTGCTTCCCGAAGCGCCGAGCAGCAACAGCAACCGCGATGTATGTGATCGCCTCATGATCCTCTCCCCTGTTCAATGTCCGGGCCGATCGCGGCGCGGATAGTTGATATGCGTCCCTCCCAAGGACGTGCTGGGCGATGGTCGAATGCCTTTTTGGAAAGGCTATTCGTCATCGCCCGATCTGATTGCCTCGACGCTGCCCGACTCCGCGCTCCGGTAGATCGCCTCGAGCACGGTCAAGGCCCTGATCCCGTCGGCAGCGGTGGTCGCCGGTGCGGTGTCGTTGCGGACGCAGGCGGCAAAAGCCGCCATCTGCCGGGTGAACTGCACCGGTGGCGGCGTGCCATCGACCGGCAGCCGGACAATGCCGTTGCCGTCGTTGCGATAGAGCTCGCCGGCATAGTGCCGGACGAGCAGCGACCCGCGGCTTCCGTAGAGATGGATGGCGGCGGGATGCGGATCCCAGTCTCCCGCCGGGGCGGCGCCATCGCTGCCCCACCCCCGGCCATTGAGGAAAGTCCCGTGTTGCGGCAGATCGGTGAAGTAGCTGCTCTCCAGATACATGAGATGCCCGGTCGTCCGGCCGCCGCGCATCGTCATCACCGCATATTCGGACCGCGGCTCGCGTCCCGATATCTGTCCGCGCCCGCAAATGGCCTCGATCGGTTCCCCGGCCATCCAGGGAAACAGATCGAGCATGTGGACGCCGTGGTCGACCAGCCCCCAGCCGCCGCCGCCCGGGCCGCCGGGCGGATAATGCGCCGCCGACATCGGGGCATAGGCCTCCGCACCCGCGCCGCCGACGATTTCCTCGCGCAGCATCAGCAATTCCCCGATACCGCCTTCGCCGACGATCTCGCGCGCGCGCTGGATCGCCGGCAGATAACGGCACGAGGAGCCGTAGAAGAATTTGACCCCAGCCTGATGACAGGCGCGCGCCATCAGGCGCGCCGAGCGGACCGACAGCGCCATGGGTTTTTCGCACAGGATATGGAGGCCCGCCGCCGCCGCTTCGATCGCGATCACCTCATGCGTCGCGACCGCCGAGCAGATCACGATCGCGTCGAGCGGCACCGACGCGATCATCTCCGCCGCGCTCTCGAACATCTGCATGTCACGGCCGGCAAAACGGGTACGGGCCGCGAGCGACGGATCGGCCCCCGCGACGATCGTGACCGTGTCCAGCGCCGCGCTGCCGTGAATATGCGCCGCCGCCGCGTCGCCAAGGCCGACCACGCCCAGCCGGAGGGGACGCGTGCTCATCGATCGAGCCCGAGTGGAACAGAGAAAGGCGTGGTACGAAATTTCACGAGCGATTCCGGTATGTCAGAGGGATGAAGTGGCAAGGATCGCGCCGCGATCGCGCTCATCGATGGCGCGACGGCGCCGACCGCCCACGATCCAGCACAAAGCGATCGCAGCACCGCCCACCCCCAGCGCGGTCCATGGCGCAAGCCGTTCGGCGGCGGGGAACAGCAGCAGATCGCGTATCGCGAGGACAAGCAGCAGCACCGAAGCGACGACCGCCACCCATGGCGCGACCATCCGCCCCGGAACGCGATAGGGGCGCGGCAGATCGGGCGCGATGCGGCGGAGGCGGATGACAGCGCCACATGCGAAGAGGAAGACGATCACGAGCATGACGCTCGCGGCGGTGATCAGCGCGATGCTCAGCCCGCGCCCGGCCAGGCCGAGCAGATAGCCGCAGCAACTCGGCAGCAACAGGCTGACGACCGGCACGCCATTGGCGACCGGCGCACCATCTGCGGAACGCGCGCGCGAGAAGCCGGCCGGGGCGAGATGGGCGCGCGAAAGCGTGTCGAGGATACGCGCGGTGGTGAACGTCGTCGAATTCCAGGAGGACAGGATGCCGACCAGCGCCAGGAGGATGACGACCCCCGCGAGCGCACCCGACCCCGTCGCTTCGTGCACAACCTGATAGACCGACGGGCCATTCACGCTGCCGCCGATCCGTTCGGCAAGGCTGGCATATGCCAGGATGATCGCCGCATAGAAGAGGAAGCTGGCGATGATTGCCAGGATGACCAGCCGACCGATCCGGGCAAGCCGGACGCCGGCGGCGCGCTCGCCCATTGCCTGGGGAAGCACCTCGAAACCCGAGAACCAGAAGGGGGTCGTGATCGCGACTGCTGTGACGCCCGACAGTGTGGCCTGCCCCGCGGCACCGGCCATCAGCGACGCATCTGGAGCCACGCGACCGACGACCAGCGCGACGCCGCACAGCACGACGACCAGCATGAACTTCGCGATGACCAGCCCGTTCTGCAGGCCGACGGTCAGTCGCGTGCCGTGCCAATTGGCAAGAAAGACGAGCACCGTGCCCAGCCCTCCGAGCACAAGCGCGCCGCGATCGATCTCGAACCCGAATATCTGCTGGGAGCCGGCGCAGATGCCGGGAAGCGCCATCTGAACGACATAGGGCAGGGTCGTGACGAAGAAGCCGATGGTCGCGACATAGCTGAGCACAAGCAGCGCGCCGACTATATATGCCGCCGCCGACCCGAAAGCCCCATAGGTGTAGCCGACGATGCCCCCGCTATCGGGCATCATCGCCACCAGCTCCGCGAAGCACAGTCCGATGAGCGCCATCAGCGCCGCGCCGAGCCCGAAGGCGATGATGGCGCCGATCGGGCCCGCCTCCGCCACCCAGGCACTGGTCGCGGCGATCCAGCCGGCGCCGATGATCGTGCCCACCAGCAGGGAGAACATGCCGACGAGCGTCACGCCGGTCCGACCATCGTCGCCCCGCTTCATGTTCTAACAATCTATCTGTTGATATAACATAGTCGAGTTTGCTATATCAGATTCGGGCACAGGTAAAGAGGCAATGTCCCGCCCCATCGACGCCCGGAAGGATCGCGTGTGACACAAGCGGAAACCGAAGACCGTTCGGCGACGGGGAAAGGCCAGGACGACGGATCGCCTGCGCAGCCGGACGCGCTGTGGCGCCAGGCGCTGGTGTGGGACAATGTGTGGCCGGTCGACCTTCCGGGCGAGGAGCCGGTCGGCAATGGCTGGCACACGCTCGAACGCTTCCGCGCCGCGGGTTTCGATATCGTGTCGACGACGCTTGCCGGGGACAATCACGGATCGGACGGCGCGCTCGCGCTCGTCGCATGGGCGCGGCGGCGCATCGCATCCTCCGACCACACCGTGCTGATCGGATCGATCGACGAGATCCCGATCGCGCGGGCGAGCGGAAAGCTGGGCATCGTCCTCCAGTTCGAAGGCACGCGCTGCTTCGAGCGCAATCTCGACCTGATCGAGGCCTTTTATGCGCTTGGTGTCCGCCAGACGCTGCTCGCCTTCAACAATACGAACAGCGTGGGCGGGGGCTGCGCCGAGAAAAGCGACGGCGGCCTGACCAGCTATGGCCGCCGTCTGGTCGCGGAAATGCAGCGCGTAGGCATGGTGGTCGATCTCAGCCATACCGGCGCGCGCACAGCGATGGACGCGCTCGAGATCGCCACCCGGCCATGCCTGTTCAGCCATTCCAACGCCGCGCGCCTTCACCCGAGCTTCCGCAACATCACCGACGCCCAGGCCATTGCCTGCGCATCGACCGGCGGGGTGATCGGCATATCGGGAGCGAGCGAATATCTGGGCGACCCGGCCTGCTCCAGCGAGACCATCTTCGCGCATATCGACCATTTCGCGAATCTGGTCGGGATCGAGCATGTCGGACTGGGGCTCGATCTCGTGTTCGACGCGAGCGCGCTCAACGACTGGGTCCGGGAACGGCCCGACGAATGGCCGATCGCGGCCGATCCGGCATGGCCGGGCTTTCGCTACGCGACGCCGGAACAGATGCCGGGCCTGATCGGGATCATGGCCGACCATGGCTATAGCGAAACCGATATCCGCGCCGTGCTCGGCGAAAATATGGTGCGGCTCTGCCGCATGGCATGGGGAGCAACAGGACAATGAACAGAGTCTATGCATGGGCGGCCGCGGCGGCGATCGCCATCATCCCCGCCGTGCCAGCTATCGCCCAAAAGGCGGAAAGCGTGTCGGGTACGTCGCTGTCCGCGCTCGGCGTTGGCGAATATCGTTCGGACGAGCCCTTTCGCTATCGTCAGGCCGTCCGGCGTTCGGTCTATGTCCGTGCCCGTGACGGCACGAAGCTGGCAGTCGACATCTACTTACCGGCGGTCGAGGGCCGCGCGGTCCGCGCCCGTTTTCCCGTGGTTTTCGAATATACCCGCTATGCACGCGCCAGACCGCTGCCCGGCGGCGGAACCAAGATGGCCCGATATTCGATGGCCGATGCCGCCGGCGTCATGCAGATCGCGGACAAGCCGCTCTGGTCCGAGCTGATGCTCGCCTATGGCTATGCGCTCGTGGTCGCCGACATGCGCGGCGCCGGCGCTTCGTTCGGCCCGTCGCATGCCGAGGGCGACGATATCGAGGGCAAGGACGGCGCCGACCTGATCAACTGGATCGCGAAGCAGCCATGGAGCGATGGCACGGTGGGCATGCTCGGCGCTTCCTATCTGGCGGAAGTGCAACCGCGCGTCGCCGCCGAGCGCCCACCCGCATTAAAAGCGTTGTCGATGGTCTATGCCTTCTTCGACGGGCCGAGCAGCGCCTATGGGATGGGCGGCATATTCCGGTCGGGCTGGCAGTCGGGCTGGGTCAGCCGCGTCGCCGCCGCGGACAACCGGACCTCCGCGCCCGATGCGCCGATCACCAACATTCCTCCGGTCGATGGCGATCAGGATCAGCGCGAATTGCGGCAGGCGGTCGCCGAGCATCGCAACGGGGTGGACGACGAATATTTCAACCACATCGACCGCTTCAAAAGCGTCGGCATCGTGCGCGACGAGCTGCCGTTCCTCGACACCTATCAGAAGGCCGGTCAGAACAACCTCTACACGCTTCTTCCGAAGGTGAACGCCAGCGGCATTCCCACGCTTCTCAATGGCGGCTGGCACGACATCTACGCCAACGACATGCTCTATTGGTTCGCGAACCTGACGGTTCCGCGCAAGATGATCTACGGCCCCTATCCGCACGGCATCACGGGCCCCTCGCCGAACGATCCACGCGATACCGAACGCGACCACATCGTCTCCCGCGAGACGCTGCGCTGGTTCGACCATTGGCTGCGAAAGATCCCGAACGGGGCCGACACCCGGGCGCCGGTCCATTATGGCGTCGCGCGCGGTCCGGCACGCACCGAATGGTTTTCAGCCGACGACTGGCCGACGAAACTGACGCGGGACGCGATTTTCCATCTGTCGTCCGCCTCAGCGGGCAGCGCGCGTTCCCAGAATGACGGCTCGCTGGCCTGGTCGGCCGACGGCAAGACCTCGCAACAGGGCTGGGTCGTCGATCCGGAAACCTCGCTGGGCAACCGCGGGACGCGATGGGCGGGCCCAGTCTACGAGATCGACGTGACCAACAACGATCTCAAATCGATGACCTTCACGTCGCCGCCGCTGGCCCGGGATCTCTATGTCGCCGGCATTCCGTCCGTCCGTCTGTTCCTGTCCTCCGCCGACACGCCGGTGATCGACGTCCATGCCTATCTCACCGCGGTCGCCCCCGACGGGACCTCCCGGCTCGTCTCCGAAGGCATATTGCGATCGTCGCACCGCACGCTCGGCAAGCCACCCTATCGCAATTTCGGCCTCCCCTTTCCCAGCTCGCTGCGCCGCGACGTGCTTTCTGCGGCGCCGCTCTCGGTGCGCCCCGAGCCCATGGAATTCGGAATGATCGCGGTCGGCCGCATCTTCCAGCGCGGAGAGCGATTGAGGCTGACGATCGCCGGTGCGGATCGGGACAATGTGTCCGCGCCCGAGATCAGCGCCACCCAGAATGCGGGGCTGCATATGGGCGGTGAGACGGACGCCTGGATCCGGCTGCCCATCGTCGGCGAAATCGATCGATCGCCGTTCGAGTGACCCATTCTCAACACCCGACATCGGCACGGGAACTTGGCAGGCCAACGGGTCAACACTAAGAGTTCGGCTGACCATATTGATCCGCCACGACCCATCGCCCCCGACACAGCGCCTCCTCGATCAACCCGGAACCCAGTGCATGCCGACCCTCGCCCCCGCAGACCCCAAGACACCGGCCGGCAGTGCGGCAGCCGCGACGCTGAAGGACACGGCGTATGAGACGATCAGCTCGCTGATGATCCAGGGCGCATTGAAGGCGGGTGAGCCCGTGACGCTGCGCCAGGCCGCCGAACTCACCGGACTGGGTCTCGGCCCGGTGCGCGACGCGATCTTCCAGCTCGTCGCGGAGGGGGCACTGCAGATGCTGCCCAACCGGACGACGGTCGTCCCGCTGCTGACGCGCGTCGAATTCGACGAACTCTACGAGGTGCGATGCGTTCTCGAGGGGCTGGCGGTCTCTCGCGCCGCGCTCAACATCCGCTCGTCCGAACTGAAAGCGGTTCGCCGCCATCTCGGCGATCTGCTCGACGCGCTCGACGCACGGGACCTGACCAATGTGCTGCAGAGCAACCGGGCGTTCCAGTTCGGCATCTACAATGCGTCGGGATCGCACACGCTCGTCAAGATGATCGAGGGTCTGTGGCAGCGCTTCGGCCCCACCTTGATGATGCTGATGAACGCCGAGACGCTGGAGCGCGAGCAGTTCTTCCGCGGAACCTATGACGACCATGTCGGCCTGGTCGATGCGCTCCACGACCGCAATCCGGAAGCAGCGCGCAAGCATCTGGTCAGGATGGTCACGAGATCCGACGAACTCGAATATTACAGCAATCAGTCATCGGACTATGACGGCATCACCTATGCCGATATCAAGATCGAGGAAAATTCGATCTAGGATCTGAATCCGCTCTGATTCGGGTCGGGCAGGACGGGATGAGAAACGACCGATACCCGATTGGCGCGATCGCCATTGCCCTGCTGATGGCGGGATGCGGCAACAAGCCCGCGATCACGCTGCCCGCCGATCCGCAGGCACGCGCCACCACCTGCTACGCCGCCAGGATCGCGCTGTTCGGGACGCAGGGCGGCGGCACGGCGCTCACCGTCGAGCAAGCCAATGAAGCCGCACATTTCCTGCTGCTCGGCGCATCGGCCAATGGCATCGCCGAACCTGAAACGGCGAAGACGCTCGCCGCGCGCGGCCAGGCGCTGGAAGCCGCGATCAGCGAGCGGAAGAACGCCTCCGACTATGCCGAGCCATGCGCCAAGGCCTATCCCGAGACCCTGTCATCGGCGTTCAAGGGATTGCCCGCCGACGGTTCCGAGACGCGGATGATGTGCTTCACGCTCGCCAACGCGCTCGGCCAGATCCATCGGGCAAGCGACGTCCCGCCCGGCGGCAAGGCCGAAACCTATGCCCGACTCGACGCGGCGCTCGACACACGCATCTCCGACGAGATTCGGGCCGCGGGCGCGATCGATCCCGGGCAATTGCTCACGCGTGCGACGCGCGGCCTTGCCGCGGCAGCACATGCCGGTCCGCCGACACAGGTGCTGGACGCCTGTGCCGCACGGTATCTGAAACCCTGAACCTTCCCGATTTCCAGCGTCGGTCGCCTCTTGACCCGCAATATCGCAGGCATATGGTCCGCACATGAAAAAGCCTATCGTGATCATCGTCGTCCTGCTGCTGCTGGGATTTGCGGCCGCCTTTTATTTCGTGTCACGCGGCAAGCCCGCCTTATTGTCGGTCGACGCGGTGACGGGTGCGAAGCCCACCATCTCGGCACCGCGCCCCGAGCGGTTGCCGACCATCAACATCGCGGATCCGGTCGGCTGGCCGAACGGCGCCAAGCCCGACGCGCCCAAGGGCCTCAGCGTCGCCGCCTTTGCCGACAAGCTCGACCATCCACGCTGGATGTATCTGCTGCCCAATGGCGACGTGCTGGTGGCGGAGACCAATTCCCCGCCGCGTGAAGGCGGCGGCATCAAGAACTGGATCATGCGCACGCTGATGGGCCGCGCCGGCGCGGACGTGCCGTCCGCGAACCGCATCACATTGCTGCGCGACGCCGATGGCGACGGCAAAGTCGATCAGCGCACCGCCTTTCTCGAAGGATTGAACTCGCCCTTCGGCATGGCGCTGGTGGGCAACACGCTCTACGTCGCCAATACCGACTCCGTGATGGCCTTCCCCTACGAGACCGGCCAGACGAAGATCACCGCCAAGGGCAGCAAGGTGGTCGATATACCCGGCGGCGATGGTCATTGGGCGCGCAACGTGATCGCCAGCCCCGACGGCAAGCTGCTCTACGTCACCGTCGGTTCGGCCAGCAATATCGGCGAGAACGGCATGGACAAGGAAGTCAATCGCGCCGCTGTGCTCGAAGTCGATCCGGCCAAGAAGAGCTTCCGCATCTATGCGACCGGCCTGCGCAATCCCAATGGCCTGGCCTATGAGCCCAAGACCGGATGCCTGTGGACCACGGTCAACGAGCGCGACATGCTCGGCGGCGATCTGGTGCCCGATTACATGACCTGCATCGAGTTCGGCGCCGATTATGGCTGGCCCAACAGCTATTGGGGCGGTTACCAGGACAATCGCGTCGAGCCGTACCGGCCAGACCGGCTCGAATATGTGAAACGCCCCGATTTCGCGCTCGGCCCGCATGTCGCAGCACTCGGCATCGCCTTCGCCGACGGCGCCAATCTCGGCCCCGCCTATGCGAACGGCGCGTTCGTCGGCCTGCACGGATCGTGGAACCGCACGCCCGCTTCGGGCTATAAAGTGGTCTGGGTGCCGTTCGGCCCCAACGGCTATCCGCTGCCGAACGCCAAGCCGCAGGATTTCCTGACCGGATTCCTGGTGGGTGACGAAGCGCGCGGCCGGCCGGTCGGCGTGATCAAGGACCGCACCGGCGCGCTGCTCGTCGCAGACGATGTCGGCAATACGATCTGGCGGGTCAGCGCGCCCGGCGCACCGCCGCTCGCCCCTGCCCCGGCACGCCCGTCCGGCTCCTGACCGGGGTCGGGCGGTGAGCGACCGGAACGCAACCGTCGCGATCATCGGCGCCGGCGATCATATCGGCAGCGCGATCGCGCGGAAGTTCGCGGCCGAGGGCTTCACGATCTTTGCCGGGCGTCGCAATGGCGACAAGCTCAAGCCGCTGGCCGAGGAGATCGCGGCGGCGGGCGGCGACATCTTCGCCCGGTCGCTCGACGCGCGCGTGCCGGAGGATGTGGCCGCCTTTCTCGACGATGCCGATGCGCACGCACCACTGGCGCTCGTCATCTTCAATGTCGGCGCCAACGTCAATTTCCCGATCCTCGAGACCACCGACCGCGTGTTCCGCAAGGTCTGGGAAATGGCGTGCTTCGCCGGTTTCGTCGCCGGGCGCGAAGCCGCGCGCATCATGCTGCCGCGCGAAAGCGGCAAGATCTTCTTCACCGGCGCCACCGCCGGGCTGCGCGGCGGCACAGGCTATGCCGCTTTCGCATCGGCCAAGTTCGGGCTGCGCGCGGTCGCCCAGTCGATGGCGCGCGAGCTGTGGCCCAGCGGGATCCATGTTGCGCATCTGATCATCGACGCCGGCGTCGACACGCTATGGGTCCGCGAGATGATCGCACAGCGCGAGGGCAGGGATGCGGTCGACGCGATGCATCCCGACCGGCTGATGCCGCCCGCTGCGATCGCCGACGCCTATTGGCAGCTTTTTTGCCAGCCCAAGGCCGCCTGGACCTTCGAACAGGAGATCCGGCCTTATGGAGAAACCTGGTAGCTCGATCCGATCGCCGCCTTTCCGGCCGATCGACGATTTTGCCAAAAGAGTGAATCGACTCTGTCGATTTCCGCTCTAGTCTCCGTAGCGATGACGAAGACGATCATGCTTTCGCTGCTCGCCGCCGTCGCGGCACCGATCGGTATCTATGCGGTGGCGCAGCGCCAGGCCCCGGCGCTCGCGCCGGGCGAGATCACGCAAGCGGCGCCCGCGACCGACTGGCGGGATATTCCGGCACGCGACCTGCTGCTGATGGACGTCGCCGGCGGCGGCCGCGTCGTCATCCAGCTCGCCCCCGATTTCGCGCCCGTCCATGTCGCCAATATCCGCAAACTGGCGGCGCAGCGCTGGTGGGACAACACCTCGATCAATCGCGTCCAGGACAATTATGTCGTGCAATGGGGCGATGCCACCGAGCGCAAGGCATTGCCCGCCGACGTGACGGCGAAACCGCCCGAGGAATATGTCCGCACCGAGACCGGCCTGAACCCCAGCTGGATCTCATGGCCCGATCCCTATGCCAAACATACCGGCTTTGCCGATGGCTGGCCGGTCGGCGGCGACGGCGACGGCAAGATCTGGCTCGCCCATTGCTATGCGATGGTCGGGGTCGGCCGCAATCTGGCGCCCGATACCGGATCGGGCGCCGAACTCTATGCCGTGATCGGCCAGGCCCCCCGCCATCTCGACCGCAACATCGCCCTGGTCGGCCGCGTGATCGAGGGCATGGAATTCCTGGCCTCACGCCCGCGCGGCACCGCGGCGCTCGGCTTCTACGACGATCCCCGCCAGCGCATCGCGATTTCGAGCATCAAACCGATGTCCGAAGCCGATCCGGGGGCGCAATCGGCCTATCAATATCTGACCGGCAAGAGCTTCGCCGCCTATCGCGAAGCACGCGCCAACCGGCGCGACCCGTTCTTCAACGTCCCCGCCGGTGGCGCCGACGTCTGCAACATACCGGTCCCCACCCGCCGCAAACCTTAGGACGGGGCGTCATTCAGGTGATGCTGGCCTGCGAACGGCATCGATCTGCGCTTCCGGTGCTCACGTACTGAAGTACGCTGCGCGCCGGTTCTCGATCGACACCATTCTCGACTCAGCCTGACCTGAATGACACCCCGTCCTCAACGTCTGACAACGCCGATTCAGGAGACGGAACACCAAAAAAAGGCCGCCCCGGCAGATGCCGGGACGGCCGAGCAGGATGATCGCGGCCGGACGGGAACCGGTCTGGCCCCAATCTCCCTATTCGTAGCGCAGCGCGTGGATCGGGTTGGTGCGCGCGACGCGGAAACTGTGCGCACCGATCGTCCCGACCGCGATCAGCAGCGCCAACGTGCCCGCCACCAGGAAAGGCACCGGCCCCAGCGCGATGCGCGCATCGAAGCCGTTGAGCCAGTCGCGCATCAGCCACCAGGCGATCGGCCAGGCGATGATGTTCGCCAGGATCACCGGCCGGGTGAACTGCCAGACGAGCAGCCGTACGATCCGTGACGTGCTGGCGCCCAGCACCTTGCGGATGCCGATTTCCTTCGTCCGGCGCTGCGCGGTGAAGGCGGCCAGCCCGAACAGGCCGAGACAGCCGACGACCACCGCGAGCAGCGAGAATGCCCCGAAGATCTGCGCGCGCGACTCTTCCGACTTGTAGAGATCACGGACGATGTCGTCGCCGAACTTGGCGGTGAAGGGCGTATCCGGCGCCAGGCGTTTCCACACCGCCTCGATCTTGCCCATCGCCGCTGCCGGATCACCGCTGTAGCGCACCAGCATCTCGTTGTGATTGTTGCGATCGTAGAAGAACATGATCGCATCGAGCGGATCGCGGATCGAACGGAAACGCGAATCCTGGACGACGCCGATGATCGTGACCGGCACCAGGCCATATTGGTCGCCGGTGATCGCCGCGCGGATCTGCTTGCCGATCGCATCCTGTGGTGACTTGAAGCCGAGCCGCTTGACCGCGAGGGCATTGATCATCGTGTTCGCGCCGCGCGCCACGAATGCATGCTCCGCCGCCGGATCCTCGGGGGTGGGACGCGTGCTGTCGTCGAGCGGCCGGTTGATGTCGAAGCCGCGCCCCGCGAGCAGCTTGATTCCCATCGTGTCGAAGAACCTGGTATCGACATTGTAATAGCCCAGCCCGATCGGCTCCGACTGGCCGGGAAGCTGGACGCCGGTCACAGTGTTGTTGAGCGTGTTGATACCGATCGCCGTGCGCCCCACCGAGGTGACGCCGTCGATCTTGCCGATCTCGCGCACCAGCGTATCCTTGATTGGATCGAGCTGACGACGTTGCATCCCGGAGACCTGGATCAGACCGTCGCGATGATAACCCGGATCGGAGTTCCGCGCGTAGAGCGTCTGCGCATAGACGACGATCGTGCAGATGATCAGCCCGATCGAGACCGCGAACTGCGCGACGACGAGCGCGCTACGCAGCCGGCCCGACCCTTCGGCATCGGCAGCCGACTTGTTCGCCTTGAGCACACGTGCCGGCTGGAAGCGCGACAGATAGAAAGCCGGGTAGATACCGCCGGCAACGCCGACGAGCAGCACCAGCCCGATGATCGGCAGCAACAGGCCGCCGGTGCCCACATATTTGAGCGACAGTTCGGCATCGAGGAAGGTGCTGATCAGCGGCAGGACGAGCTCGGTCATCGCCAGCGCAAGCAGCATCGCAAGTGCCGACACCAGGATCGATTCGCCGATGAACTGGAAAACGAGCTGGCGGCGATTGGCCCCGAGCACCTTGCGCAACGCCACTTCGCGCGCGCGCTGGCTTGCCCGCGCCGTCGCCAGATTGACGAAATTGACGCAGGCCATGCCCAGGATCAACACCGCGATCACCGCGAAGGTCATGATCGAGCGGCGATCATTGCCCGGGGTCATCGCACCTTCCTGCGCGCGCCCGAGATGGATGTCGCGGACGTTGACCAGTGCGAATTCGGCGCTGTCGCCCTGGTTGGTGCGCCGCTCGCCAAAGATCTGATCGGGAATATTGCGTTTTTCCCAGGCATGGAATTGGCTGTTGATGTCCCCGACGTTCGCGCCGGGCTTCAACCGGAAGTAGAGTGCGCCCGCCTGCCAGCCATATTCGGTGAGGAACTGTGGATTCTCGGCCCAATAGGCATTGGCGTCGTAGCGCGCGACCATGTTGAGTTTGAGGTGCGAATTCTTCGGAATATCCTTGAGCACGCCGTTGACCCGATAATCCTGCGAGATGCCGCGCGAGATCAGGGTCAGCGTCTGCCCCATCGGATTCTCGTCTCCGAACCGGCGCTTCGCTTCACTTTCGGTCAGCACCAGACCGCCCGGCTGCGCCAGCGCGGTCTTCGGATTTCCCTGCACCAACGGCAGATCGAGCACGTCGAACAGCGGGCCGTCGACGAACTTCATCGCCTCCACTTCCGTCGCCTGACCGTTGCGAACCACGACAGGGCCGGCCGAGAGCAGATGGACGCTGCTTTCGATCTGCGGGAAATCCTTGAGTATCGCCGCCTTGGTGACATAGGCGGCCATCTGCAGGTTCTGCTGCTCGCCAGTCGTGCGGTCGGTATAATAGGTCTGGAGCTGGAAAGTCCGGTCGCCCTCCGGCATCCACCGATCGTAGGTGAGCTCGTTGCGCACAAAGATCAGGATGATCAGGCACGCCGCCATGCCGATGGCGAGCCCCAATATGTTGATGGCGGCATAGGTACGGCTCTTCATGAGCGACCGCAGCCCGACGATCAGATAGTTGCGCCACATGGCGTGTCTCCTTGTCCGCGGGGTTCAGGCGGCGCGGCGCCGTTCCTGCAGGATGCGGCCGTCGAGCATGTTGACGACGCGGCTGGCGTAATCGGCATGCGAGGGCGAGTGGGTGACCATGACGATGGTCGATCCCTCGGCATTGAGCGTCTGGAGCATCTTCATCACTTCCTCGCCATGCTGGGTGTCGAGGTTGCCGGTCGGCTCGTCCGCCAGGATCAGCCTGGGTTCGGCGACGAGCGCGCGGGCGACCGCCACGCGCTGCTGCTGCCCACCCGAAAGCTGGCTCGGCCGGTGGCGCGCGCGGTGCGCGATGCCCACCCGGTCCATCACTGCCTCGACCTTCGCCTTCCGCGCCGCGGCGGGCATGTCGTGATAGAGCAGCGCCAGTTCGACATTCTCCGCCACGCTCAGCTCGTCGATCAGGTTGAAGCTCTGGAAGATGAAGCCGAGATGCGTCTTGCGCGTTTCGGCGAGCTTGCTTTCGGGCAACCCCGCCACCTCGATGTCGCCGAAGCGGTACGATCCGCTCGACGGGCTGTCGAGCATGCCGATCACGTTGAGCAGCGTCGACTTGCCGCAGCCCGACGGCCCCATCACCGCGACGAACTCGCCCTGATGGATGTCGAGATCGACCGAATTGAGCGCGGTCGTTTCGACCATGTCGGTGCGATAGACCCGGCTGAGGTCGCGCATGCTGAGCATCGGTTGCGTCATGTCTTGGCCTTTCGTCTGTGGCTTGGTCATTTGCGTTCGAGGTCCAGCCGATCCTTGTCGGCGAAACCGGTATAGGGAGAGGTGAGCACTTTCTCGCCGGGCTCCAGCCCGTCGAGTATTTCGATGAAATCGGCATTGCGCCGGCCGAGCCGCACCTGGCGCTTGACGGCCTGGCTGCCGTCGGGGGTCACGACGAACACCCAGCTTCCGCCCGTCTCATTGTAGAAGCTACCATTCGGAATCAGCCGGGCCATGCTCGGATCGCCCAGGGTCAGCTTGACCTGCAGCGTCTGGCCGCGCTGGATCTGCGGCGGCTCGTCGCCGAGGAACTGGAGATCGACTTCGAACTGGCCGTTGCGCACGGTCGGATAGATTTTGGCGACGCGCATCCGATAGGTCTTGCCGTTCCACTCGACGACCGCGGTCTGGCCGGGCTGGACGCGCGCAAGATAGAATTCGTCGACACCCGCCATCAGCTTGTTGCGCCCGGGGCTGTCGATCTGGCCCAGCCGCTCGCCGCGTGCCATCGATTGGCCGACCTGGATCGAGAAAGCGGATAGCGTGCCCGCCACCGGTGCGCGGAGGTTCAGGGCATCGAGATTGGCGCGCGCAAGGCCGAGGCTCGTTTCGAGCGAGATTGCCGATGCGCGCAGCTGCGCAAGCTGGCTGGACTGGAGACGTTCGTCGGTCGCCTGCGCGCGCGCCAGCACTGCGTGACGATCGCGCTGATAGGAATAGTCGTCGCGCGTGTCGGCAAAGATCTTGCCCGCGACGAAACCGCGCTGCGCCAGCGGCTGCTCGCGCTCATATTGACGCTGCGCCTTCTTCACCGCCAGCCCGGCTTCGAGCAGATTGCGCTCGTTCTGGATGCGGCTTTGCGACAGCGCCAGTTCCTGGCTGCGCATCGAGTTGAGCTGCTGCGTCACTTCGGTCTGGCGCGCGAGCACGGAAAGCTGGAGTTCGGCATTGGAGAGCCTCGCGAGGAGCTGCCCCTTCTGCACGGTCGCGCCGTCCTCGACGAACACCTCCTCCACCCGGCCGCCCTCGATCGCGTCGAGATAGACAGTGACGAGCGGGGTGACGCGTGCGCGCAGCGGCAGGAAATCCTCGAAGCGTCCGCGCGTCACGGTGGAGACGGTGACGCGGTCGGCGGGAACGGTCTGGCTGGTGCCGCGCGGCATCAGATACCAGGCCGCGATCAGGATCAGCAGGATCCCGGTGCCGGCCGCGGCGAGCTTCAGACGCAACGGAATGCTCCGCCGCTCGACCACCCGATCCATCGCGCCGCCGCTTGTCGGCTGGTCGCTGCCGCCCGCGTCCTTGTTCATCCGCACCACGCTCATAGGCTGTGTCCGATTCCGAACATTTCGTGTCCGCTATCGGACATTAGGCGCGGATGGGGTCGCAGCCGACGAACGGCCGTTCGATGCACAGGCCCGATGGTGCCGATTCGTCCGCGGCAATGCGCGCATCGCCGCCATAAACGCCGTTTTCCGCCTCCGGAGCGGCAGTCATGAAGGTCATCGTCGCGGCGGCGAGCATGGCGGCGACCGCGCTGGGGAGCTTCGGCGTGCTGGGGGTGTACATGGTCTTTCTCCTCGTCGAGCGGCCGATCGCGGCCCCGTTTCCCATCCCGTTGCAGAGAGCGTGCCAATTGCGAGGAGTGGCGGTTTTGCGCGATTGAAGGCGATCGAGCCAAGTATGGCACAATTATTGATTGCCCGATTTCGGACACTCGCTGTACGGGAACGGACGCATGCCGGAGGGAAAGCCATTCGAATTGTGCGTCGTCATCGATGACGACGAAGACATATTGCTCGCGGCGCGCCTGCTGTTGCGGTCGCTGTTCGACGAGGTTCTGACCTTCACCGATCCGCGCGACGCGTTCGAACGCACGGCGACGCGCGCGCCCGAGGCGATATTGCTCGACGCCAATTTCGCGCGCGGCGCCACCGACGCTGCCGAGGGTTTCGAATGGCTGGGGCGCTTCCTGGCGCGCGATCCCGATGCGGTGGTAGTGATGATCACCGCGCATGGCGGCGTCCAGATCGCGATCGAGGCGATGAAGCGCGGCGCCACCGATTTCGCGACCAAGCCCTGGTCCAACGAACGCCTGCTCGCCACGGTGCGGACCGCCGCCGCATTGCGCCGTTCGCGCCGTGTCGCGGCGGAAAAGGACAAGCTCGTCGCGATCGCCGCATCGGCACCGGGCGGCGAGACGCCACTGCTCGGCACGTCGCCCGCGATGGCGCGCGTCCAGCAGCTGATCGAACGCGCCGCCCCGACCGACGCCAATGTGCTGATCCTGGGCGAGAACGGCACCGGCAAGGAACTGGTCGCACGCGAACTCCACCGCCGCTCGCGCCGCGCCGAACGCGTGATGCTGTCGGTCGATCTCGGCGCAGTCGCCGAGACGGTGATCGATTCGGAGCTGTTCGGTCATGTGAAGGGCGCCTTCACCGATGCCCGCACCGATCGCATCGGCCGGCTGCAAGCCGCCGATGGCGGCACCTTGTTCCTCGACGAGATCGGCAATTTGCCACTCCACCTACAGCCCAAGCTGCTCACCGCTTTGGAGCAGCGCAAGGTGACGCCCGTCGGCGCCAACAAACCGGTCCCGGTCGATATCCGTGTGATCGCCGCCACCAACCTGTCCACGGACCGGCTCGGCGACGAGCACCGCTTCAGGCAGGATCTGCTCTTTCGGCTCAACACCGTCGAGATCACGCTGCCGCCGCTTCGCGAACGGCGCGAGGACGTGCCGATGCTGCTCGACCATTATCTGGAACTCTATGCACGCAAATATGGCAAGGCGGCGCGGCCGATCCCCGCCGACGTGCTTGCCGCGCTGACCGCCTATGATTGGCCGGGCAATGTCCGCGCGCTGCGCCATGCTGTCGAGCGCGCGGTGATCCTGTCGGGCGACGCGCCGTTCACCATCGCGGATTTCTCGATCCGCCGCCCCGAGCCCGCACCGCTGCGCGTCGAGCGCAGCGCGGTGGTCGAGCCGCCGGCCGGCGACGACGATCTCAACCTCGAGCGCGTCGAGCGCCGCATGGTCGAGACCGCGTTGAAGAAACACGGCTACAACATCTCCAACGCCGCCTCCGAACTCGGACTGACGCGCGCGTCGCTGTATCGGCGGATGGAAAAACATGGGCTTTGACCGTCGCTTCGCGATCGGACTGGCGCTGCGCCTGGCGCTCGCACTCGCCGCGCTCGCCGCCTTTGCCTGGTCGTTGCTGACCCCCGGGCTCGCCGCGGCGCGGATCGTTGCCGCAATGCTCGCGACGGGCGCCGGCATCGCGCTGTGGCGCTATGTCCAGCGCACCAATCTGGAAGTCGCCCGATTCATCGACGCGGTGCGCTTCGGCGACCTCCAGGCGCGCTTCGCCCGGCCCGAGGCCGGCAGCGGCTTCGACGTGCTGGGTTCCGCGCTCGACAGCGGCATCCGTACGCTGCGCGAGGAGCGCGAGCGGATCTCGGAGGAAACGCGCTTCTTCTCCGCGCTGGTCGACGATGTGCCCGTCGCGCTCGTCACCGTCGATTCCGAGGGGCGCGCCGAATGCGTCAACAAGGCGGCACGGCGGCTGTTCAACCAGCATAAGGGCATCCGCGTCGCCGATTTCGAGATCTATGGCGCCAGCCTGGTCCAGGCGATCGCCGGCCTGCCGCCCGGGCGGCATCAGCTGCTCATCCTGTCGCTCGACATCGGGCCGCAGCGCGCGACGGTTCGCGCCGCCTCGCTCGCGCGGCTGGGCGGCACGGTGCGGGTGATCGCGGTTCAGCCGATCCAGGATGCGCTCAACGCCGTCGAGGTGGCGGCGCAGAGCGACCTGATCCGCGTGCTGACGCACGAGATCATGAATTCGATGACCCCGGTGACGTCGCTGGCGCGTACCGCCGCGCAGCTCATCGCCGAGGCCGATCGCGGCGACGATCCCGCCATTGCCGATGCGCGCGGCGCGATCGAGACACTGGCCCGCCGCGCCGACGGCGTGATGCATTTCGTCGAAACCTATCGCACGATCACCCGCCCGCCGCAGATCAACCGACGCCTGTTCGCCGCCGAACCCTTCGCGGCCGAGCTGGGCCGGCTATTCGAGGCCGACGGACATTGGGCCGATGTCCGGCTGGAGATCACGATCGCGCCGCCGAGCCACCTGATCGATGCCGACCCGGATCTGATCGCACAGGTCGTCATCAACCTGCTGCGCAACGCCGCCGATGCCGCGACGATGAACGGCGACACGCCCACCGTATCGCTGTCGATCGAGGCGATGCGGTCGGGCCGGACACGGATCGAGGTGGGCGACAATGGCACCGGCGTACCCGAAGCGCTGCGCCACGACATCTTCCTGCCATTCTTCACCACCAAGAAGACGGGCAGCGGCATCGGCCTCAGCTTCGCGCGGCAGGTGCTGCTCGCACATGACGGCTCGATCGAGGTCGATCGATCGCCCGCCGACGGCGCGCTGTTCCGGCTGGTGCTGTGAAGCGCCTTGCGCCGCCGTCAATGCCGCGATAGGGAGCCGCCTTCCAGAGCATGCGGAGCGGTGGCCGAGTGGTCGAAGGCGCTCGCCTGGAAAGTGAGTATACGCCAAAAGCGTATCGAGGGTTCGAATCCCTCCCGCTCCGCCAGCCAGTCGGCATGATTTCCGTAAATGAGAGAATCGCCGCCAGAACGGCGCAGTTCTGCGCCGTTCGCGGCATGATCCCGTAGCGGGAGAATCCCTTTTGGGGCTCTCAGAGGCGTTTTCTCCCGCTCTTTCTCCGCGGCCATTCCACTACTACGGAATCGCGTTTTCGCCATAAATCGGACGGTCCCGCACCGGGCTCCGATCCCATATTTGTCGCCCCTTGATGAACGAAAGGCAGCTTCCGAGGCACCCGAGGTCGGTCTCTAACGGCGGCTATGTTGGCGATGTTGGCGATCGCAGTTGCCTGTTTATGTCGTGATGCTGGCTGGCGGCTCTCGACCAACTCCGGTCAGTTGCATATGCAAATGGCCCTTTGCGAGTCCGCCTAGGGATCGGCTCCTTGCGATGCTGGGCGCCGGGTCCACGAGGGCCGTGGTGCGAACCAGCAGGGAGCGAATGGAAGACCAGCGCGGAAGGTGTGGATCTAATCCTGCTGGTACGAGGCGAAATGTAGCGGCATCCTGTCCGGCATGGATAACGAACACCCCAGTTGGGCCGACGCTGAATTGACGCGTGAATTGCCGCACCTGGCGGCTGCGAGCGAAACGCAGACAGTCGAGTTCAAGCGCGAGTTCCCGAAGCACGCCGGCGATCTTGCCAAGGAAATTGCGGCGTTCGCGACGTCGAACGCGGGCATGATCCTTCTAGGTGTAGAAGACAGCGGCGAGATCATCGGTATTCCGGAAGGGGGAAAGGATGTTGCCCGGCATGGCATTCGCGAGCGTCTCGAAGGCATCTTCAATCTTGTGCGGCCCACGATCACCCTCAAAACATGTATGCGCTTCTTGAAGCGATCAAGCTACGCGCAGTGCGGGTTTCGATAGACCGGCAATAATCCCAAGGTTTCATCGTCCGGAAGTTCACGACGAGGATGACGGGGACGAACCCTCTGACCAAGAGCGCATCGGTGCGGACAACTAAAGAGCAAACGCAAAGAAAAGCACGGTAGCCGCGGCCATAACCGATGTCGCAAACCAGCCTAGCGCTGTGGCCATGGGCGATAGAGTAAGCCGTCCCATTGCCCGCTTGTTGCGAACGATCAGCATCATCATCGCCATCAGCGGCGCCGCCAAAACACCGTTGACGACTGCCGCCCAGTAAAGCGCCCTCACCGGATCGATCGCGATCGACGTAAGCGCGGCGCCAGCAAGCGTCGTTATCGCGATCGTCGCATAGAATAGCCGCGCCTGGAGCGGTTTCGCGTCAAGGCTTCCCACCCTGCCGCTCATTTCGGTCACGGCATAAGCCGCCGAGCCGGCAAGAACCGGCACTGCGAGCAGGCCGGTACCAATGACGCCAAGCGCAAACATCGCGAAGGCGAAGCGGCCGGCGATCGGACGCAGCGCCTCCGCGGCTTGCGCCGAAGTGGCGATGTCGGTGATGCCTTGGGCATTGAGAGTCGCCGCGGTCGCGAACACGATAGCGAGCGAAATGATCGAACTGAACGCCATGCCGGTCAGCGTGTCGATGCGAATCCGCTTGAGTTCGGGACCGGCATCGCGTGGCGCGATACACAAAGGCTTGGCATGATGACGGTGCTGCTCCTCAATCTCCTGCCCGGCCTGCCAGAAGAAAAGATAAGGGCTGATCGTGGTGCCAAGGATCGCGACCATCGCGGTTGCGTAGTCGGCGTTCCATTGTAGCTCGGGCACGATCAGAGAGGTCAGCGCCCGTCCCCAGGGGACGCCAGCGACCGCGACGACCGCGACGTAAGCGAACAGGGACAGGGTGGTCCATTTCAGAATGGCCGCATAGCGTGGATAGCTGAGCGTTACCTCGAGCACCACGCAAAGGATCCCGAACAACAGGGTATAGAGAACAGCATTCCCCCCTGTCAGCAGCACCAGGGCAGCGCCCATAGCACTCAGGTCAGCGCCAAGGTTCACCACATTGGCGATCAGGAGCAGCGTCACCATCGCCCACAGCACGGGGCGAGGATAATGGCGTCGCAGATTGCGGGCGATTCCGGCACCCGTGACTCGCCCGATCTCGGCGGCGACCTGCTGGATGACGACCATCAGCGGAAAACTGAGGACAAAGGTCCAGGCCAGGCCATAGCCGAACTGGGCGCCGATCTGGCTGTGGGTGCCGATTCCGCTGGGATCATCGTCGGCGGCGCCAGTGATCAGCCCTGGCCCCAGCCGAGCGAAGAAGCCCGGCGGTGTGACAATAGTTTCGAAATCCGCTGTCGTCAGTGGATCCGCCGCAGGCACCGGTACACGATCTTCCGTCGGCCGCTGCATCTCAGAGGGCCGTACCGACCAGGTGCCCGATCCCCGCGGTCAATGCCATGGCGAGCGCTCCCCAGAAGGTGACGCGCGCAGCAGCGCGCCAGACGATCGCGCCGCCCGCCACCGCACCTATAGCACCGAGCAGAGCGAGGAAGAGAAGCGATGCGCCGGCTTCGATCGGAACAAGGCGGGCCATTGGCACCAGAAACACGATCAACAAAGGCAATGCAGCGCCACAGGTGAATGTCGCGGCCGACGTCAACGCGGCCTGGATCGGACGCGCCGTCGTCATCTCCAATATACCCAGTTCATCATGCGCATGAGCAGCGAGCGCATCGGCAGCCATCAGCTGGCGTGCCACCGATAGCGCCGTATCGCGATCGAGACCGCGCCGGATATAGATCTGGGTCAACTCCTCATTCTCGGCCTCATTGTCGTTCGCGAGCTCGCGGCGTTCACGGTCCAGATCCGCTTCTTCGGCATCGGCCTGCGAACTGACCGAGACATATTCGCCGGCAGCCATCGACATTGCGCCCGCGACCAGCCCGGCAGCCCCCGCGATCAGGATCGCGTCCCTTTGAGCCGCCGAAGCCGCAACCCCAAGAATGAGGCTTGCCGTGGACACAATTCCGTCGTTGGCGCCAAGCACGGCCGCCCGCAGCCAACCGATACGGGAAACCAGATGACGCTCGCGATGTGTTCCCAACCGACTCATTGGCGCCCGACTCGATGCGTCATGACTTGATCGCCCTCTCAAACCAGTGGCTCCCTGGCACCATCCTTCATTGCGCGCCTTACGTAGATCCCCAAGGAAGCCTCACTCGGCAATCGGCGATGCCCGATACAAGGCGCAGGCCCATACAAGCTTCAGCCGGGGGGATTTCAGGCGGCGGCGTCTTTGGCTCTTCCCGGCCCGGGTCGGGCGATTGGATGCCGGGCGGCTCCTGCATCGGCTCTTCGGCAGGCGGCGCAGAGACGGGCGATTCCGGCGGAGATTGGGGGTTGATAATATCGGGGGCCGGATTGCCTGGCACGGGCATCCCGTTCAGCTGTTCTCGATCAAATTCGGTCATTGTCCGGCCTTCCCGTTCACTTTGCAACGTTCGCTGCAAACGGCGCCCGATGCGTCGTTTCGGTCTGCGGAAGCTGGAATTAGCCCGTCTGCGATGCGATCGGCATTCGGGACATTACGGACTTGAGAGATGATGCCGCACGTAACCACGCCGACGTGGGTCGAGGCCGATGTATTGCCAAGGCTCTTTCAGTATAAACCGAGCATCCGTCCGCCAAGGTTAGCAATGATGGCCCAGCGCAGTGCAGGCATTTTACTCTATCGCCGCGCCGGATCGGGTGTCGAAGTTCTGCTTGCGCACCCCGGCGGCCCTTATTGGCGAAACAAGGACATAGGCGCCTGGCAAATACCCAAAGGCATGATCCAGCCGGGTGAAGATGCTGGAACCGCGGCCCGTCGCGAAGCTATGGAAGAGCTCGGTGTCGCGGTTGAAGGAGACATGCAGCCGCTTATGCAAATCCGCCAGGCCGGTGGCAAAATCGTCGAGGCGTTCGCACACGAACAGTCCATCGATCCCGCCGAGATCGTCAGCAACCGGTTCGAACTGGAATGGCCGCCGGGTAGCGGCATGTTCCAAAGCTTTCCGGAAATCGATTCGGCGCGCTGGATCCCGCTTGCCGAGGCTGATGATGCGATACTCGCCAGCCAGCGGCCAATACTGGCGGCGCTGCGTATCTTGCTCGCCAAAGCCGGTTGAAAGCTCACCATACGTAATATCCCCAATTTCGGACGCGGCACACTCGGCAGACAAAGACCGGCATGACCTGGTATATGATCCGCCTCGATCTCGCGCGAACCCGCGATTTCCCAGAAGGTTCGCGCGCGCATTGCTATCTGCTGCGTGCGCCGCTCGATCAGCAGCAGATTGTCGACCGCGAGGCGATCCGTGCAAAACCCGAGCGCGCGACCGTGCTACGCTCCTGGCCCGACGAGCCCGATGTTCACGGCTATCTGGTGCACAAACGCAAGGGCTGGGCCTTTTCCTATGCCCCCGGCGACGCCGATGACGAGCCGCTGTTCCATCTCGAAGCACATCCGATGCGCGTCGGCGAATATGTGACCGTCACCGAGCGCGACGGCACGCCGCTCGCTTTCGAGATCTCGCTCTGCCAGCCGATTGCCGACGACTGAACCTCCCTTCCGACGCAAATTTTCGACAAGGACGGGAAGGTGGCACAATGGTCATATGGCCCAGCCAATATGCCAGCGTCGCTTGATCATCTCGAGCACCACCAACACGGCCACTCCCGCCACGAAAGCGGCAAACATCTGCTCGGGCTGCAATGCACCGAACCCAAGCAGGTCGCGGACCGGCCGGATCCATTCCGCCAGGCCGAATACCAGCGCGATCACGAATACCACGGCGGCAAGCGCGAAGTTGGGGCGGAGCAACGCACCGGCAATCGACGAGGTGAAGGCGCGATTGACCAGCACGAGAGCAAGGATCGCACCGACAAGCGTCCCGAAAGCGATGGCGCGAAGCTCGGTCACCGGGGCTGTTCGGCTCCACAGCACCATGCCGCCGATCGCCGCGAGCGCGACCGCCCCTTGCACGGCCGACCAAAGCACCAGCGTGCGTGGCAGCAGCGCGGTCGCTGGCGCTCTCGGCGGCCGCTGCATGACGTTGCTTTCCTCGCGCTCCGCCTCGAACACCAGCGAACATACCGGATCGATGATCATCTCGAGCAGGGCGATATGCAGAGGCGCAAGCAAGATCGGCAATCCGAACAGGAGCGGCATCATCGCCAGGCCAGCGATCGGCAGATGCACCGCAACAATGAAGCCCATAGCTTTGCGCAGATTATCGTAGATCCGCCGGCCGACACGGATCGCGGTAACGATGGACCCGAAATCGTCGTCGAGCAGGACGATGGAAGCAGCCTCACGCGCCACATCGGTGCCGCGCCCGCCCATGGCAATGCCGATATCGGCGGCCTTGAGCGATGGTGCGTCGTTGACGCCGTCCCCAGTCATTCCCACGATCTGGCCGCCAGCCTTCAGTGCCTGGACAATGCGCAGCTTCTGCTCCGGCATGATCCTGGCGAAGATCGTGATGTCGCTTACGCGTCGCGCGAGTTCGGCGTCATCGATCTGCGCGAGCTGGTCGCCGGTCATGAGCGTGTCGGATGGAATCCCAGCCTCGCGGGCGATCGCGCGGGCCGTTTCAGGATAGTCGCCGGTGATCATCACCACGCGGATTCCGGCGGTATGACACTGCCGCACGGCGTCCGGCACCGAGGCACGCAGCGGATCCTGCAATCCCACCAGCCCGCGATAGGTGAAATCGAACCCACGCTGCGTGGCGGGAAAACTTGTCCCACGCCAGCGCGCTTCGGCAACGCCGAGCACGCGGAGGCCGCGCGCGGCCATCGCGTCGACCGCAACGGCAATAGCCGCACGTTCGGCCGGATTCATGCCGCACAGCTCGGCGATGGTTTCCGGCGCGCCCTTTGACGCAATGACATGCTCGTCGTCTCCGGGAGACGTGCGCCATATCTGCGAGACCGCGAGGAGTGCCGGATCTAGCGGATAATGGTGCCGCAAATCCCAATCGGCGCGGCGCGGCGTCCCCGCATCGCCAACACGGCCGAGATCGTGGAATGCAACCTCCATGGGGTCGAACGGCTGCGGCGCGCTTGCAAGAATACCGAGTTCCGCGAGCTGCCAGAATTCATCAGGCAGAACTGCCTCGCCGTCATGATCCAGCACCCGTCCGTCCGGCAGCTTGAGCTGAACCACCGTCATCCTGTTTTCGGTCAATGTGCCGGTCTTGTCGGTGCACAGCACGGTCGCGGAACCCAAGGTCTCGATCGCGGCCGCCCGCCGAGCAAGCACACGCACACGCGACATGCGCATCGCCCCCATCGCCATGAATACGGCAAGGACCACCGGGAACTCCTCGGGAAGCATTGACATGCCGAGCGCGATCCCGGTGAGCGCAGCGTCGAGCCAGCCGCCACGGAGTAAACCGTAGAGCAGGACCGCCAGTCCGCTGACAACGCCGCCAATGATCGCAAAGGCCAGCACGAGCTTCCGCGTCTGCTGGCGGAGCTGTGGGGCCTCGGTCTCCAGCGTCGACAGCGACTGGCCAATTCGTCCGATCTCGGTCATTGTTCCGGTCGCGGCAACACGGCAAAGCCCGCTTCCTGCGACGACCAGTGCGCCTGAGAAGATATAAGCGAGGTGGTTCCCGCCCGGCCGCGGCGCCGGCTCATCGTGACACTCCCCGACGCGCACGGCCTTGCTGACCGGCATCGACTCGCCCGTCAGGAGAGACTCATCGAGCCGCAA
This sequence comes from Sphingobium sp. FW305-3-2-15-F-TSA7, assembly GCF_058787155.1. Classification (NCBI taxonomy): domain Bacteria; kingdom Pseudomonadati; phylum Pseudomonadota; class Alphaproteobacteria; order Sphingomonadales; family Sphingobiaceae; genus Sphingobium; species Sphingobium sp. FW305-3-2-15-F-TSA7. The sequence continues at coordinate 88,798 of NZ_JBYSZM010000008.1, read as the reverse complement.
CCCTTTGTCGGCGAGCACCCACCCATCGGCAGCAACACGGTCGCCCTCGCTCAGGACCAGCAGGTCGCCCCGCACGACATCACGCCCGGCGATGCGCCGCCGGACATGGTCGCGGATCACCAGCGCACGCGGGCTGGCCAGGTCGCGCAGCGCCTCGATCGCACGTTCGCTGCGCGTCTCCTGAATGATGGTGATCGCGATCGAAAATCCCGCGAGAACGATGAGGACGAGCGCTTCCACCAGATCACCGAGCGCCAGGTAGACGCCTCCACCAGCCAGCAACAGCAGCAGCATCGGTTCGCGCATGACTTCGACGACGATCGAGATCAACGAGCGGCGTCTTTGCCGTGGAAGCTCATTGGCGCCGTCTCGCGCCAGACGGATCGCCGCTTCACTCTGGGTCAAGCCAATAGGCGCCGCCTCGGCCAGTGCGGTCGTCAAGGTCGTGGACCCGGCCACAGCCTTCAATCCCGTACGACGAATACGGAACAGCGCGCATGACGCACGACGCGCGAGGCGCTGGCACCGAGCAGATAGTCCTTCATCTCGGGGCGGTGAGAGGCCAGAACGATCAGATCGGCAGCAATCCGTTCAGCGACGTTGAGGATACCGCGATAGATGCTGCCGGTCTCGACAAGGCATGAAACGTCCGGCAACCCGGACACGCTGTCGGCAAGGCCGGCAAGACGGCTGCGGGCTGTGTCCACCATCTTGCGAAGGGCGATCGGCGACCACTGAGCTCCGAGCGCCAGCTCCGTTCCGGAGACCACCGTCACAAGCGTGAGCTTTGCCTCGAAGCATCTGCAAAGCCCAACTGCGGCGGGCAACGCCTTGGCCCATGAACTGCTCTGATCGAGATCGACGGCGATGAGGACGTTCCGATACATGACATCTCAGCCTTGGAGTCTGGCGGCCTGACGGTCGCCCTGCCCGACCGAAAGAATTTCGATGCAGCTGCACGACGCCGGCTCCGCGCGATCGTTGCAGATCGAACGCCGTCTACAGTTCGGCTGGTGCAGTTCCACGGCGCCCCCTGAATGCGCGCGATGACATGTACCGTTTGAACGCTGATCAGCAGTGCGGCCATCCGGACTTGTACTGAGTTCGCGCGACAGAGGACGCCGCTAGGCTGGCATCTCGCCTTTGCCGGAGACGCATGATGCTGCACACCGAACCGCAACCCCTAGGCCACCGCGACAGCGACGGTGCGGGATCTCGAAACGCCTCCGCCTTTCCCGGTGCGACGAAATGACGGTCGAGCTGACCTTTCACGGTGCCGCGGGCACGGTCACCGGCTCCTGCATGGAGCTCAATGTCGGCGATCGCCGCCTGCTGATAGACTGTGGCCTGTTCCAGGGGTCGCGCACGCTCGAGGCGCTCAACCATGAGACCCTGCCCTTCGACGTGCGCGGCCTTGATGCGATCGTGCTGACGCACGCGCATCTCGACCACAGCGGTCGGCTGCCGGTTCTGACCCGGGCCGGTTACGATGCGCCGATCTGGTGCACGCCACCGACGCGCCATCTGCTCGCACCGCTTCTACTCGACGCAGCTAAGCTGCAGGCTGCCGACGCCGAACGACGCAATCGTCGCCCCGATCGTGCCGGACTTCCCGCGTTCGAGCCGCTTTACGACGCCAGCGATGTCGAACAGCTCGTCTCTCAGATCCAGGATCTGCGCTATGGCGAATGGGCCGAGCCGTGTCCGGGTGTAGCAATCCGCTTTTCGGACGCGCATCATATTCTTGGTGCCGCCTCGCTGGAGATCCAGGCCGAGGGCCAGAACCTCCTGTTTTCCGGCGATATCGGCGTTGCGGCCGCAGATGCCGCTGATCCGGCCATGCCCGGCAGCGGATGGGACCATGTCGTCTGCGAAGCAACCTATGGTGATCGGGATCGGGTTGTCCCCACGGCTGCCGATCGGCGCGAGATGCTGGCGGCGATCGTCGAAACCGCCCTCGCCAAGGGCGGCAATCTGCTAATTCCGGCTTTCGCGCTCGAGCGTACCCAGGTTCTGCTCGAGGATCTCGTCGCGTTGTTCGCATCGCGACGATTGCCTGCCTCGTCGGTGTTCGTCGACTCACCACTCGCCGATCGGGTAACACGGGCATATCGCCGCTACGGCGCACGTCCGGGTAAAGGCGTTCCTTCTCCCTTCGACAACCCGAATGTCCGTTTCACCGCCGACGTCGCCCAGTCCAAGGCTCTCAACCGGATCTCCGGCGCCATCCTTATTGCCGGCTCGGGCATGTGCAATGGTGGGCGCATCCGCCACCATCTGATCCGCAATCTTCCACGCGTCGAATCCACGGTCTTGTTCGTCGGCTATCAGGCACGCGGCACTTTGGGAGCCGTGCTCCAGTCCGGCGCGCGCGCAGTGCGGATTTCCGGCAACGACATTCGCGTCCGCGCGCGGATCGAAACTCTCGATGCTTATTCCGCCCATGCCGATCATGCCGCACTGCTTCGCTGGCTGGCAAGGCGCGCACCCGTCCGGGGCAACATCTTTCTCGACCATGGCGAAGCGCCTGCGCTCGAACGTCTGTCGGCTGACGTCTCCACAATCGCGGGATTGCCCCATCCGATCATACCGCTGCTCGGCGAACGCTTCCGGCTGGAGCGCGGCACACCGGCGCGCCGAACCAGTAAACCGCGGCCGCACGCGTCTGACCTGATCGCTCCGCAGGATTGGCGCAACCGCTACGCCGCCTTCGCAGCCTCGCTCGAGGAACGACTGCGCGCGCTGCCCGATGACATGGCGCGGCAGCGCGCTCTTGCCGCCGCCGAGCACGCGTTCGACCCGCTCCGACGCAGTCAGGCTTCGTAACCTGGGCCGGGCTCGGGACGATGCGACGAGGCGGCGCCGAGCATTGCGCCAGTCGCGACCATCCGGACGATCAGACACGGCGCGCGGGCATGACTGCGTTGAGATGTTTTGCGGGCCGATGTCCGGAACATTCCGTAAAGACCGATTGCCGGCGGCGGTGCACGCTTCGTCCTCCCAAAGGAGACAGCCATGGCCAACAAGATGCGCGCAACGATCTTTCTCGAGCCAGGACGGATCGTTCTCGGTGAGAAGCCGATCCCTCAGCCAGGCCCCCTCGATGCGCTGATCCGCATCACGACCACCACCATCTGCGGGACCGACATTCATATCCTCAAGGGCGAGTATCCGGTCACATCCGGCCTCACCATCGGTCATGAGCCGGTCGGCGTGATCGAAAAACTGGGCTCGGCGGTCACCGGATATCAGGAAGGGCAGCGCGTCATCGCCGGTGCGATCACGCCCTCGGGCTGGTCGAACGCCTCACTCGACGGCTGCCATGCCCAATGCGGCGCCGGCACGCCGCATGGGTGGAAACCGATTGGCGGATGGCGGTTCGGAAATACCATCGACGGTGCACAAGCCGAATTTCTGCTCGTTCCCGATGCTATGGCCAATCTGGCACCGATCCCGGATGGGCTCAGCGACGAGCAGGTGCTGATGTGCCCCGACATCCTTTCGACCGGATTCGGCGGCGCAGAAGCAGGGAAAATTCGCCTCGGCGACACGGTGGCGGTCTTCGCGCAAGGGCCGATCGGGCTGTGTGCGACGGCAGGCGCGCGATTGATGGGGGCGACGGAGATCATCGCGGTCGAGAGTGTTCCCGAACGCGCGGCAATCGCGCGCAAGATGGGTGCCGACCATGTCGTCGACTTCACGCGAGAGGATCCGGTCAGCGCAATCATGACGCTCACCGGCGGCCGGGGCGTCGACGTCGCCATCGAGGCACTGGGCAAGCAACAGACCTTCGAATGGGCCCTTCGTTCGCTTCGCCCCGGCGGCACACTGTCGTCGCTCGGCGTCTATTCGGAAGACCTGAGGATCCCTCTCGATGCTTTCGCCGCGGGCCTCGGCAATCACCGCATCGTGACCACATTATGCCCCGGCGGGAAGGAGCGGATGCGGAGACTGATGGCGACGGTAGCGAACGGACGGATCGATACCGGCGCGCTTGTCACCCATCATTTCAGCCTAGACGATATCGAGACCGCATATGATGTCTTCGGGCATCAGCGCGATGGTGTACTCAAGGTGGCGATCAGGCCATGACGCCGCTGCCCGCGGCGCCGGTGAGATCCTGCGTAAAGCGTCACGCAGTCTCGATCGGCGGGTGCGTCTTGACGAAAGCGGAGATCATCCGTCGCCCGCTCGCCCGGATGATTAGCCCAGAGAGGAGCATCGCTCAGGCGAACAGGGCGTATTCCCCTCTTTCCTCGAGCGGCTCGGGCACGACAAGCTGCTCATCCGCCGGTCGCCGGTGCGCCCGGCCCGCTGGCGACACTGAGACCGCCGCAATCAGGTCCCAGTACCCGGTGAACAGAGCCAGGTACATGTGCCAGAACGCCTCGGCCGCCTCAGCTACCACCTGACCCGCCACTGTCGTCTCTTCTACGCTTGAATCGTCCGTCATATGAACGTCCCCATTCGACCGCTCAAAGCTACAATTCACCTAAAGCTACAATTCACCTGCAGCATTCAACATTGGGAAGAGTACCTAATCCGGACCTTCGCATTTCCTGGTTGGTTCGTGGTGCCAAATCCCTCTTGAAGTGCGAGTTCGGCAGCACACCAGAAGCGAGGCGATCGAGGTCCGAAAGGCGCGTCCGCGACGGCCCCAATAGCTGACTCGTAAGCGGCCATCCCCACCCGTTCCTTCGGCATGACCAATCGCGGCGTTCGGCCTGGAATGCGGTCGATACGCAGGAAGATGTCCGGTGCACGAGGCAAGACCGACCGCGCTCGGGACGATGGCCACGAAGCCTGCGGACGCGTTACGTCTCCGCAGGAACACGTTTATTTCAGGGCGTCGTTCTGCTCATCACGGCTGCGGACCCATCCGGGTTGATGATGATGAGGTGTGACGCACCATCCTCGCATCGTGCGCGCCAAGTCGGCTTGCCCATCGTGTCTTCGATCTGTTCGGTCCTGACGACATCCTGGCAAGGGAGCCCGGCATCTCTGATCGCCCGGAACAGAACCGCCTCGCGCTGGCGCGGGTGAAGTGCCGCGACAGTCTCTGCGGAATTGGCACTCGCCACATTTTCGTTTGAAGCTTCGGTCGCTTCGTGGCCGGGTCGGTCGCATGCGCCCAGCGCAAGCACGGATATCAGAATGACTAACGAGCGCATTGAAAGCCTCCTCGGTTGGAAGACCTCAATCGCGACAACGTCGGCTCGCGCAAATGCGTAGATTTCCCGATGCCGACAATGGGAGCGCAAGCGTCACCAACAATTCCGCTGCCGCACGCGGCGAGTGACCTGGTCACATTTCCGGCTGCCCCGCCGCAAGCCCACGTTCGAGTAGCTTGAGCCGATCCACAACCGAAAAGAAAAAGGCCGTCGACCAGCCGATCAATATGATGCCGCTTGCGCCCTCGATCGCACCAAGGATCCGACTTCCGTGCGGAAGGACGACATCCCCATAGCCGATCGTGACATAGGTCGACGTCGAGAAATATAGCGCCTGCTCCAGATCGGGCAATACATCGAGCCATCGGTACACCCCGGCCCAGGCCCAGATCTCCAGCGAATGGAGGCCGAAAAGCCCGAACGCTCCGAACAGGATTGCGGCAGTGTTCAGCATTGCCGCCAGCATACGGTCCGGAACGTGCCGGTGACGACGTAAGATTGCCAAAAGCGCTGCCAGGCCTGCGAGATGGAGCAGAACCGTTGCAGCAACGACCAATGATGCCATCGCGAGTTGCGTGGTGAGCGTCATAGCAAACCTCTGTGCAGATACCCAAGTTGCAGCGGGCACAGACTTAATCGCGAACTGCCGGCGCCCGATCGCCGTTCCACATATGACAAATCGCCCGAGGTCGAACCTAGGGCTTCTACCGATTACGTTCCGAGAGATCGTCGATCCCGAGCCGTTTTCGCAGAAGTACGGGAAACTCCGTATATCTGGAAAACTGCGCCGAGATCATCAGGGCGCCGGGGCAGGAGCGACGCCGGATCCGCCGGAGCAGCCCCTGGCGACAGTGATATGACAGCATCTTTTCAGGTTTCCGTGACGCGCGGCGCTCGGGCGCAAATGACATGCGAGGCATGCGTACGCGACACGGATGGCATCTGCGCACGGATCGACGAAGAGAGTCGGCGCGCGCTTCATTGGATGGGCCGGCGCCGCACGATCGCCAAGGGTCAGACGATCCTCTGGCAGGGAGAGACGCCCGCTTTCGTCGCCAATATCCTGAGCGGTGCAGTGAAGCTGTCCGCCACCACCGCGGATGGGCGCGAACAAATCCTGGGCATTGTCGGGCCGGGAGGCTTTATCGGCCGGATTGACGACAGAATCAGCGCCTTCGCGGCGGTTGCGCTCAATCCAGTCGAAATTTGCCTATTCCCGCGCGAGGCCTTTGCCACGATGGCGGGAAGCCATCCCGAGGTGAGCGCGGCGATGCTCGATCGCGCCCTCGCCGACCTCGATCGCGCCCGCCGCTGGCTGCTGATGATCGGGCGCGGGACGGCGATGGAACGGGTGGCAGCCCTCATCGCGGACTTCGCAGGCGACAACCAGGCGATGTGTCATCGCTTTCCGCTCAGCCGGGGCCAGATGGCAGATCTGGCGGGGCTGACGATCGAAACGGTGAGCCGCCAGATCGGCAAACTCAAGGCCAGCGGCATCATCGCGCTGCCGACCCGCGACAGTTTCGAGATCCGCGACGCAGACACGCTTCGGGCGATTGCCGGCGAGCAGCCGGGCCACCGCCCGCATTGAACAACGCCGCGCAGAGGGAGCCGGTCGATGGATAATCTGGTGATGAAGAGCGGGGGCTGGATGCTTGTCGTCCTGCTCGCGATCGCGGGGTTCGCGCTGTCGCACGACCCCGGATTTTCGGTGCATATGGTGATCGTCGGCCTCGCCGCGATGATCGCGCTCTGGGCAGGGCTCAGGCGGGCGGACTATGCCGCCTTGGCCAGCGGCATCCTGCCCGGGCCGGCGGACGAGGGCGTCTATGACGACGATCCGATCCGCTGGGGCGTGGTCGCGACGGTCTTCTGGGGCCTCGCGGGTTTCCTAGCCGGGCTCTACATCGCGCTCCAGCTCGCTTTCCCCGCGCTCAACCTGGGGATCGAATATACCAGCTTCGGCCGGCTGCGTCCGCTGCACACATCGGCGGTGATCTTCGCGTTCGGCGGCAACGCGCTGATCGCGACCAGCTTCTATGTCGTCCAGCGCACCTGCCGCGCGCGGCTGGCGTTCCCGACGATGGCGCGCTTCGTCTTCTGGGGATACCAGCTCTTCATCGTGCTCGCCGCCACCGGCTATGTCATGGGCGTCACCGAGGCGAAGGAATATGCCGAGCCCGAATGGTATGTCGATCTGTGGCTCACCGTCGTCTGGGTCTGCTATCTGCTCGTGTTCGGAGGCACGATCCTCAAGCGCCGCGAGCCGCATATCTATGTGGCCAACTGGTTCTATCTTTCCTTCATCATCACCATCGCAATGCTGCATATCGTCAACAATCTGGCGATCCCTGTCAGCTTGGTCGGTTCCAAGAGCTATAGCGCCTTCGCGGGCGTCCAGGATGCGCTGACACAGTGGTGGTACGGCCACAACGCCGTCGGCTTCTTCCTGACCGCCGGCTTCCTGGCCATGATGTATTATTTCGTGCCCAAGCAGGCCGAACGGCCGGTCTATTCCTACCGCCTGTCGATCATCCACTTCTGGTCGCTGATCTTCCTCTACATCTGGGCGGGTCCGCACCATCTGCACTACACCGCGCTGCCCGATTGGGCGCAGACGCTGGGCATGGTCTTCTCGATCATGCTGTGGATGCCGAGCTGGGGCGGCATGATCAACGGCCTGATGACGCTTAACGGCGCATGGGACAAGATCCGCACCGATCCGATCATCCGCATGATGGTGATGGCGCTCGCCTTCTACGGCATGAGCACCTTCGAAGGGCCGCTGATGTCGATCAAGGCGGTCAACAGCCTGTCGCACTATACCGACTGGACGATCGGGCATGTCCATTCCGGCGCGCTGGGCTGGAACGGCATGATCACCTTCGCCGCGCTCTATTATCTGGCGCCGCGCCTGTGGGGCCGCAGCCGGCTCTATTCGCTGCGCATGGTCAACTGGCACTTCTGGCTCGCGACCGTGGGCATCGTCCTCTACGCGGCGTCGATGTGGGTCGCCGGCATCATGCAGGGGCTGATGTGGCGCGAATACGGGGCTGACGGCTACCTCGTCTACGCCTTCTCCGAAGTCGTGAGCGCGATGTTTCCGATGTACGTGATCCGCGCGACGGGCGGCCTGCTCTACCTGGCCGGCGCGCTGGTGATGGCCTTCAACATCTGGATGACGATCGCCGGCCGGCAACGCGCCGAAAAGCCGATGCGCGACGCCGCCTATGATCCCGCGAAGGATCGTCCGCTGCCGGCCCCCGCCGCCGTTCCCGCCGAATAAGGACCTCAGTCATGGCGAGCAAATTCTTCAGCCACGCGAAGATCGAACGCAACGTCACGCTGCTCGGCGCGCTGTCGCTGGTGGTGGTCGCGATCGGCGGCATCGTCGAGATCGCGCCGCTCTTCTGGATCGACAGCACGATCGAGAAGGTGGAGGGCGTGCGGCCCTACACCCCGCTCGAACAGGCCGGGCGCAACATCTACATGCGCGAGGGCTGCTACAACTGCCACAGCCAGATGATCCGTCCGTTCCGCGACGAGGTGGAGCGTTACGGCCATTACAGCCTGGCGGCGGAAAGCATGTACGATCATCCCTTCCAATGGGGATCGAAGCGCACCGGCCCCGATCTGGCGCGGGTGGGCGGCCGTTATTCCGACGAATGGCATGTCCAGCACCTGAAAGATCCGCAATCGGTGGTGCCGGAATCGATCATGCCCTCCTACGCGTTCCTGGCGGAGCGCGAGCTGAAGGCGGGCGACATGCGCCAGCATCTGCGTGCACTCTACCGGGTCGGCGTGCCTTATACCGACAAGGCGATCGAGGCGGCCAATGACGACCTGCGCGCGCAGACCGATCCCGATTTCGACTCCGAAGGCTTCAAGGATCGCTATCCCAAGGCGCAGATCCGCGATTTCGACGGCAAGCCCGGCCAGTTGACCGAGATGGACGCGCTCGTCGCCTATCTCCAGATGCTTGGCACGCTCGTCGATTTCGAGGCGGCCGCCCCGCAGGAGCAGGCGCGATGAGCCTGTACGACACCCTCCGCCACTTCGCCGACAGTTGGGGCCTCGTCTTCATGAGCGTGCTCTTCGTCACCTTTGTCGGCTGGACCTTTCGCAAAGGCGCTTCCGCCCGTCACCGCGACGCGGCGCACATGATCTTCGAGGATCGTCACAATGGCTGAAAAACGCATCGACGAAGCCACCGGCACCCAGACGATGGGCCATGAATGGGACGGGATCGAGGAACTCGATACCCCCATGCCCCGCTGGTGGCTGTGGACCTTCTACGCCAGCATCGTCTTCGCGGTCGGCTATACCGTCGCCTATCCCGCCTGGCCGCTGATCGACCGTGCGACCGGCGGCACGCTCGGCTGGTCGAGCCGCGGCGATTTCGAGAAGGAGATGGCGGCGGAGGCGAAGAAGCGCTCCCCGATCATGCTGGCGCTCGCCGCCACTCCGATCGATCGGCTAACCGACAATCCGGAGCTGATGCACGCCGCCGTCGAGGGCGGGCGCGCCGCGTTCAAGGTCCATTGCGTCCAGTGCCACGGCTCGGGCGCAGCGGGGTCCAAGGGCTATCCCAACCTCAACGACGACGACTGGCTGTGGGGCGGCGACATCAAGTCGCTTCAATATACGATCGAACATGGCATCCGGAATCCGGATCATGATCAGACGCGCATGTCGCTCATGCCCGCCTTCGGCCGCGACGGCATATTGAAGCCGGCGCAGATCGACGATCTCGCCGCCCATGTCCGCGTGATCTCCGGACAGGAAAAGCCGGGCCCGGCAGCGCGCCGGGGGGCGACGCTGTTCGCGGAGAATTGCGCGGTCTGCCACGGCGCGGACGGCAAGGGGCTGCGCGCGTTCGGCGCGCCCAATCTGACCGATCCGATCTGGCTCTATGGCGGCAGCCGCGAGGATATCGCCGCGACCATCACCGCCGCGCGTTACGGCGTGATGCCGCGCTGGGGCGAGAAGCTGGGGCCGGTGACGGTGAAGATGCTCGCCGCCTATGTCCATTCGCTGGGCGGCGGAGAGGCGCTGCCCGCGCTCGGCACCCTGCCCGTCTCCGATGCGCCCGCGACCCCCGTCGCGGATGCGGCGGCGACTGCGGCGACGACCAATGTCGAACGCTGAGCACATAACTCCGTCGCTCTACGAGAAGCGCAAGGCCGTCTATCCCAAGGCGGTCGACGGTTTCTATCGCCGCCTGAAATGGGCGATCATGGTGGTCACCCTCACCATCTATTACGTCACACCCTGGCTGCGCTGGGATCGCGGCCCCTATGCGCCCGACCAGGCGGTGCTGGTCGATCTCGCCAATCGCCGTTTCTACATGTTCGCGATCGAGATCTGGCCACACGAATTCTATTATGTCGCCGGGCTGCTGGTGATGGCGGGGATCGGCCTGTTCCTCGTCACCTCGGCCGTCGGGCGCGCATGGTGCGGCTATGCCTGTCCGCAAACCGTGTGGACCGATCTCTACCAGCATGTCGAACGCTTCATCGATGGCGACCGCAACGCCCAGTTCCGGCTCGCCAAGGCGCCCTTGGGGCCGGCCAAGATCGCGAAGCGACTGGGCAAGTGGAGCATCTGGTTGCTGATCGCCGTTGCAACGGGCGGCGCCTGGGTCTTCTATTTCGCCGACGCGCCGACTCTGCTGAGGGCGTTGCTGGCATTAGACGCCGCGCCGGTCGCCTATGGCAGCATCGCGGTGCTGACCGCGACCACCTTCACCCTGGGCGGCTTCATGCGCGAGCAGGTGTGCGTCTATATGTGCCCCTGGCCGCGCATCCAGACCGCGATGCTCGACGAAAAGTCGCTGATCGTCACCTACAAGGACTGGCGCGGCGAACCGCGCGGCCATGGCCTGAAGAAGACGCAGACGGCGGCGCTGGCCGAAACCGGCGACTGTATCGATTGCCTGCAGTGCGTGTCCGTCTGCCCCACCGGCATCGACATCCGCGAAGGGCCGCAGATCGGCTGCATCACCTGCGCCCTGTGCATCGATGCGTGCGACAAGGTGATGGCACAGATCGGCAAGCCCCGCGGCCTGATCGACTATGCATCGACCGAGGACGCCGATCGCGAGCGCGCCGGCGCGCCGGCCAAGCCGGTCATCAAGTTGCTGCTGCGGCCGCGCACCATCGCCTATCTGCTGGTTTGGATGTCGATCGGCGCGGCGATGCTGTTCGCGCTGGGCACGCGCACCCGGCTCGACATCAGCGCGCAGCAGGATCGCAACCCGCTCTACGTGCGGCTGGCCGACGGCACGATCCGCAACAGCTTCACCGTCAAGGTCCGCAACATGGAAGCGCGCCCGCGCGACGTGGAGATCGGCATGGATGGGCTGGCGGGCGCGGTGCTGTGGACGGGCGGCGCGCGCCCGGCAAATGCCCGCACGCTCCGCATCCAGGTGCCGGCGGACAGCGTCGCCAAGCAGCGCGTCTTTGTTGGGGCGGATATGGCGGGCGCGGTGCGCGAACCCTTCGGCTTCACCGTCCGCGCGCTCGACGCCGAAGGCGGGCGCAACCGCAGCGATGCCCAGTTCGAACGTCCGGAGGCCACGCCATGATCCGTCCCTTCAAGGCCCGTCCTTTCACCGGCCGCCATATGGCCGCGATCCTCATCGCCTTTTTCGCGGTGGTCGTCGCGGTCAATATCACCATGGCGCGCCTCGCCATCGGCAGTTTCGGCGGCACCGTCGTCGATAACAGCTATGTCGCCAGCCAGAAGTTCAACGGCTGGCTGAAGGACGCGGCGGCGCAGAAGGCGCTGGGCTGGAGCGTGGCGATGACGCTCGACGGGCAACGCCATGTCGTGATCGATATCGACGCGCCGGGCGCGCACGCCACCGCGACCGCGCGCCATCCATTGGGCCGCGCGCCCGATATCGCGATCGATTTCGTGCCCGTGGCGCCCGGGCGGCTACGCGCCACCCGGCCGCTGCCCGCCGGGCGCTGGCTGCTGCACGCCACGATCAGCCGCGACGGCCGGGACTTTCATGCGATGGAGACGTTGAAATGAGCGTGGTCGATCGTCCCGCCGGCGCCGCGCCACTCAGCGAAACCGTCTTTTCCGTGCCCGGCATCCACTGCGCCGGCTGCATCTTCAAGCTGGAGGACGGGCTGGCGCTAACCGCCGGGATCGCGGCGGCGCGCGTCAATTTCACCACGCGGCGCGTAACGATCAGCCATTTGCCCGAACTCACCATTCCCGATCTGGGCGACGCGATCGGCGCGCTCGGTTTCGAGGCGCAGCCGCTGGGCGACGCCGTGGCGGAGGCGGACGACAGCGAAAGCCGGGCCCTGCTGCGTGCGCTGGCGGTGGCGGGCTTCGCGTCGATGAACGTGATGCTGTTGTCGGTCTCGGTCTGGTCGGGCGCGCAAGGCGCGACGCGCGACCTGTTCCACTGGCTTTCCGCGATGATCGCGCTGCCCACCGTCGCCTATGCGGGGCGGCCCTTCTTCAAGTCCGCCTGGACCGCTCTTCGGCACGGCCGCACCAATATGGACGTGCCGATCGCGATCGGCGTGCTGCTGACCTGCGCGATCAGCCTGTTCGAAACGATCAACAGCGGCCCGCACGCCTATTTCGACGGCGCGGTGATGCTGCTGTTCTTCCTGCTGACCGGCCGCGTGCTCGACAGCGTGATGCGCGATCGCGCGCGCGACGGCGTCACCGCGCTGCTCAAGCATCGCGCGGCGGGCGCGCTCGTGCTCAACAAGAGTGGCGGCACCGACTGGCGCGACGCGCAGAGCCTGGCGCCCAACATGCGGATGATCGTCGCAGCGGGCGAGCGGCTGGCGGCCGACGGTGTGATCGAAAAGGGCGCGAGCCGCTTCGATATCGCGCTGCTCACCGGCGAAAGCGCGCCGCGGGCGGCGGGGGAGGGCGATGCCGTCCATGCCGGCACGCTCAATATCGACGCGCCGGTGACGGTGCGAATCACCGCCGCGGGGCCGGATACTGCGATCGCCGATATCGCGCGGATGATGGAGAACGCTACCCAGTCGCGCTCGCATTATGTCCGCCTCGCCGATCGCGCGGCGCGCTATTACGCGCCCGCCGTCCATCTGCTCGCACTGCTCAGCTTCGCGGGCTGGATGCTGGCGGGCGCCGGCTGGCACCAGTCGCTGATGATCGCGGTGGCGGTGCTTATCATCACCTGCCCCTGCGCGCTGGGGCTGGCGGTGCCGGTTTCACAGATCGTCGCCTGCGGCGCGCTGATGCGCGCGGGCGTGCTGGTGAAGGACGGGTCCGCGCTCGAGCGGCTGGCGGAGGCCGATCGCGCGGTGTTCGACAAGACGGGCACGCTCACGCTTGGCCGGCCCGAGCCCGTCAACCTCTCTGTGCTGGACTGGCGGCAGAAAAGCGTGATCCTGGGCCTGGCCCGCAACAGCCGCCATCCACTGAGCCAGGCGCTGCGCAAGGCGATCGAGCGTGAGGGCATTCCCGCCGCGCAGGTGGAAGCGATCAGCGAGACGCCGGGCATGGGATTGAGCGGGCTGTTCGAAGGCGAGGCGGTGGCGCTGGGCCGCGCGGACGAGGCGGGGGAGGCGATGGCCTGCCGCTTCGGGATCGAGGGTGAGGAACCCGTGACGATCCTGTTCGAGGATCGCCTGCGCCCCGGCGCGGAGGCGCTGCCCGCCCAATTGGCCGCGCTGGGCATCCAGAGCTCGATCCTGTCAGGCGACCGCGCCGCGGCCGTGCTGCCGGTCGCGCGCGCGCTGGGGCTGACCGCGCAGACCGGCATGCTGCCGCAGGACAAGCTCGACGCGCTCGCGCGGCTGTCCGCCGGCGGCGCCAAGGTGCTGATGGTGGGCGACGGGCTGAACGACGGGCCGGCGCTCGCCGCCGCCCATGTCTCGATGGCGCCGGCCTCGGCCAGCGATGCCGGGCAGAGCGGCGCCGATACGGTGTGGCTGGGCGACGGGCTGGCGCCCGTGCCAATCGCGATCCGCGCGGCGCGCGCGACGATGCGCGTGGTGCGCCAGAATTTCGCGCTCGCGATCGGCTATAATGTGGTCGCGATCCCGCTGGCGATCGCCGGCCATGTGACGCCGCTGATCGCGGCGCTGGCGATGTCCGGATCCTCGATCATCGTCGTCGCCAATGCCCTGCGTTTGAGGAGTGCCGCCCGATGAATGGCCTGGCCCTGTTGATTCCGATCGCGCTGTCGCTTGGCCTTGCCGGGCTCGCGGCATTCTTCTGGGCGCTGCGCGCCGGCCAGTTCGACGATATGGACGGCGCCGCGCTCCGCATCCTGGTCGATGAGGACGAGCCTCGCTGACAAAAAGAGAGGCCGGCGACGATCATCGCCGGCCTCAGTGGGAGGGCCCGGTGGAGCGAGATCAGAGCCTGAGTCCGATACCCACTCCGATGACGATGGGATTGAGGTCGATCTTCACCTTCTGGGTGCCGGCAGCGGTGGTACGCAGCGTCGCGACCGTCGAGATATCGAGATATTTGGCGTCGAGATTGAGGAAGATCGTCTTGTTGAGGTCGATATCCACGCCCGCCTGCAAGGCGTAGCTGACGCTGTCGGACATCGAGACCTGCGTCTTGCCGACCGCGGCTTCCAGCCCCTTGGACGCGTCCTCCGCATAGAAGAGCGTGTAGTTGATGCCGGCGCCGACATAGGGGCGGACCGGGCCGTTCGCGATCGGGTGGTATTGCACCGTCAGCGTCGGCGGCAGTACCCAGGTGGAGGCGAGCCTGCCGATGGTGCCGGTGGTACCCGTGCGGCCCGACGCGGCATGTTTGGTGGTCGCCGCGATCAGCTCGACGCCGACATGGTCGGTCAGCATGTGCGTCACGTCGATTTCAGGCATCACGCTGTCGTTGACGCGGACCTTCTCGCCCGGAAAGCCGGGCAGCACGCTGCCCGACCGCTCGGCGGGCGTGACGGCGATCGCGCGGATGCGCAGATAGGTATCGCCCCTTTCGGCGAGGGCGGGCGGAGCGATCAGGCCGGCGGCGATCACCGGCAACACGATCAGTTTCCTCATGACACGATGGTCCTTCCTTGCTTCGATGCGCAAGGAACTGGACCGGAATCTGTGAACGCTCCTTGATCCAAGCCAAGGAGAGTTTTGACCTGGATCAAATGATGACAGCACAGGCACGGTATGATCGCAGGCATGTGGACCTATCATCCCGATCTGCTCGCCACGCCGGTGCCGCGCTACACCAGCTATCCGACCGCCGCGGAATTCCATGACGGGCCGGGCGCCACTGATATGGCCGACGCGTTGGATGCTTTGGAGGCCGAAACTCCGGTTTCGCTTTATGTCCACATCCCCTTCTGCCGCGAGATCTGCTGGTATTGCGGGTGCAACACTGGTGCTGCCAATCGAGAGAGCCGCCTCACCGCCTATCTCGATGCGCTGCACGCGGAGATAGCGCTAACCGGCGAGCGGCTTGCCGGGCGCGGACGGCTGAAACGCATCTCGTTCGGCGGCGGCAGCCCCAATGCGATCGCGCCCGCCGCCTTTATCGCGCTGTGCGGGGCGCTTCGCGCCGCATTCGGCGATGCGCAAGACGGACTTTCGGTGGAGCTCGATCCACGCGACTTCAGCCATGAATGGGCCGGTACACTTGGTGCGATGGACGCGCGCCGCGTCAGCCTGGGCGTCCAGACGCTCGCCGAGCCGGTTCAGCGCGCGATCGGGCGTGTCCAACCTGCAGAGACGATTGCGCAAGCGGTGCGCTGGCTACGCGCGGCTGGAATCGGATCGATCAATTTCGACCTGATGTACGGTCTGCCCGGGCAGAGCCTTGCAGATCTCAGCGAGTCACTGGACGGGGCAATGGCGATGGCGCCCGATCGCATCGCACTGTTCGGCTATGCGCATGTGCCACACCTTATACCACGACAGCGGCGGATCGAAGCGACCGCGCTGCCCGATGCCTCCGCACGTTTTCGGCAAGCAGCGCTCGGCCACGACCAGCTCGCCGCGCTGGGCTATAAATCCATCGGCTTCGATCATTTCGCGTTGCCTGACGATCCGCTCGCAGTGGCCGCGCGAGCGGGTAAACTCACCCGCAATTTCCAGGGTTTCTCCGACGATCCGAGCGAGATCGTGATCGGACTGGGCGCCAGCTCGATCAGCGCCTTCCCCGATCGCATCCTCCAGAACGAGAAGAATGCCGGGCGCTACCGCATGCTGGTCAGCGCCGGTCGGCTGCCGACATCGCGCGGCATGTTCCGCGGTGCGGAGGATCGATTGCGCGGCGGTATCATTCAAAGGCTACTCTGCACCGGAGAGACCGAGACCGCCGGCCTGCCCGATCGCGCCGCGACCGTCGCGCGGATGGCGCCCTTCGTCGATCGCGGCCTGGCCGCATGGCATGGGTCGGTGCTCCGCATGGCGGACGACGCCACTCCCTATGCCCGCGTGATCGCCGCCATATTCGACGGCTATCGCCAGCCCGATGCGCGGCGCTTCAGCAATGCTATCTAGGATCGTCGCGTTCGTCAGCCTGGTGATGCTCGCCTCGCCCGCTGCCGCGTTGCCGCCGAACGAGATGATGGTCCGCATCTGCACCGGCGCCGGCCCACGGATGATGACGATGCCCGTAAATGACCGGAATTCCACGCCAGCCGATTGCAAGAAGGCATGCCATGCCGTGTGCGACCGGCGCAAGAAATCGGGAAAGCGCCCAAATGCCGACTAGAGCGCTGCCTCCCATAGTCGTCCTGAACATGTGAGCCAGTGGATTGTCCCAATCTCCTCAGACAGGAGAATCTTCATGCCCCATAAGAATATCGGAGACGTCGATCGATTTGCGCGGCTGCTGCTCGGTGCTGGTTTGCTGGCGCTGCCCCTCATCATCGACGACAATGGGTTTGGCCGGATCGGCATCATCCCCTTGGCAACGGCCCTGCTGGGCTGGTGCCCTCTCTATTGGGTTTTGGGTATATCGACCGTGCGCTCCGATCTGTGATCGATGCGACGCCAAAAGACTTTCCAAGCTTCGAACCCGCCGGTTTCGCCAAGGGGCATGACGCGCAAACTATATTGATCCATTACCGATGCGAGTCCATTCGTAGCGGTGCCCCCCTACCAATGCCTCCCCAACCGCATGCGCGCTCCTGCTACCGCACGCTCGTCATCGGCGAAGTTGCATCGATCAGCGGACCAAAGCCAGCCCCGCCATAGCCGCTACCACACTTACGAAGAGCGGCGCGGCCGCTCTCACCCCTCGCCCATTCCGGGCGATTGCAAGCGTCATAACGGCCTTGAGCAGCGTGTTTGCAAGCACGGGCGCCGCCAGCAGAGTCCCTGCCGTGTCACCATCCATCAGTTGCGGCACGATGCCAGACACCGCCAAAACCGCCGCGTCGACATCAGCAACGCCAGTCAAGGTGAGAAGAATGCCCATTCCCGCTTCACCGAACCGGCCCTCCGCCCAGCGCAAGGCGATGGACAACGCACCCACCATACCGGCGAGCAGAAGGGCTGGTCCAAAATCGAGCGGATTGCCCAGCGGGATCTCACCACTCGCCTTCGGGAGGCGCCAGACCGCGAGCACGGCACAACCGAGTGCGACCATCGCTGCCGGGATCATCGATATCGCCAGTCTTGGCAAGGCTGACGGCACCAGGACGGCCGCAAGCAGCAGCACGCGCACGAACATCGTGCTCGACGCGATGGCAATGCCAGCGATGAGCGCCCCCTCGCTGTCCGAGGGTATTGAAAGCTTGCGTGCATAAGCGGCCGTCACCGCCGTCGAGGAAACGATCGCGCCCGTGGCGGCGGTGAGCAGCAGGCCGCGTGTCGGACCCGCGCGGCGCGTCGCCGCATACCCTATGAAAGACAGGCCGCAGACAAGGACGACGACCATCCATATCTGAAAGGGATTGATCGCCCCGTAGGGACCGAGCGGACGATTGGGCATGACCGGCAGGACGACCAAGGCGATGAGGGCGAAGCGACCGATCGACCCCATTTCCTCCGGACTGATTCCCTTGAGCAGGGCATGAAGACTGCGACGCATCGACAGCAACGCCATGACGACCGCCGCTGAGGCAAACGCTCCAGCCTGATAAGGCGTGGTCGCGAGTGCACCGAGCATCAGTGTCATAAGTGCAGCGAGCGACGTGGTAGCGCTACGCGCATTGCGATCGACGCTGTCGCGGACGTAGCCGACCACGATAAGAGTGACCGCGGCGGCCAGAATTACGCTAGCTATAGGGAGTGGCAGAAGCGTCGCGATGCCGCCCGTCAAACCCAGCATCCCGAAGGTCCTGAAGCCTGCCACGCGACTTCCAGCGGGCTCGAGACGGAGCAGCCAACCCCGCTCGACGCCGATGAGCAGACCGATAGCGAGAGCCGCGGCGAGCGGCCTGAGCTGCTCCAACTCCGTCAATCCCCACCACTGCATGCTATGATGCCCCGGCCGGAGTGAAACCCGATTTGCAAAGGATCAGGCTATGGTGGCTTTGAGCCCCGAACAGATTCTGCATCTGCGTCTTTCGCGACAGGTCGTGGAGCGCTCCAGCCATGGCGCGTCCAGCGTGCCGCAAGCACGCCCCGCCGGATCTGAGCGCGGATTTCCGGATGCACATCGACAAGGCCGCTGAATGGTGCCCCGCCTGACGGCCGGGACACGCGGGGAACCGTCAGGACTTGACGGCGATCCGCCGCGACCGGCCGGCGGCGCTCTTGTCCTTGGCAATCTCGACGCGCAGGACGCCATGCTTGTAATGTGCATCCACGGCATCGGAATTGACATCCGACGGAAGCGGGATCTGGCGTCGAAATGCGCCGTATCGACGTTCGCTGAGAAGTATGCCGTTCGATTCCCGCTCGCTCTCTTCCCGTTTCTCGCCCGACAATGTCAGCACGCCATCGGCAACGCTGACATCGATATCGTCTCCTTTGAGGCCGGGAAGCTCGGCGGTCAGCTGGTATGCCGCTCCGGTGTCGACAAACTCAAGCGCGGGGCTGATCGATACTGGACCTCTCGGTCGTATGAAAACGCTGGACGGCGACATGAAGTCATCGAACAGCTTGTCGATCTCGGTTCGAAGCACTCCGAATGGTTCTAACGGGGCGCTGCTCCTGGTGACGGGAACCGGTGAGGCTGGTGTTTTGACCACGGCTTTTGAATGGCTGGACATCTTCGACCTCCCACAAATGAATAGTGAGGGCACAGCCTAGCGCATGCGCCCTGCTTACCCATTCGCAATGCTACGTAGGCGCCGGATCGGGAATGTTGCGTATGGCGGAACCGGTCGAGATCGCCGAAGCCCGGTTGGCGGAAAGGAGATCGACGATGAAAAACATCCTGCTCGACGCTCATTCGGACGATCTGATCGGGTCTCGCCTTGCCGCAGCCGAGTTACTGGCAAAGTCCTTTCGCGCGAAAATCATCAGTCTCCAGACACTTCCCCACGCTGCGACGCCGGTCACTGCAATGCGGGTGCCAGAAGCGGGCGCTGCCGCGCTCGAGCTGGCGAAACGGCCCGATATAGAGGCTGCTGACCGGTGCCGACTGGAGATCGTCGAGCGCTTCCGTCCGTCGCGTACAGTTCATTGGGAGCGAGCGGTTGGAGATCGGGGAGCGCAGTTGCTTGTGCGCTCGCGTCTTGCAGACCTCTGCATTGTGTCGATCGACGATCTGCGCGACTTCGGGGGCCTTCCAGGCACGCTGCCCAAGCGTGCAGGGTCGCCGATCCTCGCCATGCCCAGTGAGGGTGAGGGAATCGTGCTGGACGCTCCCATATTGGTCGCGTGGGACGGATCCGTGGCGGCGTCATCCGCGCTCAAAGGCGCACTGCCGCTTCTGCGCCGCTCAGGGGACGTAAAGCTCGTTTCTATCGGCGGCGAGCGGAACTTGTCGGTCGAGGCCGCGATTGATTATCTCGCGCTATACGGCGTCTCAGCCAGCGCCGACGTCATCACCGATCATATCTGTATTGCGTCGACGCTGAGCGAGGAGGCAGAACGCCATTGCGCCGGTTTGGTGGTGATGGGCGCGACGGGCCACGGGATCATTCGCCACACCTTTCTAGGGAGTGTGGCGAGGGGAATGCTCGACCGCGATCGCCACCCGCTCTTCCTGGCGCATTGAGACGAAGGCGGCGAACGGTATTCGCGATGGTGCAGGCCTGGCGGATTGATCGAGGCGATGGCCGTTGCCCTGCGGTGCGTATTAATCCGGATATCGATCAATCGTCCGCTACGCGATGGCATCGTCATGAACCGTATCTCGATCTGCCTTCTCGCTCTTTGCCTGATCGGCGCCGCGCCGCCGGAGCCGGGACCGCCAAATTGGTCCATCGAGCAGTCACGCGTGCTGAACGCCTGGCTTACGAAAGCGAAGGACGAAGGCCTCGCCATCCCCGCAGGCGTAACTGCGTCGCTCAATGCAGCAATGGCAGAGGGCGTTGGCGAGCGACTTGACGATGCGGCGACCGAAGCGGCGGTCGTGATGCTCGAGAGCCATCGCAATGGATGTTGCAACGCAGCGCTTCGGACCGGCTGGCATATCGCGGACGATCCGGCATGGCCCGATGCACTGACATCCGTTCGAAGCGCCGTCGAGCGAGATCGGATCGGCGACCTCTTCAACGCCGCGCAGCCGTCTCACCCCTTCTATCTGGCGCTGCGCGACGCCTATCGCACCGAACGGAATCCAGCGCATCGCGCCACGATCGCGGCAAATCTCGACCGCTGGCGCTGGATGCCCCGGCGGCTGGGGCGCCGATATCTGCTCGTCAATACCGCCGCATATGAAGCGACATATTGGGAAGATGGCGCGATGAAGGGCCGCTGGCGCGTGGTGGTCGGCAAGACCAGTTCGCCAACACCCAGCTTTGCCGCGACCGTCACCGGGGTGATCCTCAATCCCTGGTGGGAGATTCCACCGTCGATCGCGCGCGAAAGCATCGCCGCGCTGGTGCGCAACCACCCGAAAGAGGCGGCCCGCAAGGGGTATGTCCAGCAGGGCAGTCGGTACCGCCAGCGGCCCGGCTCCGCCAACGCACTCGGCCACATGAAGCTGGTCATGCCAAACGCCTACAATGTCTATCTGCACGATACGCCGAGTCGGGATCTATTCACGCTCGATGCACGCGCTTTCAGCCATGGGTGCGTTCGTGTCGGCGATGCCCTGGGGCTCGTGGCTTCTTTGCTGGGCGATGTGCCGGACTGGACGCGCGAGCGCATCGACGCGGCGGTGGCATCAGGTGAAACACGTTCGATCGACTTGTCGAGCCCGGTTCGAGTTTATATCGCTTACTTTACCGCCGAGCCCGACGAGGCGGCCGGCATTCGTTATTTTGACGATGTCTATCGTCGCGATTTGGGCGCGCGCGCGCCCGCCGCCAATGGCCAATGCCCTCGCTGAAACTGCCGGTATCGGTGGTCAACGATTCGAAAACACACGCTTGACGGAATGCATCGCAGCGTCGCTGCCCAGTTTGCGCAGAAGCCGGGCGCGATAGATTTCAACGGTGCGATGACTGATCCCCAGGGCGGCAGCGATCGACCTGTTCGTGAGCCCAAGAACCAGACCTTCGAGCACCTCTCGTTCACGCGCCGACAGGACATGGCGCGGCGAAAGCGCGTCGGCAGGTCTGGGACTGCGTCGATCAGACCATGCCTTATCCAGCACGCCAAGAAGCTGATCACGCGAATACGGCTTGGTCAGGAAAACGCTCCGTCCCGACGACTTGATCAGGGCATCGACGATCGGTGGCAAGCCCGTTCCCTGCACGACGATCGCGTGCGGGAGATCGCGGGCCCAAAGCCGTTCGATCGCCGTTGCGTATTCGCTATCTGGCAGATCCAGATCGAGCAGTATGACGCCGGGCTGCAAATGCAGCGATTCGTTCAAGAAGGACACGACGCTCGCGAAGGCCCGGATTTGCAACGACATGTCGGCATTGTCAAAAATGGCGTCACGTTCGGCGTCCGGGCCAATCAAATAAACCGGAATCCGGATCATCTCAATCGGCCGGGTGGCCTGTGGTCAGGCGCTCGAGCGCGTCGACCAAATCGTGCTGGTTTAGCGGCTTCTCGAACACAGCCGTGAACCCCGCCGCCTTTGCATCGCGCGCGAGTTCGTCGGATGGATAGCCGGTGATCAGGAGTGCCGCGCCGCGCCACCCCTGGGCACGAAGCCGGCCCAAAAGCTCGATCCCATCGATCGACTCGATCCGATAATCCGCAACCATGCCCGACGCATCAGAGGCGGATTCGTCGTGGAGGACGGACTGCGCGGTCGCATAAGCCCGAACGTCGAACCCTCTGCCTTGTAGGAAGAGCTGCATCGAGCGACGCACTGAAGGATCGTCCTCGACAACCAGAATCTTGGGTCGAACCCGTATCTCACTCACAATCGAAACGTCCTTGATCGCTCTGTTGCACGATCAAGCAATGGCAGGCGAAATGCAGATGGTCGTTAAGTATTGGTCCCTAGGGGTTGCATGCCGAGTCCGGCGGCAAAGGCGATCCTAAGCGCTTCCGACAGACTGCGGACATCGAGCTTGGTCATCAGGTTCGCCCGGTGGACTTCGACAGTGCGCGGTGAGATTCCTAGGTCATAGGCGATCGTCTTGTTCGGCAGGCCTTGTGCCAACCCTTCGAGCACATCCCGCTCTCGCGCCGTCAGAACGCCGAGAATAACCGCTGCCTCTGCGGCACGACTTGCCTGTTTATCAGCGGAGGCGATTCGATCGAACGCCGTCTCGATGGCATTCAGCAGGCTCGATTTTTCGAAGGGTTTTTCCATGAAATCCACAGCGCCAGCCTTCATGGCGCGCACCGCGATCGAGACATCGCCATGGCCAGTCATGATGATGATCGGCATGGTGACGCCGCGCTCGGCGAGCATTCGCTGCACGTCGAGGCCATCTATCTCGGGCATGCGGATGTCGAGGAGGATGCAGCCATGCTCGACATGCTTTACCTCCTTGAGGAACGCTGCGCCCGATGGCCATGTCGTTACCGCATATCCCGATGTCTTCAGCATGTAGCCGGCGGAACGCCTGATCATTTCCTCGTCATCGACGATATGGACAAGTTTCTTATCCATTCTCACTATCCTCCGTGATCGCGCGAACCAGCGTGAAATGAAATTGTGTTCCGCCGCCCCGCGCCGGCTCCATCCAGATTCGTCCGCCATTGGCTTCGACGATCGTCCGGCAGATCGACAGGCCAAGGCCCATGCCATCCGACTTCGAGCTGACAAAGGCGGTGAAGAGCTGCTCCGCTATTTCGGGGGCGACGCCGGGACCAGTGTCCGCGACGGTCACCCGAACAAAGCCAGGCTGATCGGGCCCGCTCGTCACAGTGAGGATCCGCCTGGGCTCGGGCGCGTGCGCCATCGCCTCCACGGCATTGCGGATGAGATTGATCAGTACCTGCTGGATCTGCACTTTGTCGACCAGGACAGGCGAGGCATAGGGATCGAGATCAAAGTGCGGGGTGATGCCGTTCTCGCGCGCGCCCAGCAGACCAAGCACCGCTGCTTCGTTGATGAGTGCGGGCAGTTTTTCGTTAGTCTTCTCGACATCGCCGCGCGAGACGAAGTCGCGCAGTCTGCGGACGATATGCCCAGCCCGCATCGCCGCCTTGGCGGTATCGTCGAGCGCTTCGCGGATCATGAGCATTTCTTCGGACTCATGGCCTGCGAGCTGATCGCGGATCGCCTCGGTATAATTGGCGATTGCCGCGATCGGTTGGTTGAGTTCGTGAGCCAGAGTCGATGCCATGGTGCCCATAGCGCTTACACGCGAGACATGGATAAGTTCGGACTCCAGCGATTCGAGGCGTTCTTCGGTCTTTTGTCGCTCGGTCAGATCCCGGATGAACCCGGTGAAGAGGCGGCGATCCACACCTGCGGCCTCGCCGATCGAAAGTTCCATGGGAAAAGTCGTTCCGTCCTTGCGCTCGGCAAAGACCACGCGCCCGATCCCTATGATCCGTTTCTCGCCGGTCGCGAGATAGCGTTCGATATAGCTGTCGTGCCGCTCGCGGTCCGGTGATGGCATAAGAAGACTCACATTCTTGCCGAGGACCTCCTTCTCCTCATAGCCGAACAGTCGCTCGGCGGCCGCACTGAACGAAAGCATCTTTCCCTTGTCATCGATGACCACCATGGCATCGGGCACAGTCGAGAGGATCGAGCGCACATGGCTTTCACGCGAGAGAATGGCCGCTTCGGCAGCCTTGCTTTCGGTGACGTCGGAAACGATTTTCGCAAAGCCGCGCAGCTCGCCATCAGAACCGCGCAGCGCCTTGATCGACACGCCTGCCAGGAACTCAGAGCCGTCCTTGCGGACCCGCCAATCTTCTTCCTCCAGCTTTCCTTCAGCGATGGCGCGCGCAAGGTCGGCGTCCGGCTTGCCGGCCGCGACCGCATCTGCGGGGTAAAAAAGCGAAGTGTGGCGACCGATGACTTCCTCTTCGGACCAACCCTTCATACGTCGGGCGCCATCGTTCCAGATAGTAACATATCCCTCAGTATCGAGCAGATAGATCGCATATCCGTGTGCGCCGTCGATCAACAAATTGAGTTCTTCCGCGATCTGGTCGGCCCGCTCGGCTCTAGCTTCAGAGCGCCTGTCCTTCTCGATCGCGTCACGCCGCGCGCGATCGAGGATCGCCGTCAGCATGATGATTCCTGCGGAGGCCGCAACGAAGAACCCCGCTTCGATTGCGTCGGCGACACCGAATGCATTGGGTGTTGCAAAATAGATCCCGAACAGCAGCGCAGGTAGCGTGGCGATGGCTGCGGGAACAGGGCCGGTGAGCAACGCGGCCAGCAACAGCGCCACGCTGAAGGGAAAGAAGGCCGCGCGATCGCCCAGCCATGTCTGGAACAATTCGCGCAAGCCGGCGGTGACGATCACGATGGCGAGGGCCATAAACAGGCGACGCGGGAACGAGTGACGCTGGGATGACACCAGCCCCATGATCAAACGCTGATCACGTTGTGCGGCAAATGCGTCATCGATCCTGACTCGTGCCCGTTCCCAAGGAACGCCCTCATAGCCGGGATTGATCTGCGACAAAATGGTGGCGCCTTCGATCTAATCAATTCGACCTAAGGGCCGTGCCAAGGCGCTACCCGCCAGCGCAGGCATCCAGAATTCGGAATTGTACGTAGACGAAACCAAGCCCAATTCAGCATTGGAACCCACCGCCATCTGCCTCAAGGTGGGCGTCCCCATCATCGCCGGAGGTTGCTCCGGGGACGCCATGCCAAGAATGGGATCCGGTGGCAGCAACTATGCATGACTTGCCGAAGTGCTCGCGGCCGCCCTGAGCAACAGGCGGCCGCAGCATAGCGATCGTCAGAATGCGACGACGATGTTGTCCTCGACACGACTGACGCCGGGCGCCGACCAGGCTGCGCGTTCTGCAATACCCCGTTCGTTCCAGGCCTTTACCCTGCCGCCGAGCCTGACCGTGTTACCTTCGGTGACGACAGTGACTGACGCGGCATCGAGATTGGCTTGGCGCTTGAACGCTTCTTTGATCCGCGCCTTTATGTCGGTTGCGGCGGGTGCCGGGCGCAAAGTCACGAGGTTGCTCACCCCTACGACGCCATTCACGCGACCGGCAACCTTGCGCGCTTCCTCGGCCTGGTAATGCGCATCGACGGTACCCGTCAGCGTCACCCAGCCATGCTCGACCTTCACGGCGATCTTGTCGTCGGGAACGAACACGTTCCAGTTGAACATGTCGACGATCCGCTTGGCGATCTCATGATCCGCCGTCTTGGGATCGGACGCGAAACGCACCCGGATCTCCTCGGCGATCGCAGTGACGCCGGCGACACGCCGCGCCGCCTTTTCGGCCGCCATTTTCTGAGGATAGCTTTTGACATAACCGGACAGGGTGACGACCCCATCGTTCACGGCAACGCCGATATCGGCATGATCGACACTGGGCTCCCACTCGAGCTCTGCGATGACATCATGCTGCACCTGACTGTCGGATTTCTTCATCTTGCATCTCCTTTCTTGATTGAACGCCGCCCCGCATGCGCGGAGACGGCCTCGCGACCGGCCAGACTGAGGACCGTCGGCAAGCTGATCGAAATGGTGGTTCCGCGGCCTCGACGACTGCGGACATGAAGCCGGCCATGTGCCGCTTCCGCGAAGTGGCGGACACGGCTGAGGCCTGTGCCATGAGCATCGCCCCGATCCGTACCCGTGCGTGCGGTTTCGCATTGCGGGGAGGACATCCCGGTGCCCGTGTCGGCAACGGTCAGCCAGCAGCGCGCGCTGGCGCGACGCGTCCGTATGACGATAGATTTTGCGCCGGCGGCTCGCGCATTCGCGACAAGCTCAAGCAACGTCGCGTCGAAATCATCGCCATTCGCCCGGACACGAAGCGACCCTTCGCACAGATCCAGATGTAGCGCTCCCGTCCTGCCCGCGGCCGCGTGCAGCAATGGTGCAAGGTCGCGTGCCTGTCGGTTGATATCGACGCGGCGAACGCCAGCTCGGCAGGACGGAGCGAGCAGGCTTGTCGTCAGCGCTCCGCCCTTAAGGGCAGCGTCCTCGATGGCCTCCAACAACGAGATGTCACTGCGACTGATGAGGTGCGGTTCAAGCAGATGCGTCGCCGACGCCACCACGCCAAACAGGTTGCGCAGATCGTGAATCGCCTCGCGCTGCCCCCGGCCAGGCATCAGCATGATGGGCGCCGCCACCAGCAAAGCCTCGATTCGGTTCATCTGCATGATTGCCTCCCAAAGGTTTCGCCAAGTCTTTTGGGGCCGCTCGCACCGCCAATGAATTGGGAGAATTCCGTAGGGGCTATTGAGATCGCGCCGCTCCGAAGAACACAGCGTGACCGTCATCGCTGGGCAAGCCCAGCGATTGGCGCGTCTCGCGCGCTTTCATCGGTCGGGAGAATGTGACGATGCGGGAGGGATCGGGCGACTGAAGTCAGGTTGGATAGCGTGTGCGTCAATCACCGTCCAAATCGCCCGCCTCGGCCGCACCAGGGGCAGCCGGAACATGACGCCGCGATCCAATGGTATCCTGGCCTATTCCGCAATGACCTCCGTTATGGCATCCCGGTGCGGGCGGTGGATCAGCGAGGCACACACTTGGCGTGCCGCTTCCTCCACCTGAAAAAGCTGCTCCGCAACGAATCTGGCCGCCAGGTCGGGGACAATATTATCGAAATGGAAATGCTGCGCCGACTCCATCGAGAACACCTGTTCGAGGTAATTGTCGTAGAGGTTGCGCAACGACGTCCACGCCGCATGCTCCTCGAGCCAGGCGCGACTGGTTCCGGATGATGTCAGGCTGACCAGCTTCTTGCCTGAAAGCAGCGGATGTGGAGCCGTGTCCCGAACGGCACGATATGAAACACCGGCACCAAATACCCGGTCGATATAGCCCTTGAGCATTGCCGGGGGACTGCCGAACCATATTGGATAAGCCAGTATGAAGACGTCCGCGCCGCCGATCAGGCCCAACTCGCGCGAGACGTCATGATGCAGCGTGACCGCGCCGTGCGTCGGAATCTCGTCGATCTTGAGCACGGGGTCGAAATCGATACGATAGAGATCGCGAATGACAACCTCATGCCCGATCGCGCGCACGGTCTTCGCATATCGTTCCGCCACGGATGTTGTAAAACTCTGCTCGTTGGGATGACTGACGATAATGGCGTGCTTGACCGATGGTGAGGACATGACGCTGCTCCCTCGATGATGCGCTCCATATATCGCTGTCGAGCACGGGGTGCTTTCAGGAACACTACTTAAGAACCGTCCGGCCGCCCTACGTAACCTTCCCAATGCCGGTCCTTCGGTTCCCACCCTATCGATCGAGCAACACTGGAAAGGCTTTCGCCATGCGGGAAACACTGTTTCGACTGAAGATAAGTGCTGTTCTGCTGATCGCGGTGTTCGCCGTTCCGGCGTTGGCGACATCAGGTCTGGTCGGCTGACGAGATTGTTGCGGCCGCGCGGGTCACAGTCGCGAATAGCCCGTCCGCACGCGCTACTGGATTAGAATAAAAGGAGGCGATTGTGACGGTGGTCCTTGTACATATTCACGACGACGACGGGCAGGACGCGCGACTGGACTGCGCGCTGGACCTAGCGAAGGCGTTCGATGCCCATCTGCTCTGCGTCCAGACCCTACCATATGAGAGCTACATCGCAATGGATTCGCTCGGCGGCATCTATTCGCTTCAGGATGTCAGAGATCGGCTGCAGGTGGACCTCGACAGGGAAAAGACGCGCCTCTCTGCGAAACTCGACGCAGCGCAGACGCAATACGAGTGGCGCCAGATCCAAGGCAACCCGGCTGACACGCTGATTGACCAGGCCCGGCTCGCGGACTGGGTGATCCTGAGCCGGCGGCTGCAGAGCAAACAGACCGGCGGCGAAAACCCGATTCTCATCGCCAGTCACGTCGCGATTCATTCACGTGCGCCGGTGATCGCCATCGGGCCAAAGGCAAGCGGCTTCCAAGTGCGTGATATCGCGGCAGTGGCCTGGAACGGCTCTCCCGAAGCAGCGAACGCTCTGAAGCTCGCCCTGCCGCTACTCTCCCGGGCACAATATGTGCACATTGTCGAGATTGGTCGAACTACCGATCGCATTTCCGCAGCCCAGGCCGCCACCTATCTGCTCAGACACGGTATCCAGGCGCAAATCTGTCGCCGTCCGGTCAAAAGCGGCGATGTCGCCCTGACGCTGTGCGAAGCGCTCGACGACCTGGGCGCCCGATACGTGGTGATGGGCGCCTATGGCCATTCCCGCTTCCGCGAGACCATGTTCGGAGGAATGACCCGAGATATGCTGGATTGCGCCACGGTCCCACTTGTCATGGCACATTGAGCGACAACCAAGCCTTAGGAAACCGGCCGTCAATTGATAGCGACAATCCATACGGGTCCTCGCCGTTGGAGCGAGCGGGAGGAATGTCGGCATACGCATGATTACGAATGTTGCGCGGCTGGCGGACACTGCAAACAACGCCATATTCCGAAGGAGTGAGATATGATCGACAGTGCAGACTGCACGGCGGTGTCAGAAACTGATCTGACGACGTTCAGCGGGTATCGCTTCCACGTCCGTCCGGCCGGTCCCGAAGATACGCATGCGCTTGAAGATTTTTTCGAGCATGTGGCCAGGGACGACCTGATGTTCCGTTTCCTGAGTGCTGTCCACCACGTGAGCCCGGAACAGATTGCGGCCATGACCGGCGGTGACCATATCCATCGCGAGACAATCCTGGCAATTGATCCCGACGAAGGGCTTCCGGTGGCCGCCGCCATGCTTGCCGCCGATCCCGCGGGAGATACCGCGGAGGTCGCAATCTCGGTGCGCACCGGATTCAAGAGGAAGGGCATCAGTTGGTGCCTATTGAAACACTGTGCACAGATCGGACGAACGCTCGGGATCAAACGCCTGTACTCGATCGAGGATCGGGCAAACTGGTCGGCGATCAGCCTGGAACGCGAAATGGGGTTTTCAGTGAAGCCTTGTCCCGGCGACGCGACCTTGGTGATTGTCGATGGCAGCGTCGACGACATCCTCCGTCTCTGAGACGGCCCGAGATTGGCGGTTATCGAACCGCTTGCCTTGTCATGGGCGGATCGGTCCATGCCCGCCTCCACGCCTGCATCCGACCGATCCGGCGACAGATCATCAGGAGCGCAGGAGATGGCTATGAATTCCACCGCGCCGCAAAGCATCTGCATCAGTGTCGGGCCCGATCAACTCGAAGGCTATCTCGACCTGCCTGAAGCGCCACGTGGCTTGGTCATTTTTGCGCAATCCTGCGGAAGCGGCCGCCACAACGCAATGAACAACCGGATGGCTTCACTTCTCTGGCGCCGGCGCTTCGCAACGCTGCTCGTGGATCTGATCGACTGGCCTGTTACGTCGAGCGACACTGCGCCCGATATGGCCGCATTGGCCCGCCGATTGGATCAGGTCACTGCATGGGTGCGCCTTTCCCCCCTGCTTCGTGATCTGCCGCGAGGATATTTTGCATCGGACGCAGGCGCCGGCGCAGCGATCAGAGTGGCCGCGACAGCTTTGGATATCGATGCAATGGTGATGCTCGACATCCCGGTCACCACGACGGTCGAGCAATTGAAGCTACTGAAATCGCCTACACTTTTCATCTCGACGGACAAGGCCCAGCATTGCCGCCTCTGCTCCAGCGAGGCAATCGCGGACATGAAAGCCACTCACGGCTTTGTGCTCATTGATGACGGCATAATTCGCACAGATGGGCAGATGGCGCTGCAAGAAATATCATGTTCCGCGATCGACTGGTTCGAGCAACATTTTCTCGTAGATCGGCCGATCGGGGCAAGCTGAAGACAATGCGCATGGGCATCATCGCTACGTGTTGCTGGGATATCCCCCGCCGCTGTGCCCAGGAGCGGGCACCAAATCTCCATCTCGCGCCATGACGCAAACTGCGGAGATTACCCGGATGCAAAACAAGCTCGGTTTTCGCGCTGCAATCGGTGCTTGCGCAGCATCGGTCGGATACGGCATCGCGCAAATTCTCCAGATATCCGGCTCGCTTCCGGCACCGCTTGATCGCTGGATGATCTTCGTGCCGTCGCTCATGCTCGCGCCGTTTTTTGTGCTCGCGGTCGCCGCAAGTGCTGCGGAGGCTCCCACGCCAGCACGCGCATTGCGCTATGGCGCGCTGGGCATGGCGATCGCCTATGCCGTACTTGTTTCCGCCCTTTATATCCTGCAGCTCGGCGTGGTCCTCCCGGGTGAGGCACGAGGTGCCACGCAGGGACTCGCCAGCTTCACTTGCTGCGATGCAGGGCGGCCGCTGACGGCGGTGGATTTGCTGGGGTACACATATATGAGCCTGGCCACATTGTTGCTGGGCACCAGCTATCGCCCGACGATATTGCGCTGGAGCTTGATCGCCAACGGCCTCCTCGCACCTGTCATCCTGCTGCAGCTGGCATGGCCTTCCCTCATCTTCTGGGCATCGCCCTGGCTGATCCTCTTTCCTCTTGCCATGGCAGCGCTGGCCCGCGAGTTCGCGCAACCCTGGGTCGACATATTGGAGATTCCCGAACCATGACCCACAGGATGGAGGCAATCGCGAAAGAGATTGTCCGGCTGCAGGCCGAGCTTGATCGTGAAATCGAAAACCGTCGCAGATCTTTCGGCCTCGTGCTGAAGGGACGCTTCGCCGAATTTGAGCACGGGCTGGTCGCCGAACATCGCAAGCTGAGAACCGGCGTGGCCCGGTTTATCCGGCGTTCCTCGCTTGGCGCTATTCTGACCGCGCCTGTCATCTATTCGATGATCATTCCGCTCGTGCTGATGGATCTGTGGACGAGTCTCTACCAGGCGATCTGCTTCCGGGCCTATGCCATACCGCGCGTGCGGCGTTCCGACTTCATCGCGCTGGATCGTGGCCGGCTCGCATATCTCAACTGGATCGAGGCGCTGAACTGCCTCTATTGCGGTTATGGCAATGGCGTGATCGCCTATGCGCGCGAGGTCGCAAGCCGTACCGAGCAATATTGGTGTCCCATCAAGCACGCGATCCGGATTTCCACGCCGCACGAACGCTATCTGTCCTTCCTCGAATATGGCGATGCCGAAGGGTATCGCGCGCGCCTTGCCTCGTTCCGCGCGGCGCTGCGCCAACCCGCCGACACGGAGCCCGGACCGATCCGGGACATTGCGTAAGGACCACGCCGCTCAATGCGCGAAGCCCCCCCGCGACAATGCCTGGCATCCGTATCATCCCGCATATCGCGCAATCCACGCCGTCAATAGCGTCACCCCGCAACCATGGAGGTGAGAATGAAGAACATCCTATTGCTTGTGCATGACGATGAAGGCCAGGAAGCACGCCTTCAGGCGGCTCTCGATCTTACCCGTGCGCTAGACGGGCATCTCACCTGTATCGATGTCGCGGCCATGCCCATGATCGTGGGGGACTATTACGGCGGCGCTGGAGAAGCGATGCTGATGGCCGAAGAACGCGAGCGCGAGGGCCGCAACAAGGCGACCCTCGAGGCGCGCCTCGCCCGCGAAGATGTCGCATGGAACTGGATCGACGCAACGGGCGTCATCGCTGACACGGTTCTGGAGGCAGCAACGCTCGCAGATCTCATCGTTCTCAATCGCAAGCTCGATGGATTCCCGCTGCCGGACATGCACAACATCGCAAGTCGCGTGCTGATGCAAGCACACAAACCAATCGTCGCCGTTCCGGACACGCTGCGACGCTTCGATTTACGGCGCGCGTTGGTCGCCTGGGACGGGAGCAAATCGGCCGCCGCGGCGATGCGCGCGTCGGTGCCGCTTCTGGCATTGGCCAATGAGGTCGAGATCTTCATGGTCCGCGATGGCGCCGAACAGGTCGAGCCCAATGAAGCAGCCGAATATCTCTCGCGGCACAACATCCATGCGAGCGTGCGGATCGTCGAAGACGGCCTCCACCCCGCGGACCGGCTGATCGCGGAAGAATGCATGCGCTGGCATGCCGACTTCTTGGTGATGGGTGCTTATGGCCATGGCCGGCTGATGGAGGCTTTCGGCGGCGTCACGAAACGGATGCTGAGCAAGAGCAAGCTGCCACTCGTCCTTGCACATTGAACGCGAGCCTGTTGAATGCGGCTGAATGGCGAATAGAAAGGGCGGCAGGCCAATGATAGCCATGCCGCCCTTTTCTGTACCTGAAGAAGCCGACAAACAGTTTTGACGGACTCTCATCCCTATTTGGCGATCACCATGCGCTTACGCACGCCAGATTGATGACGATGATGAGCGCGAGCGCCCCCGATCACTCAACAGTTGAGACCGTGAAGCCGAAAGGCAGCTCTCCACCCCGGGAGTCCCCTCAAATGACGACCAGCCTATCGCCCGACAGCCGCGCTTACCCGGCCGCGCCCTTCGATGTTTTGGACCAAATCCGTCGTGCGCACGTTCAGTTTCCCGTCGCTCCGAGTTCGAACAGGCTTTTCAGCCAACGCGCACGATGGTCCGCATCCGCCTCGACATTTCCGATGAACAGATGATCTATGGGGCTGATTCCGACGAACTTGAGAATGTTGCGCTCGAGGCTCTTGACGCTGTGGGCGCCGTAAAATGCGCGGTAGAAGAATGCCGGCATACCCATTGTCACGATGATCCGCGCCGAGCGCCCTTTGAGCAGCTTGTCCGGCAGCCTGCCCTTGCCCGGTGCGAACGCGAAGCCGGGTCGCATGACCTGCTCGAGAAAAGCCTTGAGCAGTGCGGGAACATCGCCGAGCCAGAGTGGATAGAGGATAACTATATGCTCGGCCCAGCGAAACGCCTCCTGTGCGTTGCGGATATCGTCCGGAACGACACTCGCTTCCCAGTCGGAACGTGTGCGGATCACCGGGAATTCGAGTTCGGCGAGTTTCAGATGGCGCAATTCATGACCGGCCGATGCCGCGCCATCGGCGTAACGCTCGGCGAGTGCGTGGACGAAGCGGCCCTTGTCTGAATCAGGATGACCGTCAACGATCAATATGCGCCTGCCGCTCATGACACGGTCTCGGGGGTCAGGGTACGGCGAACGACCCGCGTCGATGCATCGCGGGGGTCGGCGATGGAGACAAAGCCCATCTCGCGTTCCATCCGGAGCGCGGCGTCATGGTCGGCGCATTCGATTGCTTCGACCGCGCCAATGCCTTCCGCCTTCGCATAGCGAAGGACATGTTCGAACAGGGTCCAGCTTATGCCCATGCCCTTCATGTCCTCGCGGGTGGTGAGCGCGACCTCCGCGCTTGTCCGATCGGGGTCGGCGGCGAGCATGGCGGTGGCGAGAAGTGTCCGGCGTTCCGCGTCGAAGGCCAGGAAACTGATCGTCCGGCGATAATCTACCCGGGTCATCATCGCGAGCCGATCATGGCTGACTGTCCGGACGGCGCTCAGGAAGCGAAAGCGCAGATCGTCAGGCGAGACATGCCGGAAGAAATCCGCCAGCAATGGTTCGTCGTCGGGTCGGACGGGACGCACAAAGATCGACGTGCCCGATTGGGTGGCCAGTTCCGACGTCCATTGCATGGGCGCCGGTCGGATCGAAAGCTGTGAGCCGGTCACCGGCTCAGCCGTGATCCGCACGCGTGCATCGAGCGCGATCACGCCTTGCGCGTCGACGAGCAGGGGGTTGATATCGAGCTCGACGATATCCGGCAGCGCGACGCACATCGCCGACAGCGCGTCGAGCACAGCCGCGACCGCGTCGACATTGGCGGGTGGCTCGTTCCTGTAGCCGGCGAGCAGCTTTCCGATGCGTGTGCGCGCGATGAGCGAATGCGCCCGCGCATCATCGATCGGCGCCAGATCCAGGGCCTTGTCGGCGATAATCTCGACCGCGGTTCCACCAGCGCCGACCATGAGCAACGGACCGAAGGTTGCATCGGTCGCGATTCCGGCGATCAACTCGCGGGCATGCGGCCGAACCACCATTTCCTCGACCGCATAGCCGGCGATATGTGCATCGGGACGCTCGCGCACGATCCGCGCGGCCATCGCGCAGGCCGCCGCGACCGCCGCTTTTCGATCATGCAGGTCCAGCGCAACACCGCCGACATCCGATTTATGGGTGATGTCCGGCGAAACGATCTTCAAGGCATAGGGCGGCGTCAACCATCCGCAGCTCTCCTCGATCTGTTCGACCGTCGCGGCAAATCGGGTCGACACCGTGGGAATATTGAAAGACCGCAGCAGCGCTTTCGCCTCGATTTCCGACATGAATGTACGCTTCTCGGCGCGAAGCCGAGCGATAAGCCCCCTCGCAGCTACGATATCCGCCTCAGGCTCACGGGTCGCGACCGGTTCATCAGTCAGCGACAGCCTGGCCCGGCGTGCCGCGAGCAGATAGCCAAAGGCGCGCACGGCATCATCGGGCGTGGTATAAACCGGGATTGACGCGTCAGCCATCATCTGACGCACCGCCTCGGCATTGGCATCGCCAAGCCAGCAGGCGAGCACGGGTTTACCAATATTGTCGGCGCGCGCCGCACGAACTTCGTCGGTAACGGCCGACGCGATATCCAGGGTCTCGGCCGTGCCGGTCGGGCAGTTCATGATCAGGACCCCGTCATTACCCCCGTCGCGCAGCACGGCATGAACCGCATCACGATACCGTTGCGGCCCGGCATCTCCGATCAAATCGACGGGATTTCCGTGCGACCAGCCTGCGGGCAACGTGGCCTCGAGTGTCGCCAGCGTCGCGGGGGCCAGCGGTGCGAGCGCCGCGCCCGCCGATGCAAGCGCATCAACGGCAAGAATGCCGGCGCCGCCACCATTGGTGACAATGGCCAGCCGGTCGCCCTTGATCGCACGCCGGGCACAGAGAATTTCTGCCGCGTCGAACAATTCCGTCAGCGTATCGACCGAGACGATCCCGACACGATCGAAGGCCGCCAGATAAACGTCATGGGATCCGGCAAGCGCGCCCGTGTGCGACATCGCCGCCCTGGCCGCTGCCGGCGATCGCCCTGCCTTGATCGCAATGACCGGTTTGTCATGCGCCGCGGCGCGTGCCGCCGAGAGGAACTTGGCCGCGTCGGTAACGCCTTCGATATAAAGCAGGATCGCATCAGTCGCCGGATCGGTCGCAAACAGGTCGATCAGGTCGCCGACATCGACATCGGCCATGTCACCGGCCGAAACGATCCCCGAAAAGCCGATGTCGCGCATACTCGCCCAGTCCAATATGGCGGTCACCAGCGCGCCGCTTTGGGAGATGAGCGCAAGCCGTCCCGCTTTCGCCGGAGTCCGGGCGAATGTCGCGTCAAGCTTCGCATGCGGCGCCATCACCCCCAGGCAATTGGGGCCCACGATACGCAACCCATATGGCCGGGCGGCATCGAGCATCGCTTGGCGCAGCCCGTTCGCCTCGGTGATGCCCGCCGAGATCACGACCACGCAGCGCGTACCGATGGCACCGAGATCGGCAATGATGCCTGGTACGCTTGCCGCCGGCGTCATGACGATCGCAAGGTCGGGCGGCGCTGGAAGGCCGCTGACCGAGGGAGACCAGTCAATGCCCGCGCGCTCGACGCGATGCGGATTGACGACATGGATCGGCCCGTCGAATCCGGCGGCCAGGACATTGTCCAGCACGATCGCCCCCAGCGATCCGGAGCGGGCCGATGCGCCAATCAATGCAAGGCTGACGGGATGAACCAGCGCCGACAGGTTACGGATGGTCATGATGGGTCTCGCATTTGAGCGGCCGTGGTGCCGCCCGAACGACGATGCCCGAACGGGGCAGCAACAGACATCCGTAGATTCCCGGCCTCACCCCAATGAGTGCCGTCACGCCACGCACGATGGGCGCAACAGACGCTGTCAGACCAATAAGGCAAACTGCTAGCAGACGGGAATGGCTATCCAGGACAGAGCCACCCAGTCCGTCCATTGCGTCCTAGGCTGCCAGCTTCAAAGACCGAAGACCGCGAATTGGAGAGCGGTTCGCGTTAGGCTGGCAGCACCGCCAGCCAGTCATGCCCATTTTCGAAATCGCCCTCGAATGGGCGGAGAATGGCGCAGTTCCGCGCGATTGCGCGCCCGAATCCGTAGCGCGGAGAGGCCGGAAGCGGCCCAAATCAGGCTCCTCCCGGCGGTTTTCTCCGCAGGCTCACTGGCCGCTACGGAATCGCCTCCGAAGGCGTGAGCCGGCATTGTCACGTTAATTGGCGAGGGCCGAGTTCGACCGGTGAACCGACAATTCATGCAATAGCAGTCGACGCGGCGAGCCATTCCGCCATGGCGGCTGATCGAAAATCGTGCATGGTCGAGCGGGATGTCAGATGGCGCTGGATGGCGAAGGTGTTGTAGATCGCGGAGTGGGTTGAGGTGAAACGCTGAGCTTGGCCCTGCGATTTGAATCTCTGCATTTTTCGCTCTCGTCTCCGGACTGGCAGGCTTGAATTCTCAGCGCGATTGTTTTCCCGCAGTCGACCCGGCCGGTGCCGGCGCTTCGTCGCCCCATACCAGGCCAGCCCATCGGTCACGATCTCGTCCGGCGCCTGGCCCTGGCGCTTCAGCAGTTTTCTCACAAATTTCAACGCAGTGACCTCGTTGCGCCGCCGCTGGACCAGAACGTCGAGCACCTCTGCTTCCTTGTCGACCGCTCCCCACATGAACATGCGCTCACCCTTGATCCGCGCCACCACCTCATCGAGATGCCACACATTGTCCGTCCGTTCACGAGTAAGGCGAATATTGGCGACAATCGCCGGACCAAACTTGCTGGCCTAGCAGCGAACGGTCACGTAGCTGACGTCGATGCCGCGCTCGGCAAGGAGATCCTCGACGCCGCGCAAGCTTGTGGTGAACCGGGTCGTCCCCGCCGAAAAGCGGTGCCGCTTATACGATATAGGTCACATCGGCTGTCTCATGGTGGAGACTGGTTAGCATTAGACTGGCAGCACCCCCGATTTTCGTGCAGTTCCGCGGGTATTTCATTTGGTTCAGTGCTCACCTATTCGCAATCGGCCGATCCGGCATCGCCGTACTCCGCGGATCAGACCCGCGCCTTCTCCCGCAAGGAACTGCGCCGCTATCTCTTCTCCAACGCCGAGATCGCGACCAATGCGATCGGAAAGCCGCTGGTGATCAGCGAGTGAGTTCGCCGTCCACCAGTCGCGGTAGCCCGAGCGGATTGCCGTCGCGGATCGCCTCCGGGAGCAGCGCGTCGGGTAGATCCTGGTAGCAGACGGGGCGCAGGAAGCGCTCGATCGCGGCGCTTCCGACCGAGGTGCTTCGCGGATCGGAGGCGGCGGGGAAAGGGCCGCCATGGACCATGGCGTGCGCCACCTCCACCCCGGTCGGCCAGCCATTGGCGAGGATCCGGCCGGCCTTGCGCTCCAGGATCGGGAGCAAGGGGCGCGCCAGTTCGGCGTCGCCCTCGCCCAGATGGAGCGTCGCGGTCAGTTGTCCCTCCAGCGCGCGCAGCACCCGCGCGATCTGGTCGAGGTCGCGCGCGCGGACCACGAGCGAGGCCGCGCCGAACACTTCATGGACCAGTTCCGGATTGGCGATGACCGCATCGGCGTCGGCGGTGAACAAAGCGGCCTGGCCACGATTGCAGCCGTCCGCAGCGAGGCCGCGTGCCGCCAGCGCCGCGCCGGCGCTCAGCGTCTCGACGCCTTTCTCGAAAGCGACATGGATCGCCCGGGTGAGCATCACCTGCGGCCGAGCCTCGGCGAGCGTCGCCGATGCCGCCGCGACGAAGCGGTCGAGGTCCGCACCTTCCACCCCGAACACCAGCCCGGGATTGGTGCAGAACTGCCCCGAGCCCATGGTCAGCGATCCGACGAACGCCGTGCCCAGCGCCTCCGCCCGCTCGGCCAGCGCGCCGGGCATCAGGAGCACGGGATTGACGCTGGACATCTCGGCATAGACCGGAATCGGCTCGGGCCGCGCCCGTGCGATGGCGATCAGCGCGAGACCGCCGACGCGCGATCCGGTGAAGCCCACCGCCTTGATCGCCGGATGCCGCACCAGCGCCGCGCCGAGATCATTGTCCGGCCCCTGCACGATAGAGAAGACCCCGCGCGGCAAGCCGCATGCGGCCACCGCCGCATCGATCGCCCCGGCCACCAGCAGCGACGCGCCCGGATGCGCGGGATGCGCCTTGACCACCACGGGGCAGCCCGCCGCCAGCGCCGCCGTGGTGTCGCCGCCTGCCACAGAGAAGGCGAGCGGAAAGTTGGACGCGCC
This sequence comes from Sphingobium sp. FW305-3-2-15-F-TSA7, assembly GCF_058787155.1. Lineage (NCBI taxonomy): Bacteria > Pseudomonadati > Pseudomonadota > Alphaproteobacteria > Sphingomonadales > Sphingobiaceae > Sphingobium > Sphingobium sp. FW305-3-2-15-F-TSA7. The sequence goes on along the minus strand of NZ_JBYSZM010000008.1, from coordinate 49,916 downwards.
GAACACCGCCACCGGGCCCACCGCAATGCGGCGCTGCCGCAGGTCGCTGCGCGGTAGTGGTTGGCGCGCGGGCTGTGGGCTGTCGATCACCACGCCCGCCCAGCGCCCGGCGCGCAGCACCTGCGCGAACAGGCGAAGTTGCCCGGCGGTGCGGCCGCGCTCACCCTCCAACCGCGCACGGGGCAGACCGGTTTCCTGCATGGCCCGCTCGATCAGCGGTTCACCGGTCGCCTCGATGTGCGAGGCGATGGCTTCGAGGAAATCGGCGCGCGCTTGGGGGGTGGTTTCGCGGAACGCGTCGAATGCGGCATCCGCGGCGGCGCAGGCGCGATCTACGTCGCCGGGGCCGCTGATGTGAAAGTCACCGTCGATCGCCACACCCATCGCGGGGTCTTGCCCCTGAAATGTCCGGTCCGTGTCGATCCGCTCGCCCGCGATCAGAAAGCGTCCGTCCATCTCGTTCTCCAGCCTTGCTTGCCAGCGCCCTGACAAATCCGGCTGGTCAAAGCCAGCCCAGTAATATTGGTGCGATGAATGAGATGACCTATCTCTTTCAGTCCCTGCTTCATCGACCAAGCACCAGAAGGGCTGATGCTTGGCCCCAGCTTTACTGCGTTGCCTCATGCGCGCGCCGTCACTCATTAAATGGGAAAGGGAAAATCCTGGACAGGGAGACACATCATGACGGTGAACAGGCGCGAACTCATGCAGGCGGGCGGAGCGATGGCGGCGCTCGCATGGGCGGCTCCGGCGCTGGGCAAGCTCTCCGACATCGAGCCGCTGCTGAAGGACGCCGAGGCTCTCTATCGGGAATCGATGATCATCGACATGTTGTGCGACGAGAGTCGCGACGCCGAAGGCCTCGCGCAGATCAAGCAGAGCGGCCTGACCACGATGAGCACCACGCTCGGCGTGCGCCGTCCGGAAAACCCGCGCGGGAGCTATATGATGAACGGCTTCACGCTGGATAACGGCGTGTCCGACTGCGTCGCGTGGGACAAGTTCATCAGGGAGAACAGCGCGTTCCTTGCCCCGGCGCGCTCGGCCGCCGACATCCGCCGCGCCAAGGCGGAGGGCAAGACCTCGGTCATGTTCAATTTCCAGAACGCGCCGATCGATGGCGAGCTGGATAACATCAACATGTTCCATGGCCTCGGCATCCGCGCGATGCAGGTCACCTATAACGAGCGCAACCTGCTCGGCGACGGATCGACCGAGCGCACCAACGCGGGCCTCAGCGATTTCGGCATCGCCGCGGTGCATCGGATGAACGAGGTCGGCATCCTGGTCGATTCCTCGCATTCGGGGCCGCAGACCACGATGGACGCCATCACCTTTTCGAAGCGCCCGCCGATCATCTCGCACTCCAACGCCGGCGCACTCAACGAGCATCCGCGGACCAAGTCCGACGAGATCATCCGCGCGCTCGCCAAGAAGGGGGGCGTGATGGGGCTGACTACGGTGAACACCATGGTGAAGCGTGAATTCCCGGTGACCGCCGAGCACTGGCTCGACCATGTCGATCATCTGGTGAAGCTCGTCGGCATCGATCATGTCGGCTTCGGCACGGACACGCTGATCCGCGGCTGGTCGACCGATCCCAAGCTGAAGGACGAATTCCTCAAGGCCTATGGCGAGCCGCACTTCAAATCGAGCTACCGCTTCCGCTATCCGTTCGGCACCGAAGGCATGAACGACGCGAAGAAGTGGCACTTCGCCACCGCCGGTCTGATGAAGCGCGGTTACAAGACCGCCGATATCCAGAAGGTATTGGGCGGCAACTGGCTGCGCATCATTTCCGACGTCGTCGGCTAAGGGCGTGAACTGCCGGGAACTGGTGTCCGCCGCGTCGGCCGTCTCGCTGGGCCGGCGGCCGTCATCATCGGGCCAACTCCATCAGCCGCGCCCGTCCTTCCGCGAACCGCGCGCGCAATCTGGCGGTCGGTTCGCCGTCATAGCCCTGCTTCAACCGGGCGTCCGCGACGTCCATCCAGCGCAGCAGATCGTTCGCTGCCGCCCTTGAGGCCGCGGGATCGCGGCTGCCGCGTTCGCCCAACCAGATCGGGGCGCTGTGCGCGAACTGATAACTGTCCTGCGCGGGCCAAGCGGGTGCACCGCCGCGGATGCGCGCAGCGATCCAGCCGCCTGCGGGGACGTCGATCTCGCCCGCATAGCGCCCGATACCCTCCAGCGCGCCATAGCTTTTGACGATGCGGCCATTGACCAGCACTTCGACATGATCGGCGGGCGACGCGGTGAAGGCGTCGATCGTGAAGGGGATGCGCCGGCCGCCCGGAATCGCCGCGCCCGGCCCGGCATCGCCCGCGATGAAGTCGATCATCGGCCCGTTGGTCACGAAGCTTCTGCCCGCGCACACCGCGTCGAGGAAACTCGCCATACCCAGCGGTCCCTTGGGCTTCGCATAGACTCGCGTCGAGCCCACCGCCATGGTGCGGTGGAGATTGTGCATGGTGTCGCTGCCGCCGGCCGGCGCGATGGTCAGGCCGAGATTGAGCAGCCTGTACCAGAGTTCGGAAGTGCCCAGCTCGTCGGTCCAGAGGCAAGCCAGTTCGATCGCATCGACCTCGCCCGCCAGCGCATCGGGCACCAGTTCGAGAGGGATGCCCGTCGGCAGGCCGCCCTGGGGGAAGGGGTCGCGCACGATCACCGGATGGACATAGATGTTCATGCCGCCATGCGCCCTTGCGAAGCGCAGTGGCGAGCTGTTGGCTAGGTCCAGCCGATCATAGGCGGCGGGATAGCCCGGCCCGAAGAAGAACGGCGTATGCGGCGCATCGGTGCCGATCACGCCGATATGTCCCAGAAAATGCGAGCGCACCTCTTGCGAGAATTTCACCAACGGCCGCTCGGTCCGCTGCCAGCCCCAGAAGCGGACATCGGTGAGCGCGGTCTGGAGATTGGCGAGCATGGGCGTCGATACGTCCAGCGCTTCGGCGCGCATCGCCGAGACGAGATCGTCCGGTTCGAGCTGGAACGGCCCGCCATAGTTCAGATGACTATGGAGATCGCCGCTGAACCAGCCGCGCGCCGTCGCGTCGAAGGCGGGCTTCGGCAGGTCGATGTCGATCACCGCAGTTTCGCCCGCGCGAAGCTTGCGGCGCGTGACGACCGGAACGTCCAGCCCGTGGCTCGCGGTGATCGCGATCTCGCCCGCGGGCAGCTCGACCGTGGTAGCGCCCGGCGAATAGAAGAAGATACGGCCATGCTGGCCGTCGAATGTCGTATTGCCGGTATCGGGCGCGGCAGGATGGCCCGCGCCGTCAACCACCGCGAGACGGGCGGGCAAGGCGGAGCCGTCGCGACGGGTGCGGATCGTGACCCGCGCGGTCGGTGCGCCCATGGTCCAGTAAAGCGGCGTCACCTCTTCCGCCGGACCGCCGGTGACCGCCACGCGATACAGCCTGAAACGTTCCTCGCGATCGGGCTGGACATACCAGATGCCGTCGCGGCCCCAGGCGGGTGTGACAGGATAGGTGGCATCGATCGCCAGTCGCAGCGTCTCGCCGCCGCTCGCGTTGGAGACGAGCAGCTGGGTGCGGTCGTCGCCCGCCAGCGGCGTCAGCGCGAAGCTGCGGCCATCGGGGCTGGCCGAGATGCGCAGCTGCGGCGACAGCCCCTCGCGACGCAGGACTTTTGTGCTGCCGTCCGCAAAGGACAGCATCTCCACCGTATCGGACAGCAAAGTCGGTTCGGAGACATAGACGAGCCCGCCGGTGACCGGCTGAGAATTGATCTCCTGCCCCTTGGCGGTGGTCAGCCGTGTCTTCGCGCCAGAGGCGAGATCGATCCGCCAGATGTCGAGATCGCCAGCCTCGGCCGAACTATAATAGACGCTCTTGCCGTCGAGAGAGAAGACCGGGTCCAGCTCGATCGTTGACGTATCGACGAGGACGCGCTCGCGCCCGTTCGCCACGTCGAGCAGCCACAGGCCGGTGTCGCGGCCGCTGTCACGCATGAACGCGATGGTCTGGCCGTCGGGCGACCATGTGGGCCGTGCGTCGATGGACGCGCCGCGGGTGACTCTGCGCGCCTCGCGCGTGGCGATGTCCATGATCCACAGCCAGCCGCGCGCTGCGAACGCCACACTCTTGCCGTCGGGCGAGGGCGCGGGATCGGTCGGCGAGATGGCGAAGGTCGGAAGATTATAGCCTTCGAGATAGACCTGTACCGGCAGGGTCGGGACCCTGGGGTAGCGGTTGATCCATTCGGCCGACGCCGATTGCGATACCGCCAGCGCGCAAACGGACATCATGATCGAACGACGCGTATTCCACTCCCGCGACCGCATTACGCCGGACGATCATTATTCGCGCTGAGCGCGCTGCGCGTGCGGCTATAGAGCACATAGAAAGCGATGCCCGCCACATTCCAGATCGCGAAGCGCGTCAGCGTGTGGGTGGGCAGGCTGATCAGCAGATAGATACAGCCGAGCGTCGCCAGCGTGCCGATCAGATAGGGCTGCGGGCAGCGGAACACGCGCGGCAGATCCGGCGCGCGACGGCGGAGTACCATCATGCACACCGCCACGGCGATGAACGCCACCAGCGTGCCGGCATTGGCGAGTTCGGCGATCTCGTCCAACCGGAAGAAGCCCGCCACCACTGCCACGAACACGCCGGTCACCGCGGTGATCGTGGTCGGCGCGCCCGAGCGCGGCGACACGCGGCTGAGGAAGCGTGGCAGCAGCCCGTCGCGCGCCATCACGAAGAAGATGCGGCTCTGGCCATACATCATGACGAGGATCACCGAGGGCAGCGCGATCAGCGCCGCCAGCCCAATCGCCCAGGCGGCGAAGGGATGCTCCAGCGAACGCAGCACGAACGCCAGCGGCTCTGCCGACGCGCCCAGCTCGAGATAGTTCACCGCGCCGATCGCGCTGACCGCAACAAACATGTAGATCAGCGTGCAGACCGCCATCGATCCGAGGATTCCGATGGTCAGATCGCGCCCCGGATTGCGCGTTTCCTCGGCAGAGGTCGCCACCGCGTCGAACCCGTAAAAGGCGAAAAACACGATCGCTGCAGCCGCCATCACGCCGCGCGTCTTGCCATCGATTACTTCGCTTCCGAAGCCATAGGGCATGAAGGGGGTGAATTTGTCCGCATCGAACGCGGGCATGGCCAGGACGACGAACGCTGTCAGCGCGGTGAGCTTGATCCCCACCAGAATGATATTGAACGTCGCGCTCTCGCGCGTGCCGGCGATCAGCATGCCAGCGATCGCCAGCGCCACCAGCACCGCGGGCAGATTGACGATGCCCCCGGCATGCGGCCCCGCCAGGATTTCGGGCGGGAGGTGCATCCCCAGCGACTGCATCCAGCCGACAAGATAGCCCGACCAGCCGACCGCGACGGTCGAGCAGGCGAGCGAATATTCGAGGATCAGGCTCCAGCCCACGATCCAGGCCAGCGTCTCGCCGAGCACGGAATAGGTATAGGTGTAAGCGCCGCCCGATGTCGGCATCAGCGTCGCCATCTCGGCATAGGCGAGCGCGGCGCAGGCGCACACGATGCCCGCCACAGCGAAGGCCAGGATGACCGCCGGTCCCGCGCGCTCCGCGCCGACGCCGGTGAGCGTATAGATGCCGGTGCCCACGATCGCACCGACGCCGAGGCCGACCAGATGCGGCCAGCTCAGCGTCTTGCGCAGTCCGTTCGCGCCGCCGCCAGCGGTCTCGATCGGCTTGCGCGGCCCCAGCCAATGTCCTGCCACGCGACGCTCCCCTTGTCCGATAGACCATGGCGCTCGGGCGCCACGACTCCGTCGAACCGTATACGAAATACGAAATACGACAAGTCGAAATTACCGGCATCTGAAATTGTCGGCTGTGCTCGGCGAATCAGCCCTTGCCGCCCTGGGAAAGCTGTCCGCGCAGATCGACGATCGTCTTCTTGATGTGTGCGTGCATCAGCTTCGCGACCGCCTTGTCACCGGCCAGCCACAGTTTCAGGATCTCGTCATGCTCGCTGTTGGCGCGCTCATCGCGGCCCAACGGTTCGAGATGCTTGCGCACATAGCGCTCGCTCAGCACATGCAGCCGCTCGAGCAGGATCGTGGTGATCGCTTGGCCCGAGGGGCGGATCAGCGCGAGGTGGAACGCCCGGTTGAACGCCCCGACGCCGTCGCCATGCGCGTTGGTCACGTGATCGAGCGCGGCATGCGTCGCGATCGCATGCTGCCGGTCTTCGTCGGTCGCGCGCTTGGCCGCCAGCGCGACCGTGTCCGGTTCCAGCTTCAGGCGGAGCGCATAGACCTCCTCGGCTTCGCTCGCGTCGAGCGAGCGGACGAAATAGCCCCGGTTGATCTGGTTGCGGACCAGCCCTTCCTGTTCGAGCCGGGTCAGCGCCTCACGCAGCGGGATCTTGCTGACACCGAGTTCGGCGGCGAGCGCGTCCTGCCGGATCGGCTGTTCGGGCGGAACCGAGCCGTTCAATATCCGGTCGCGGACGAGATCGACGAGCTGGTCGGAGAGATTGCGAATGATGAGGCCGTTCATATTTGAACCGTATACCATATATTTGCTCCTTGCGAGCGCGCTCACCCGAAGCGGGTCACGTCAAAGGGCGACAGATCGAACGGGGCGGATTCGTTGCCAATCATCGCGCCCACCGCCTCGCCGGTGACCGCCGCCAGGGTCAGGCCCAGATGCTGATGGCCGAACGCATAGGCGATCGCGGGCCGGCCGCGGAGGCGGCCGATCGCCGGAAGATAATCGGGCAAAGTGGGGCGCGCGCCCATCCATTCGCGCGCAGCATTGCCCAGGCCGAGTCCCAGCGCCCCCGCATGCGTGCGCAGCCGCGACCATTTGCGGCGGTCGGGCGGATCATCGCCGCGCGCGAACTCGACGAAGCTTGCGGCGCGCAAGCCATGCGCGAAGCGGGTGACGATCATCGAGCGGTCCTCGAACACGACCGGTGGCATGCCGGTCGGCCATTCGGTCGCGGCGCTCTCGATATGATAACCGCGCTCGGAGATCAGCGGGGCGGAAACGCCCAGCGGCGTCAGCAGCGCGGCAGAGGCCGCACCCGCGGCGACCAGCGCCAGGTCCGCGATCAGTTCGCCGCCATCGTCGAGCGTGACCTTTGCGTCCATATGCCCCGACACCCGCACGGCGCGGCCCATGCGCCGCTCGCCGCCCAGGGCACGGAAGCAGGCCTGGAGCGCCTCGCCCAGCGCCGCCGGATCGGTGATCTGGCCGGTGTCGCGAAAGCGCAGCGCCCCCATGATCCGGGGGCGGATCAGACGCTGTAATTCGGCGAGTTCGTCCGCCGGCACGTCTTCGAGCCGCGCGGTGCCGATATCCGTCGATCGCCAATGCGCTCGCCCCGCTTCCGCGCTGGCGGCGCTTTCCCACAGCACCAGATGCCCGTCGGTGCGCAACAGGCCGGGATGGCCCGCATCCGCAACCAGTCGCTCCCAGGCGGGCAGGGCGTGGGCGAGCGCCGCGCCGAGCGCCTTTTTCCCGTGCGCGAACCGCATCGGCGTGCTCGCGCGGAGCAGCTTCAGCGCGAAGGGCAGCCATGTCGCCACGGCGCCGGGCGGCAGCGAAAGCGCACCGCCCCGGATGAACAGGCGCTTGTGAAAGTTACGGACTGCGGCGGGCGAGGCGAGCGGCTCGACCTGCTCGGTCGCGATATGCCCGGCATTGCCCCAGGATGCGCTGCGCCACGGTTCGTCGGGTGCGACGATCCTCGTCCGGATGCCGCGCCGCTGCAATGCGATTGCACAGGCGAGCCCGACGACGCCGTTGCCGATCACGATCGCCGTGGCGGGCGCTCCGCTCAAACGACCGTGAATCCGGCCCAGAAAGGATCTTCGCGGTCGATCCATATCGTGTTGAAGCCGGTGGCGATCGCCGATCCCTCGATCGATGGGATGATTCCGTCCACATCGCCCACCTTCGCTGCCGCCTCGACCCGGCCGATGAAGCGGCTGCCGATATAGCTTTCGTGGACGAAGCGATCGCCCACGGCCAGCCTGCCGGTCGCGGCGAGATGCGCCAGCCGCGCCGAGGTGCCGGTGCCGCAGGGGCTCCGGTCGATCGCGCGCTCGCCGTAGAATACCGCGTTGCGCCCGTCCGCCCCCTCGCCTTTCGGCTTGTCCGCCCACAGCACATGGCTGACGCCGCGGATGCTCGAGTCCCCCGGGTGCACCGGTTCATAGATCTCGCGCACCATCGCGCGGATGACGCGGCTCAATTCGATGATCCGCGCCGCGCCGAGATCGTCCAGCCCGGTATAACTGCCCTGCGGCTCGATGATCGCGTAGAAATTGCCGCCATAGGAGACGTCGATGGCCAGCGGCCCGAAGCCCGGCACGTCGATTTCGATGCCGCGCTGCGCGACATAGGCGGGCACGTTGCGGATTTTCACCGAACGCACCCGGTCGCCCTCTTGCTCGTAGACGATCTCGATCGTCCCGGCGGGCACCTCCACCGTCAGCCGCCCCGGTTCACGCGGCTGGATCAGGCCGTTTTCCAGCCCGAACGTAATCATGCCGATCGTGCCATGGCCGCACATCGGCAGGCAGCCGCTCGTCTCGATGAACAGGATCGCCGCATCCGCATCGCCGCAGGGCGGATAGAGAAAGCCGCCCGACATCATGTCGTGCCCGCGCGGCTCGAAGCACAGGCCGGTGCGGATCCAGTCGAAGCGGGCGAGGAAATCCTGCCGCCGCTCTGCCATGGAGGAACCGCGCAGCAGCGGTGCCCCGCCCGCCACCAGGCGGACGGGGTTTCCGGCGGTATGCCCATCGATGCAGAAGAAGCTGTGTCGCATCAGGCGGCAACGGCCTCCCGGAGCATGGGCCGGGTGCGCGCGGCTTCCTCGACCATCGCGATCACCTCGGCGCGGCGCTCGCCCGCCAGCGGCAGGCGGGGCAGGCGCACCCGCTCCGATCCGCGTCCCATGATCTCCTCGGCGAGCTTGATCGACTGGACCAGGTCATGCTCGGCGTCGAGGTGCAGCAGCGGCATGAACCAGCGGTAGATCTTGCGCGCTTCCTCGATATCGCCGCGATAGAAGGCGGCGACCAGCGCAACCGATTCCTGCGGGAAGGCGCTGGTGAGGCCGGAGACCCAGCCCGATGCGCCGAGCATCAGCCCCTCCAGCGCGACATCGTCGAGACCGGCCATCACCGAATAGCGGTCACCATAACGGTTGAGCAGATCGGTGAAGCGGCGCGTATCCGGCGCGCTTTCCTTGACCGCCACGATATTCTGTACCGATTCGAGCGCGTCGAGCGTCGCAATGTCGACGCTCACACGATAGGCTGGCGGATTGTTGTAGAGCATGATCGGCAATGCCGTGGCCTCCGCAACGGTGCGGAAGTGCATGACCAGCTCGGCACCGGTCGGCACATAGACCATCGCCGGCAGCACCATCAGCGCATCGAGACCGATCGCCTCGGCTTCCTTCGCATAGGCGGCGGCGCGGCGGGTGGTGAACTCCGAGACGCCCGCGACCAGCGGCACCCGGCCGCCGACCGCCTCGACGCCGGCGCGCAGCACGGCGCGCTTCTCGTCGGAGTCGAGCGAGTTGTTCTCGCCGCAGGTACCGAGCAGGATCAATCCGTCGACTCCGTCATCGACCAGCGCGGTCAACACGCGCTGGGTCGCATCGAGATCGATCGACCCGTCCTCGGAAAACTGGGTCGTCGCGGCAGGATAAACGCCCGTCCACAATGCATTTTGAGCCGCCACTGAAAATCTCCTTCGAACCAGATCCTATGGAATATTCGTCCGAGTGCGAGCGGGAGTTTCTCTCCGGCTGCGATCTTGACTCCGTCCTTCAACGCAGTATCGTGTTTAGTATACGATATAAGAATGATCAATCCCGTTCACGCCGAGTTGATGCAGTCCGTTTCGCATCAGGGTTCGCGGGAAAGGGAAACGGCGGAAATGTCCGCCGCATCCGGAATTGGAGAATGGATGACCAGAGACCGTCTTGCACGATCGGAATCCGCAGCCGCATGGTGGGCTGCGGATTCGCGTGCGCGGGGATCGTCAATTCTTCGCGGGCGTGTCCATATGGTGGCCCAGCGTGTCCATCGCCGCGGCGATGATCAGGTCGCGCCATTCTTTCTGGAGGCCCATCGCCCCCGCAAGACGGGCACTGAAGTTCGCACCAGACAGCCCCGTGAACGCGCGCGTCATTCGCCCCATGTCCGGATCGGTCAGGTCGATTCCCAGCACCACCAGAAGATCGAGTCCCAGCTTTGTCAGGCGCGGGTTTTCGCCGAGGCGTTCGCGCGACAGATAATGGCCGAACTCGGCCATGCCCGGCCATTGATAGGCGAAGTCGACTGCGCCTTCGATGAGTTCGCGGTCTCTGGCGATGCCCGGCGCGAACGTCCGGGCATGGTCGAGCCGGTCGCTGGTCTGCATCTCGTGCTTCGCCATCACCGCGTCGAAGAGCGCCTGCTTGCTGGGATAGTGATGAAGCAGCCCGGCCTTCGAATATTTCAGCGCGTCAGCGATCTGCTGGATCGATGTGCGCGCGAAGCCGTGCCGGGCGAACAGTCCCGCCGCGCAATCGATGATCTCGTCGTCAATCTCGGATTTGGTCTGTCTCGGCATCGCCGTCCGCCTTGCCATCGAACGGACCAGCGGCAGACAAATTTCTTGCACCAGTCCATATTGGTCGGTAACTGACCACATTGGTCGGTAATTCGATTGGCGCATCGGTGCGCCCCGGTCAACCCGCCAGAACGGTTTTTTTGAGGAGATGAGCCTTGTTGCAGCTTAATGGTGTCGAGCACGTCTACCCCAATGGGACGCGCGCGCTCGACGGCGTCACGATTTCGATCGGAAAGGGCATGTTCGGGCTGCTGGGGCCGAACGGCGCCGGCAAGTCGTCGCTGATGCGTACGATCGCCACGCTGCAGACGCCGACCGCGGGCTCGATTCGATTCGGCGACATCGATGTGCTGGCGGAGCCGACCCGGTTGCGCTCGACGCTCGGCTATCTGCCGCAGGACTTTGGCGTCTATCCGCGCGTATCGGCCTATGACCTGCTCGATCACATGGTGTCGCTGAAGGGCATCACCTCCAAGGCCGACCGCAAGGCGACCGTCGAAACGCTGCTCAACCAGACCAATCTCTGGAGCCACCGCAACAAGGCAGTCGCAGGCTATTCGGGCGGCATGCGCCAGCGCTTCGGCATTGCCCAGGCCCTGATCGGCAACCCCGAACTGATCATCGTGGACGAGCCCACCGCGGGCCTCGACCCCGAGGAGCGCAACCGCTTCTACAATCTGCTCGTCGAGATCGGCGAGAGTGTCGTCGTCATCCTCTCGACCCATATCGTCGAGGACGTCGCCGATCTCTGCCCCAGCATGGCCGTGCTCGCCGCCGGCCGCATCCAGCTTCAGGGTGCGCCGGCCGACCTGATCCAGCGCAGCCGCGGCACCGTGTGGGCCAAGACGATCGCGCGCGATCAGCTCGACGAAGTAAAGGGCAAATATGAGGTGATCTCCACCCGGCTGCTTTCCGGCAGTACGATCGTCCATATTCTGTCTGACCAGGATCCCGGCAACGGCTTCACCCAGGCCGAGGGCGGTCTCGAGGACGTCTATCTCTCGACGCTGGTCCGATCGCGCCGCGCCGCCGCGCAACCCGCCGCATAAAGGAACGCCCGATGTTCTCGACGATCGCGCGCTTCGAGGCGCGTTACCAGTTGCGCAACCCGGTCTTCTGGGCTGCCACAATCCTCTTTTTCCTGCTGACCTTCGGGTGGACGACCGTCGAGTCGATCCGCCCGGTCAGCGGCAACACCTTCACCAACTCGCCCGTGGGCATTGCGCAGGTCACCCTGACCATGTCGATGTTCTTCATGTTCGTGACGACCGCGTTCGTCGGCAACGTAGTGGTGCGCGACGACGAGACCGGCTTCGGCCAGATCATCCGATCGACCAAAGTGGGTAAGCTGCCCTATCTGTTCGGCCGTTTCACCGGCGCCTTTTTCGGCGCCGCGGTCGCGTTTCTGGCGGTGCCGTTCGCGATCTGGCTCGGCACTTTCATGCCATGGGTCAATTCCGAGCTGATCGGGCCGAACCGGCTGGGCGACTATGCCTTCACCTATTTCGTCATAGCGCTGCCCAACCTGCTGATCACCTCCGCGATCTTTTTCGCCGTGGCCTGCTGGACGCGATCGGTCACCTATAGCTACCTGACCGTCATCGTCTTTATGTTCGCGTATTTCACGCTGACGGCGATGCTGCGCAAATTGCCAGACCTGTCGTTCGCATCCTATTTCGAGCCGTTCGGTTCGGTCGCCTATAGTCTTGGCGTCCGTTATCTGACACCGATCCAGCAGAACACGCAGTCGCTGGAACTGACCGGAATATTGCTCAGCCACCGGCTGGTGTGGATCGCGATCTCCATCGCCATCGTCGCCTTTGCGGTCGTCCGCTTCCGCTTCGCTGACCGGGGCATTTCGAAGGGCAAATACAAGCGCCAGGCGGCCAAGGCGAAGAAGCTCGCTGCGGTCCAGCCGATGCTGGTCGATCGCCTGCCCGATACGAAGCCGGAAGGTGCTGCCTGGCATCAGCTCATCACGCGCACGCTGCTCGAGATGAAGCTCGTGTTCAAGAGCCCGGCCTTCTGGGTGCTGGCGCTGGTCGGCTCGATCAACCTGTTCCTGACGCTCAGCCTCGCCGGCCGCATGTACGACGTGCCGATCTGGCCGCGCACCTATGCGATCATCGACACCGTGCGCGGCGCGTCGCTTCTGATCACGCTGCTGATGGCAATCTATTTCTCCGGCGAGGTGGTGTGGCGCGAGCGTGAGAAGCGCTTCGGTGACATCATCGATTCGACGCCGATTCCCAACTGGATCTTCCTCGTTTCCAAGCTGGCCGGCGTGGTCGGCGTGCTGGTCGCGCTCAGCGTCATCGTCGTGACGATCCAGGCGGTGGGTTATCAGCTTGCACGCGGCGTTCTCGATGTCGAGCCCGGCCAGTGGCTGAGTTGGTTCGTCATTCCCAGCACGCTTTACGTCATCCATCTCTCGGTGCTGGCGATCGTGCTTCAGGCGATCAGCCCCAACAAGTTCGTCGGCTGGGGGCTGATGCTGATCTATCTGGTGTCGACCACGGTTTTCGCCGGCCTCGGCCTCGATCATCCGCTGATCAACTATGCCGAAGCGCCGATGGCGCTGTCGGAGATGAATGGCGACGACTATATGGCTGCCAGTGCCTGGTGGCTGCGCGGCTACTGGACCGCGTTCGCGCTGATCCTGGTGGTTATCGGCCATCTGATGTGGCGCCGTGGCGGTACCACTACGCTAGGCGCACAGTGGCGCACGCTGCCGCTGCGCCTGCGCGGCGTGCCGCTGGCGCTACTGTTGGTCGCGGTGCTGACCACCGCCGGCATCGGCGGGTTCCTCTTCTACAATATGAACGTGCTCAACACGCGTCCCGACAAGGACAAGATGGAGGCGCACAACGCGCAATATGAAAAGGACTACGCCAAATATCTCGACCAGCCCGAACCGACGCTGAAGGACATCAAGCTCAACGTCGATCTGCGTCCGTCCCGGCGCTGGGTGCAGTTCGACGGCGAATATCGCTTCGTCAACGAGACGGATAAGCCGATCGAGCTGCTGCACGTCCGCATGAACGTGCCCGACTGGATGACGAAGGTGAGGTCGATGACCGTTCCCGGCGCGAAGTTGCAGACGGACGATGTCGACAATCTTCACAAGATCTATCGGTTCGAACGGCCGCTGCAGCCGGGCGCGAGCGGCACGCTGACCTTCCGCACCGTGATGGAACAACGCGGAATCAAGTCGCTGCCTACCAACAAGCAATATTGGGAGATCGACGTCCAGCCCGCGAGGAACGGCGCCTATCTCACCAATCTCGGCTTCGCACCGGCGCTGGGGATGAGCCGCGCCAATTTCCTGCAAGGCGCCACGCTGCGCAAGAAATACGGCCTTCCGCCAGAGACGCCGACGCCGTCGCTCGACGACAAGGCGGCGGTCATGCGCAGCTATGCCGGCGTCGATCGGGTCAATACCGATGTGACGGTATCGACCGACGCCGATCAGACGCTGGTCGCGACCGGTCAGGAAGTGTCGAACAAGGTGGTGGGCAACCGCCGCATCGCACGGTTCGTGTCGCCGATCCCGACGCTGAACTTCATCACGATCCAGTCGGGCCGTTATGCGGTCAAGTCGATCGACGTCGATGGCGTGAAGCTGAGCGTCTACTACCACCCCAAGCACCCGATGAACGTCGACCGCATGCTCGGCGTGGTGAAGGACTCGCTCCAATATTATCAGAAGAACTGGGGGCCCTATCAGTATAAATATTTCCGCGTGATCGAGCGCCCGGACTATGCGGGCACCGCGAACTCGGCGCCGGGCACGGTGGGCTATTCGGAACGGTTCGGCTTCACCGGCGACTTCCGCAACCCGAAGAATGTCGACTATCTCGCTTTCGTCACCGCGCATGAATATGGCCATCAATACTGGTTCCACCAGGTGATGCCGGGCGATGTCGAGGGCGCGGAGGTGCTCACCGAGACGCCGTCGCAATTTGGCGGGATCATGGTGATGAAGAAGCGCTACGGCCATGACGGGATGCGTCGCTTCCTGCAATATGAGCAGAGCGACTATCTGTCGGGCCGCCGTGCCGAAAAGGCGGAGGAACGCCCGCTCGCGCTGGTCAAGAAGCAGGGTTACATCCACTATTACAAGGGTTCGGTGGTGATGTATCTGCTCCAGGATCGCCTGGGCGAGGACCGCGTGAACGGCGTGCTGCGCAGCATCATCGAAAAATACCGCTTCCAGCCGCCGCCGTTCGCGCGCTCGGTGGATATGGTGAACGGCCTGCTCGGCATCGCCCGCAACGATCAGGAGCGGGAGCTGATCAAGGATCTGTTCTACCGCATCACGCTCTATGATCTGCGCGTGAAGACGGCGACGGTCCGCCAGCTCGCCAACGGCCAGTATGAAACGACGGTCACCGTGCATGGCGGCAAGGCCTATGCCGACGGCAAGGGCAACGAGAAGACCGCGCCGCTCGACGAACCGATCGATGTGGGCGTGTTCAGCCTGGATCCGTCGAACCTCGCCTTCGGCCGGCAGAATGTGCTCTCGATGAAGCGAGTTCCGATCCGCTCCGGCGAGCAGCAGGTGAAGATCGTGACGAAGGGCAAGCCGCTCTACGCCGGGGTCGATCCGTACCTCACCTATATCGACCGCAACCATAACGACAATGTGGTCTCCGTAACCCAGTGACCCGTTGGGCGGCCGGGTCCGGTTTCATCCGGGCCCGGCCAAATGCCGGCCCTGGTCCGTTCAGTCCGAGAGGTTTTCATGCGCCGCTTCTTCACCTCCGCCCTTCTCATCGGCACCGCGATGGCGGGCCTCGCGCCGCTCGGCGCGCAGGATGCGCAGCACCCCGCGGCGGCCGCCAAGTCCACGCCCGAAATCGGCGCCTTCGGCTTTGACGAGAGCGGCATGGACAGGTCGGTGAAGCCCGGCGACGATTTCTACGCTTATGCGGGTGGCGGCTGGGTGAAGAACACGCCGATGCCGGCCGACAAGGCAATGTACGGATCGTATCTTGTCATGCGCGACCTCACGAGCGAGCGGTTGCGCGGCATCATCCAGGGTACGCAGAACGATCCGTCGAGCAAGCTCGGCCGCGCCTATGCCGCCTATATGGACACCGCGAAGATCGAGGCGCTGGGCATGAAACCGGTTCAGCCCTGGCTCGCCCGGATCAAGGGTCTGAAAGACCGCAAGGGCTATTCGGCGCTGCTCGCGGAATCGATGCGGATGGGCATCAGCGGCCCTTATTTCCCGTGGGTATGGCCCGATGACCGGCAGCCCAAGCGCATGATCCTGAGCATCTGGCAGGATGGCACGGGCATGCCCGATCGCGACATGTATCTCTCGGACAAGCCGGCGTTCGCCAAGATGCGAGAGGCTTATGTCGCGCATCTCGGGCGCGTGCTGACGCTTGCCGGCGAGAGCGATGTCGAAGCCCGCGCCAAGGCGGTGATGGAGATGGAGACCGAGATCGCCAAGGTTCAGTGGACGCGCGTCGAAGCGAACGACGTCACGAAGACCTACAACAAGTTCACGCTTGCCCAGACCGCGCAATTCTCCACGCCGACGCTCGATATGCCGACAGTGATCAAGGCGGCGGTTCCCAATGTCAGCGAACTGATCGTCAGCCATCCGAGCGCAATGATCGGCATCGCCCGGATCATGGACAAGGCACCGGTCGAGGTGTTGCGCGATCAGATGACGGTGCGCAGCCTGATGGCTCTCGCGCCGGCCTTGCCGGACGCGGTCGAGGCCGAGCGCTTCGCCTTTTACGACAAGGTTATCAACGGCACGCCGGAGCGCGAGCCGCGCTGGCGGAAGGGCACGGCGCTGGTCAACGGCATG
Organism: Sphingobium sp. FW305-3-2-15-F-TSA7; assembly: GCF_058787155.1. Classification (NCBI taxonomy): domain Bacteria; kingdom Pseudomonadati; phylum Pseudomonadota; class Alphaproteobacteria; order Sphingomonadales; family Sphingobiaceae; genus Sphingobium; species Sphingobium sp. FW305-3-2-15-F-TSA7. The sequence goes on along the minus strand of NZ_JBYSZM010000008.1, from coordinate 33,492 downwards.
CTGCGCGACGAGGTCGCCCAGCTTTATGTGCAGCATTACTTCCCGCCCGAATACAAGGCGTCGATGACCGGTCTCGCCAACAATCTGCTGGCGGTCATGGGCGATCGCATCGGCCGGCTCGACTGGATGCAGCCGGTCACCAAGGCCAAGGCGCAGCAGAAGCTGAAAGGCTTCGTGGTCAGGGTCGGCTATCCCGACGCATTTCGCGACTATGCCGGGCTGGACGTGAAGGACGGCGATCTTTTCGGCAATGTCGTCCGGTCGAACCGTTTCGAATTCCTCTGGTCGATCGGCCGCCTCGACAAGCCGACGCAGCGATCCGACTGGTATTATTCTCCGCAGACGGTCAACGCCAATGCGAGCTGGAACCGGCTCGAAATAACATTCCCGGCCGCGTTCCTGCAGGCGCCGTCCTTCGATCCCAAGGCCGATCCGGCCGTGAACTACGGCGCGATCGGCGCGATCGCCGGGCACGAGATCAGTCATCATTTCGACGACAACGGCTCCAAGTTCAATGAAAAGGGGCTGCTTGAGAGCTGGTGGACGCCGGAGGATCTCAGAGCGTTCGAGAAGGCGAGCAAGGCGCTGATCGCGCAGTACGACGCCTATGAGCCGTTGCCGGGCGAACATATGAGCGGCCGGCTGACCCTTGGAGAGAATATCGGCGATCTCGCCGGCCTCACCATCGCTTACGACGCCTATCAGCGTTCGCTTGGCGGCAAGCCGGCGCCGGTGATCAACGGCTATACCGGCGATCAGCGCTTCTTCCTTGGCTGGGCGCAATTCTGGCGGGTGAAGCAGCGCGAGGGGCACCTCCGCCAGCAGCTGCTGACCGACACCCATTCGCCCGCGACGCAGCGCGCCTGGGTCGTCCGCAATCTCGACGCCTGGTATAAGGCGTTCGATGTCAAACCCGGCGACAAGCTGTATCTCGAGCCGTCCAAGCGCGTCAAAATCTGGTAGCGCAAATGATGCGGACACCGCTCTCGAAGATCCTGCCGGGCAGCCTCGTCTGGGACAATCACGCCTGCCTGCCGCTGCGGCCGGAAGACAGGCGCTTCCTGCCGCAACTCGAGCGGATGCGTGCGACCGGCGTGACCGTCGTCACCATCAATGCGGCGTTCGGCACGTTCGGCGGGGACCTTGCCGACGCCATGCTGGACAGCGTTCAGAACTGGGTGGCGGAACACCCCGATACGCTGATGCTGGTGAAGACGGCCGCCGATCTCGATGCTGCTCAGGCGAGCGGCAGGCTCGGCATCTGCTTCGATCTCGAAAGCATGACCGCGCTGGACGGCGATATCGGCAGGGTCGAGCATTTCTACGCGCGCGGCGTCCGCTGGATGCTGGGGACCTACAACACCGCCAATGCCGCCGGCGGCGGCTGCATGGAGGCGGATGAAGGGCTGACCGATTTCGGACGCAGCGTGATCGCGGAGATGAACCGGGTCGGCATGGTCGTGTGCGGCAGCCATTGCGGCTGTCGCACCGCGCGCGAGATGATCGACGCCTCGGCGTTGCCCATGATCTTCTCGCATTCGAACGCGCGCGTGGTGCACGATCATCCGCGCAACATCCCCGACGACCTGATCCGCGCCTGCGCCGAGCGGGGCGGAGTGATCGGCATCAACGGCTTCGGTCCGTTTCTCGGCGACAACGACGCCACCACCGCAGCCTATGCCGCGCATGTCGAGCATATGCTCGATCTGGTGGGCGACGATCATGTCGGCATCGCGCTGGACTATGTCTTCGATATGGACGAGCTGAACCACTATATCTCCGCCGATCCAGTGACCTTTCCGCCGGACATTTTTCCGCTCGGCGCGGAGATGGTCGAGCCCGAACGGCTGCCTGACATCGCACGGTTCATGCTCGATCGCGGATATAGCCGGGAGACGCTGGGCAAGCTCTTCGGCGGCAATCACCGGCGCATCGCCGAGACCGTCTGGAAATAGAAGAGCTAAGCCTAAGCCTTAGGCTTTACGCGTTGCGCTCGCCCCCAGTGGCGAGACAAAAGACGATAATCTTTACGGGGACGAGCAGCATGACATTCAGCACGATGGATCAGTTCAACCGCCGCGACCTCATCCGCGGCGCGGCCATGCTGGGGGCGGGAACCGCTCTGATGAGCCCGTTCGGCGCGCTTGCGCAGAAGAGCGGCTTTGCCGATGTGCGCAAGGCGGCGGAGGCCGGCAAGGAAGCGTCGGTCAAGCGCATCCGCGACTGGGTGGCACTGGATTCGATCGCCGCCGAGAACAAGAACATGCCCGAGGGCGCGGCCTATATGGCCGAGCTGATCAAACAGGCCGGTTTCCAGACCGCGGAAGTCGTGCCCACCAAGGGCCATCCCGGCGTGCTCGGCACACTCGATGCCGGCGCAAAGCGCACGCTGGGCCTCTACTTCATGTACGACGTGAAACAATATGACGCCGCCGAATGGACCTCGCCGCCGCTCGAGAGCCGGCTGGTGGAGCGCAAGGGGCTTGGCTCGGTGCTGATCGGGCGCGGCACCGCCAACCACAAGGGGCCGGAAGCGACTTTCCTCGCCGCACTCCATGCGATCCGCGCGGCGGGCCGCAAGCTGCCCGTCAACCTCGTATTGCTTTGCGAAGGCGAGGAAGAGATCGGCTCGCCGAACTTCCGCGAACTCGCGACCACGCCGAAGGTGCTTTCCGCGCTCAAGCGGTGCGAAGGGATCATGATGCCCACAGCCATGGCGGATCTGGAGGGCAATGCCGTGATCGAGCTGGGCGCCAAGGGCATCATCGAGCTGGAACTCGTCGCCAGCGGCGAGAAATGGGGCCGCGGTCCGCGCAAGGACGTGCATTCCAGCCTGAAAGCCGCGCTCGACTCCCCCGCTTGGCGGCTCGTCCAGGCGCTCCAGACCTTGGTCACGCCGGACGGCAACACGCCCGCGATCGACGGGTGGTTCGAGAATGTCCGCCCGCTGACCGACCGCGAGAAGTCGCTGATCCGCGAGGCCACCAAATATTCGAGCGAGGCGCAGATCAAGGAGGCGATGAGCTTCACCCACTGGATCGACAACCTGTCCTACGAAGACGCGATGATCCGCCTGATGCAGGAGCCCACGGTCAATATCGAGGGCCTGGTCGCGGGCTATACCGGGCCGGGCGGCAAGACCGTCCTGCCGGGCCGTGCGGTCGCGAAGCTCGATCTGCGGCTCGTGCCGAACCAGACGCGCACCGAGGCCATCGGCAAGCTGCGCGCGCATCTCGACAAGCGCGGCTTCAAGGATATCGAAATGAACGTCAGCGGCGGTTACGACCCGACCGAGACCAGCGAGACCAGTTCGCTCACCCGCGCCGAAGTGGCGACCTACCGCAAGCTGGGCGTGCGCCCCAGTCTCAGCCCGCGCCTGGCGGGAAGCTGGCCGGGCGGCACCTTCACCCAGCCGCCGGTCTCGGTGCCGGTCGGCCGCTTCGGCCTGGGCTATGGCGGCGCGGCGCACGCGCCCGACGAATTCTATCTGATCGACTCGGTCAATCCCAAGGCAGCGGGCCTGGTCGATGCCACGATGGGGCATGTGGAATTCCTCCACATGCTCGCATCGATCTGAGGGATCTGCGATGACTGAGGGGCTAAAGCCGCCCCTCAGCCGCCCCAGGTCGCGGTCAGCAGCCGTGCGAAATTGCCACCGAGGATCGCCTTGATATTGTCCTTGGAATAGCGGCGGCGCATCAGTTCCTCGGTCAGGTCGTAGACCCGGCGCGGATGGTCGAACCCATCGGTGTCGATCTTGTCGCGCCACAGATATTTGGGGCCGGTGATCTCCTTCATCGCCTTGCGCAGCTCGGCGGGCATGTCGTCATAGCCGTGCATGTCGAGGTCGCTGCCCAGCCCGACATGGTCCATGCCGATCAGTTTCACCGCATAGTCGAAATGGTCGACCAGCTGCTTGATCGTCGTCGGCTCCGTGCTGCTCACGAAGTTGCGGACGCCCGCAATGCCCATCACGCCGCCCTTGGCCGCACAGGCCTTGATCGCCTCGTCGGTTTTGAGCCGGGGATGGTTGGTGAGCGAACGGCAATTGCTGTGGGTGATCGCGATCGGCTTGCTGGAGGCGGCGATCGCGTCGAGCGTGGTGCGGTCGCCGCAATGCGACACGTCCACCAGCATGCCCACCTTGTGCATCTCCTCGATGATCACCGCACCATAGTCGGTCAGGCCGCCATCGGCCCGCTCGGTCGATCCCGAACCGAGGCGGTTCTGGCTGTTGTAGGTGAGCTGGGAGACCCGCTGGCCGACATCATAGAAGGTCTGCACATCCTCCTTCTTCCGGAAATGGTCGGCATTCTGCACGCCGATGATCACCGCCACCTTGCCATCGCGCTTGGCGCGCAGAATGTCGGCCATCTTGCTCACACCGGTCAGCACATGGCTGTTCACCGCGATATAATGGGTCCACATCATGTAGAAGGTCAGCACCATGTCGCGCGCGTCGGGACCACCGATGCCATTCGCGTGGTGTATCGCGGTGATGCCGCTGGAGCGGAATTCCGCCGCCAGCTTCTCGGTCATCGGTTCCGGCTTCTCGGCGATCTTGATCGGATGGAGCATGTCGATCACGAGTGACTGGTTGACCAGATCGACCACCTGCTTGGGATAGGCGCGCGGCGGATAGGCCGACGTCTGGGCCTGCACCGGCCGGCTGATATAAGGCGCGGCCGCCGCCGCCAGCGTGGCGCCCACCATTTGCCTGCGTGAGAAATCGGTCATCATGCGTCTCCCTTGTCGCGCCGTAATGGGTGACCATGCCGGCGCGAGACAACGCAATAAAGCTGGGGTCGAGCGCCAGATGTCCTAAGTGTCGTTCGGCTTGTTGAGCAGGCCCGCAGCCAGAAATCCGCCATCCACCGCCAGGATATGCCCCGTCACATAGCTGGCCCCCGGGCTTGCCAGATAGAGCGCGGCGTGCGCCACCTCTTCGGGCGTGCCGTAGCGGTCCATCGGGACCGCGCGGCGATAATTCTTGCGCGTCTCAGGCGAGTGCATCCGCTGGACCAGTTCGGTCTCGATCGCCCCGGGGGCGAGCGCGTTCACCGTCACGCTCTGCTCGGCCAACTCCACCGCGAGCACCTGTGTCAGGTTGATCACGCCACTCTTCGCCGCGCCATAGGCCGCGCGCGCGGTCCCGCCGCGCATCCCCGCGGTGGAGGAGAGCAGGACGATCCTGCCATAGCCCTTCGCGGCCATCACCCGCCCCGCGGCGCGCATGCAATAGAAGCTGCCGCTCAGATCGATGTCGATGATCCGCCGCCATTCCTCGTCGGTGGTGTCGAGGAAGCGCCGCTCCACGCCGACTCCCGCGCTGTGGACGAGCACGTCCAGCCCGCCGAACGTCTCGACGGTCCGGTCGATCATGGCCTGCACCTGTGCGGAATCCGTCACGTCCACGTCGATCGCAAGGGCCTCGCAGCCCATCGTGCGGAGATGCTCCACCTCGTGCGCAGCGGCCTCGCTGTTGCGGTCGGCCACCGCGACCTTCGCGCCCGCCTCGGCAAAGGCGCGCGCGATCGCGCGCCCGAGCCCGCTCGCGCCGCCGGTCACCAGCACCGCCTGCCCCGTGAAATCGTCCGCCATCGTCATCGGCTCCCCTCGGCGGCCATGGCGTCGCGCACGCGCACGAACGTCCCGATGGCCTGTGTGATCTGCTCCGGGCTGTGCTTCGCGCAGAGCTGGACGCGGATGCGCGCCTTGCCCTTGGGCACCACCGGATAGGAAAAGCCAGTGACGTAGATGCCCGCCTCCAGCAGCCGTGCCGCCATCTCCTGCGCCATGCGGTCGTCACCCAGCAGCACGGGGATGATGGGCGTCTCGCCCGGCGCGAGGTTGAAGCCCGCAGCCGTCATGCCTTCGCGGAACTGCTTGCGGTTTGCGGCGAGTTGCCGGCGCAGCGCCTCGCCCTCCGCCGAGCGCGCGATGCGGATCGCCTCCAGCGCAGCGCCGCACGTGGCGGGCGAAAGGCTGTTGGAAAACAGATAGGGCCGCGCGCGCTGGCGCAGCAAAGCGACGACCTCGCGCGCCGCGCAGATGAAACCACCCAGGCCGCCGCCCAGCGTCTTGCCGAAGGTGCCCGTCAATATGTCGATCCGGCCGTCCACTCCAAGCAGCGCGGGCGTCCCGCGCCCCTCCGGCCCCAGATGTCCGGTCGCGTGGCAGTCATCGACCATCACCAGCGCGCCATAGCGGTCGGCGAGCGCGGTGATCGCGGGCAGATCGGCGATGTGGCCGTCCATCGAGAACACGCCGTCGGTGGCAATCACGATGGTGCGCGCGCCCTCCGCCCGGGCGGCCTCGAGCTGCCGCTCCAGATCGGCCGTGTCGCCGGGCGCGAAGCGGTAGCGCTTGGCCTTGCTCAGCCGGATGCCGTCAATGATCGAGGCATGGTTGAGCGCGTCGGACACGATCGCGTCCTGCTCCTCGAACAGCGGTTCGAACACCGCGCCGTTCGCGTCGAAGCACGCGGCGAACAGGATCGCGTCCCCGAAGCCAAGGTAGCCGGCGAGCGCGGCTTCCAGCTCCTTGTGGATGCCCTGCGTTCCGCAGATGAACCGCGCCGCCGCCGCGCCCGAGCCCCAGCTTTGCATCGCCGCTGCCGCCGCGGCGACGATCCGCGGATCGGAGGCGAGCCCGAGATAGTTGTTGGCGCAGAAATTGATCGCGTCCGCGGTGCCGCCATCGGTGCGCGCGACGGTGATCTCCGGGCCCTGCGCGGAGAGCAGCACCCGCTCCGGCTTGGTCAGCCCAGCCGCTTCGATACCGGCCAAGGTCTCGCGCACACGATCAATAAACTGGGTCTCGCCGGTCATTCGCGTCACTCGTCATAAAAGAGAAAAACTGCGGCTGAGGCATAGAATCCCATGCCGCTCGCCTGGAATGGTGGGGGCTACATCAACTCTGGTGATAGAGTGGCTATAGTCTGAGCTATGTCAAATCAAGGTCGTTCCGCAAATATCGCAGCCCAAGAAGAGATAGAAATTCTGATTTATAACCCCAACATTTCTGGTTTGATGCGGATAGCGGATTTTAGGAAAGGAAGCGGGTGATTGCAGCCGGTGCCGCGAATTCGCGGATCGGCATTGACGAGAAGACGGTCGCGGATGACCGACAGGAGCAGAGCATGAAACTTTCACAGGAACGCATCGAGGAATTCCAGCAGAACGGATTTCTCATTCTTCCCGAGCTGTTCTCGGCCGAGGAGGTTGCGGAGATCCGCGCCGCGGCGGACCGCGTGTTCGCGCAGGACGTTCCCACCAACATCCGCGAGAAGAAGAGCAACGTCGTCCGCATGGCGACCGGCCTTCATCTGCGTGACGAGACCTTCGCGAAGGTCGTGCGTCACCCGCGCCTGATCGAGCCCGCGCAGCAGCTGCGCGGTGACGACCTCTACGTCCAGCAGGCCAAGATCAATGTGAAGGCCGCGTTCAACGGCGAGCAGTGGCAGTGGCACCAGGATTTCTCGACGCACCATCACGAGGATGGCGTGCCCGAGCCGCTGGCGCTCAACCTCCACATCTTCCTCGACGATGTGAACGAGTTCAACGGCCCGCTCCATTTCTTCAAGGGCTCGCAGAAGTTCGGCCATCTCGGCACGTGGCACGATACCGTGTCCACCAGCTGGCCGCTCTGGGTGATCGAGGAGAAGGATGTCCGCCGGGTTTCCGAAACCTGCGATCTCCAGTCGATCACCGGCAAGGCCGGCACTGCGCTTATCTTCGGTGACTGCATGCTGCACGGTTCGCCGCCCAACATGTCGCCCTGGAACCGCAGCATCTTCTCGATGATCGCGAACCCGGTCGCCAACGCGCTGACCAAGACCGACCGTGCCGATCACCAGCATCACCGCGACCTGACGCCGATCCGCCCGCTCGCCGACAATTGCCTGCTGGAGCAGATCGCCGCCTGATTTCGGCGGGTTTCGCAAAACGACTTGACGGGTGCGGCCCTTGGCGGCGCCGCATCCGCGCCCTCATTGAAGGATAGATAATGACGATGCTGGCACGGCGCCCCTGGGTTGGCGAGGGTAGTGAAAATCTCGTTCAGTCGGTCGCAGCGTCGATCGCGGGCAGCAGCGTCGATCAAGTCGATGCGCGCCTTGCCGAACTGATCGAGGAGAACCGCCAGATCCACGATGTCGGCTGCATCAATCTCAATCCCGCGACCAATACGATGAATCCGCGCGCCGAGGCGCTGCTCGCCAGCGGCATCGGCACGCGCCCGTCGCTCGGTTATCCCGGCGACAAATACGAGATGGGGCTGGAGGCGATCGAGCAGATCGAGATCCTCGCCGCCGAAGTGACCGCCGAAATGTTCGGCGCGCGCTATGCGGAAATCCGCGTCAATTCGGGTGCAATGGCCAATCTCTATGCCTTCATGGCCACTTGCAAACCCGGCGATTCCATCATCGCGCCGCCTGGCTCGATCGGCGGCCACGTCACCCATCATATGCCGGGCGCGGCCGGCCTCTACGGCCTGAACGTCCACAGCGCGCCCATCGATGCCGACAATTACACCGTCGACGTCGCCGCGCTGGCGGACCTCGCGCGTCACGTGAAGCCCAAGCTCATCACCATCGGCGGCAGCGTCAATCTGTGGCGGCACCCGATCAAGGAAATCCGCGCCATCGCGGACGAGGTCGGCGCCTATGTGCTGTTCGACGCCGCGCATATCTGCGGCATGATCGTCGGCCATGAGTGGCAGCAGCCGCTCGAGGAAGGCGCGCATCTGCTCGGCTGCAGCGCCTATAAGAGCCTCGGCGGACCGCCCTCCGGCCTGCTGGTGACCAACGACGCCGCGCTGGCCGAGCGGATCGAGGCGATCGCCTACCCGGGACTTACCGCGAACTTCGATGCCGCCAAAACCGCGTCGCTCGCGCTCGCGCTGCTCGACTGGAAGGCTTACGGGCCCGCCTATGCCAAGGAAATGCGCGAGAGCGCCCAGGCGCTGGCGCGCAGTCTGGACGAGCGCGGCATTCCCGTGTTCGGCAAGGCGCGCGGCTTCACGGAGTCGCAGCAGCTCGTTGTCGAGGCCGCCTCCTTCGGCGGCGGCCACACCGCGGCCAAGAAGCTGCGCGAGGCCAATATCCTCACCTCGGGCATCGGCCTGCCGATCGATCCGGTCGAGGGCGATTTCAACGGCCTCCGCCTCGGTACGCCCGAGATCGTCCGCTGGGGCATGACCGCGACCGACATGCCCGAACTCGCCGACCTGATCGTGGCGGGCCTGACCGGCAACGACGCAGCCGCGACCGCCGTACGCGCCACCGCGTTCCGCAAGCGCTTCGACACGCTGCACTTCATTCGCGATTGAGTCTCCCAAAGCCGTGAACCCGAACACGGGCACGGCATCGGGTAAGGCTGTCGCCCAACAGAGCGGATCCGGTTCAGTCCGAACCGGATCCGCTCTGAATTTTCCTCTGTTTTCTGTGATTTAGCTTTGCGGGCCTGCGGCTCCCAGCCGGCAGATGATTCCATCTGCCTCGAAATCGCTCTAGCCGTCCAATTCCGCCTGTGCTTGCGCCTGACTGGGCTGGGCCTGTTCGACCAGCCAGTTGACGAAGTTCTGCGCCGCGTCCGACAGCGGCGTGGCAGACTTGGTCAGCAGGTAGAATTGGTTGCTTGAGGGCACACGGCGTTCGGAGAGCGCGACCAGCCGTCCATCCGCGATCAGGTCGCCCACCAGCGACGTATGCCCCATCATGAAGCCGCGCCCCTGCAGCGTGGCCTCCACCGTCATCGAATAAAGCGAGAAGGTCTGCGTGTTGAGCGTGGGCGGTTCGGTCTGGCCGGTGCGACCGAGCCAGTCGGTGAAATCATGCTGCCAGTAGAGATCAACCATCAGCGGTGCGCCCACCGGCAGGCCGCGTTCGTCCACCTCGGCGGTTTCCATAAGCTTGGGGCTGGCCACCGGCACGATCTCGTCGAAGAACAATTCGGTCTGGTCGAGGCCGGGGAAAGGCGGGCGGCCCCAGCGGATCGCGATGTCGAAATTCGAGGTGCGCAGGTCGATGATCGCGGGATCGGCCCAGATCTCGACATTCGCGCCGGTGTCCAGCGTGTGGAAATGCTCCATCTTCGGGCCGAGCCAGAGCTGCGCGAGCGCGGGCAGGATCGTGATGCGCACGGTCTTGTTGCTGCCGCTGGAGGTCACCTCGCGCGTGGCCGCGATGATCTGCTCCAACGCGGGCGTCAGACGCTGGGCATAGCGTTTGCCCGCCTCGGTCAGCTTCACGCCGCGGGGATAACGCTCGAACAGGTTGATCTGAAGGAAGGATTCCAGCGCCTTGATCCGCTGGCTCACCGCGCCGGGCGTCACGCCCAGCCGCAGGGCCGCCAGTGCGAAGCTTTCGGTCGCGGCGGTTTCGGTGAACACGCGCAGCCAGTCGAGATTGGGCGTCTCTCGCAACATTAGGACATCTGTTCCTCAGGCCTAAGAATAGTGGTTTGCGGAACCCCCGAAAATTCTGGAGGAACTGGCGGGACAAGAGCGACTATAAATTGATGTGACACCGGGGCAAGCCGGGATCGCGCTTCCGCGAAGGGATGTCGCGCTCTGCCGTCCGCGTGCGTCCGCCAAGCCGTATCAGAGGGGGACGCCAGCATGATTTTCGGGCGCATCAAGCCGGTCGATGCGATCATCCGCACCGCCGAGAAAAGGGCGCTGATCCGCAGCCTCGGCCTGGGCCAGCTCATCCTGCTCGGCGTTGGCGCCACCATCGGCACCGGCATCTTCGTGCTCACCGCCGCCGCCTCGCAAAAGGCGGGGCCGGGCATGCTGGTCAGCTTCGTCATCGCGGGCGTCATTTGCGCGCTCGCCGCGCTCTGCTATTCGGAACTTGCGGCGATGGTCCCGGTTTCGGGCTCGGCCTATACCTATAGCTATGCGGTGATCGGCGAACTGCTCGCCTGGATGGTGGGCTGGGCGCTGGTGCTCGAATATGCGGTATCGGCCAGCGCGGTCTCGGTCGGCTGGTCCGGCTATTTCATGGGGCTGGTGGAAAGCGTCACCGGCATTTCCCTGCCCCAGGCGCTGTCGCGCGGGCCGGTCTGGTCGATGAACGGCATGCTGCCCAGCCCGGACCTCACCCATGGCGTGATCAATCTGCCCGCCTTCCTGATCGCGCTGGCGGTCACCGGGCTGCTGGTGCTCGGCACGCGCGAGAGCGCCCGCTTCAACGCCATCTTCGTCGTGGTGAAGATCGCCGCGCTCACCGCCTTTGTCGCGCTCACCATTCCCGTGCTCGACACCGGCAATTTCTCGCCCTTCGCGCCCAATGGCTGGTTCGGCACGGGGGAGACGCATGGCATCGGCATCGTCGGCGCCGCGGCCTCGATCTTCTTCGCTTATATCGGTTTCGACGCGGTCTCCACTGCTGCGGAGGAAACCAAGAACCCGCAGCGCAACGTGCCGCTGGCGCTCATCGGCAGCCTCGCGATCTGCACGATCTTCTATGTGGCGGTGGCCGTCGGCGCGATCGGCGCGATCGGCGCGCAGCCGGTGTCGGGGCCGGACGGCGCGGCGGTGATGCCGGGCTCGGCCGGCTTCGTCGAGGCCTGCCTGCTCCCCTCCAACCGCGAGGCGCTGGTCTGTTCGAACGAGGCGTTGGCGCATGTGCTGCGCGCGATCAACTGGCCAGTCATGGGCAATGCGATCGGCCTGATCGCCAATCTCGCGCTGCCTTCAGTCGTGCTGATGATGATGTATGGCCAGACACGAATCTTCTTCGTGATGGCGCGGGATGGTCTGCTGCCCGAGAAGCTCGCGCGCATCCATCCGCGCTTCGGCACGCCGCATATCGTGACGATGGTCACCGGCGTGTTCGTGGCGACCGTGGCGGCGGTGCTGCCGATCGGCCAGTTGGCGGACATCTCCAATTCCGGCACGCTGTTCGCCTTTTTCATGGTCGCGATCGCCGTGCTGGTGATGCGAATCCGCGAGCCGAACCGGAAGCGGCCGTTCCGCGCGCCGCTGATCTGGATCGTCGCGCCCGCGGCGATCGGCGGGTGCCTGTTCCTGTTCGCAAACCTGCCCGTCGACGCCCAGCTCGTGCTGCCCATCTGGGGCGGGCTCGGGCTGATCATCTACTTCCTCTACGGCTATCGCCGCAGCCATGTCGGCCGCGGACTGGTCGAGGTCCATGAGCAGGACGCCGACGCGCCTCCGCATCTGAAGGATATCGCATGAGCCAGTCGCTTCGCTCCGCCACGCTCGACATCGACCTGTCGGCGTTGCGCCACAATCTCGATCTGGTCCGCGATCTGGCGGGCGAGCGCGAAATCATCGCGTCGATCAAGGCGAATGCCTATGGCTTCGGCGCGGTGGAGATCAGCGGCGCGCTCGTGGATGCAGGCGTGCGCAAGCTGTGGACCGGCAATTTCGACGAGGCTGTGGAAATTCGCCAGGCGGGGATCGACGCCGAAATCCTGCTGTTCGGCGGCGCGGAGCCGCAGCATATGCCCGCCTTCCTCGCCTACGACCTCCAGCCCACGGTGTTCGAGGAGCGTTCGATCGCCGCGGCGGAGCAGGCGGCCGACGCACTGGGCACGCGCGCGCCGGTCTGGGTGAAGGTCGATTCCGGTCTCGGCCGGCTGGGCGTGCCGGTGGCCGACGCACTCCCCCTCATCCGGCGCATCGCGGACAGCCCCGCGCTCGATCTGCGCGGCGTCTACACGCACCTCCCCTTCGGCACGGCAGACGGCAAGGCCTGGGCCCTGGAACGCTATGCCCGCTTTCAGCAGCTCCTCGCCGATCTGGCCGAGACAAGGATCGAGGTGCCCGTCACCCAGGTCTGGGGCTCCTCGGGCGTGCTCGCCGAATTGCCGGACGCCACCAACGCGGTCTGCGTCGGCCATGCACTCTATGGACTGACGCCGCTCGACGCGGGCGTCGGCCCCGCGCGCGATTTTCGCCCGCTGATCCGCTCGCTCTCCGCCGCGGTCGTCCGCGCCCAGGCGGCCGCCTCGTCGGGCGGCTATGCGGGCGGGACGGTGAAGAGCCCGGCCAGCGTCGCCATCGGTCTGGGCGACGGGTTGCGCAAGGCGGTCCCCGGCACGTCGCCCGAAATCATCATGAACGGCGCGCGCGTGCCAGTGACCGCCTTCACGCTGGAGCATCTGATGATCGACGCCGGCGGCGCTGACCCTGCGCTGTTCGATCGCGCGACGATCATCGGACCGGACATCACGCTGGACGACTGGGCGCGCTGGACGGGATCGACCCCGCTGGAATTGATGATGTCGCTCTCGGGCAGGATACCGGCCTTCTACGCGAAATAGATGATCTCACCCGATGCACGGGATGTGCGCGGCTTCCGTGACGGAAAGGATCAGAATTGCTTACTCTGTGCGCCAGCATTTGTTGTTTGCCGAACCCCGCGCGAATGATTTCAGATGCCCGCCAACGAAACAATGGCGCCGGCAAGGCGGCCGACCAGGGGAGCATTTCAGCGTGAGCATGAAAAGATTTGGTATCTGCCCGACTTTGTGTGCGCTGCTGTTGCAGGCGTGCAGCATGGTCCCGGACGGCCCGGCCGCAGTCGATCAGGCGCGGCTGCTCGCCGCCGCCCAGGATCCGGCCAACTGGATGACGCATGGCGGCACCTTCGAGGAACAGCGCTACAGCGCGCTCGACCAGATCAACGCGAGCAATGTCGGCCAGCTCGGCCTCGACTGGTCGTTCGAGTTCGACACCAATCGCGGCCAGGAAGCGACCCCGATCGTCGTCGACGGCGTCCTCTATGTCTCCACCGCCTGGTCCCGCGTCTATGCGATCGACGGACGTACGGGAAAGGAACTGTGGCGCTTCGATCCCGAAGTGCCCGGCGAGGACGCCATCAAATCCTGCTGCGACGTCGTCAACCGCGGCGTCGCAGTGTGGAAGGGCAAGGTCTATGTCGGCACCATCGACGGCCGCCTGATCGCGATCGACGCCAAGACCGGCAAGCAGCTTTGGTCGGTGCTCACCGTCGACAAGTCCAAGCCCTATGTGATCACCGGCGCGCCGCGCATCTTCAAGGACAAGGTGATCATCGGCAATGGCGGCGGCGAACTCGGCGTGCGCGGCTTCGTGACCGCCTACGACACCGAGACGGGCAAACAAGCCTGGCGCTTCTACACCGTGCCCGGCGACCCGTCGAAGGGCGCGGACCGCGCCGCCTCCGACTCCGCCATGACGATGGCCGCAAAAACCTGGTTCGGCCGCTGGTGGGAAATGGGCGGCGGGGGCACCGCCTGGGACTCGCTGGTCTACGACCCCGACTATGATCAGGTGCTGATCGGCGTCGGCAACGGCTCACCCTGGAACCGCAAGGTCCGCTCGGACGGCAAGGGCGACAATCTCTTCCTCTCCTCGATCGTGGCGGTGGATGCCGACACCGGCCGCTACAAATGGCATTATCAGGCGTCGCCCGGCGACAGCTGGGACTATACCAACACCCAGCAGATCATGCTCGCCACGCTCCCGATCGAGGGCAAGGCGCGCAAGGTGTTGATGCAGGCGCCCAAGAACGGCTTCTTCTACGTGCTCGACCGCGAGAACGGAAAGCTCCTGTCCGCCAAGCCCTTCGCGAAGCAGAGCTGGGTGGAGAGCGTCGACATGAAGACCGGCCGGCCAGTGATGAGCGCCAACGCCTATTATGAGGAGGGCGTGAAGATAATCGAGCCCTCCTCGGTCGGCGGGCACAACTGGCAGCCCATGTCCTACAGTCCGCGGACCGGGCTGGTCTATATCCCCACGGTCCAGTGGAGCCTGACCTTCGCGCAGGACAAGGCATTCAAATACAAGCCCGGCCATCTGAACATCGGCGCGCAGATCGGCGGCAATCCCGCCGAGCCGATGGGCACCGGCGCGCTCGTCGCCTGGGATCCGATCCGGCAGCGCGAGGTCTGGCGCGTGCCCCAGCCCGAGATGATCAACGGCGGCACCGTCGCCACCGCAGGCGATCTCGTCTTCACGGGCAACGCGCATGGCGAATTTACCGCCTTCCGCGCGAAGGACGGCGCGAAGCTGTGGACCTTCAAGCAGCCTGCCGGGATCATGGCCGGGCCGGTCAGCTACAGCATAGACGGCGTGCAATATATCGCGGTGGTCGTCGGCAAGGGCGGCGGCGCGATGGGCATTCAGGATGCCAACCGCCCGCGCTTCCGCCAGCCCAACGGACGGCTGTTCGTCTTCAAGCTGGGCGGCAAGGGAGCCATGCCCGAATATGATCTCACGCTGCCGCCCGCCAATCCGCCGGCGCAGCTTTTCCCCGCAGCGATGGTTGCGGCGGGCGGCCTCACCTACGGCGAATATTGCGCGCGCTGCCACGAGGGCGTCGCCGCGCCCGATCTGCGCCGGGCGAACGCACTGGCCGACAGGGACATCTGGAAGAGCGTCGTGATCGACGGCGCGCTGACCGCCAGCGGCATGGTGAGCTTCTCGCGCTGGATCACGCCCGACCAGGCCGAACAGATCCGCGGCTATGTGGCGGAAGAGGCGCGGACGCTGGAGAAGACCGAGAAGAAATGACCCGCGCCCCCGGCGCGAGGCCCAGGGAGACAATGGAATGAAGATGCTTGCTTTGCTCATGGCCGGAACGCTGCTGTCGGCCGCGCCAGCTGCCGTGCTGGCGCAAAGCCCCGCGCCGGCTGCGCCGGCGGCGGTGGACGCCGAGACCGCACGGCTCAATGCGTGGCTCAACACGAAATACGAGGCGCAGCTGGCTGCCAGCCCGATGGCGCGCTCCTATGCCGGCGAGAAGAAGGATTACGACAAGATCGACGACATGTCCGAGGCGGCCGCCGCGCGGCAGCTCGAACGGATGCGGCTTGAGGTCGAGGAGATGAAGGCGACCTTCGACCGCGCGAAACTGCCGCAGGATGCGAAGCTTTCCTATGACCTGTGGATCTATCAGTACGAGGAAGCCGCGGCGCTCGCGAAGTTCAACCGCAACGGTTACGTCTTCCAGCAGATGTACGGTCCGCACACGCGGATGCCGCAATTTCTGATGCAGGTTCATCGTGTCGACGAACCGTCGGACATGGACGCCTATGTCGCGCGGATCGGCGGCATCGCGCGCGCGCTGTCGCAGCAGCTCGAGATCGCGAAGCTCAACGCGGCGGCGGGTTCGCGCGTGCCGCGCTTCTCCTACGAGATGATGATCCCGCAGGCGAAGGCGCTGAACAGCGGAGCGCCCTTCGCCGGCGAGGGCGACAATGCGGTGTGGAAGGACGCCAACGCCAAGATCGACGCACTGGTGAAGGCCGGCAAGATCGACGCCGCCAAGGCCGACGCCTATCGCGCGGCGGCGAAGAAGGCGCTGCTCGAGCAATGGAAGCCGGTCTACGACCAACTGATCGCCTGGTTCGAATCCGAGCTGCCCAGGGCCGATGCGGTCGCCACCGGCGTCGGCAAGAATCCGAACGGCAAACCATTCTACGACATGATGCTGCGCAGTTCGACCACCACCGATCTCACCGCCGAGCAAGTTCACCAGATCGGACTGGACGAGGTCGCGCGGATCAAGGGCGAGATGGAGGCGATCAAGCAGAAGGTCGGCTTCAAGGGCAGCTTGCAGGACTTTTTCAAGTTCGTGCGCGAGGATGCGCAATTTTATTATCCGGATACCGATGCGGGCCGTCAGCAATATCTCGACGACGCCACCCGCTATGTCGCGTTCATGAAGGCGCGGCTGCCCAAATATTTCGGCATCCTGCCCAAGGCGGATGTCGTCGTGAAGCGCGTCGAGCCCTATCGCGAGATCCCCGGCGCGGCGCAGCATTATTATTTCTCCACGCCGGACGGATCCCGGCCAGGCGTGTTCTATTCGCACCTGTCGGACATGCGCGCCGTGCCCAAGCCCCAGCTGGAGGTGATCACCTATCACGAGGCTTTGCCGGGTCATCACATGAACTTCGCGATCTCGCGCGAACTGACCGACATCCCCGAGTTCCGGAAATATCTCTATATCAACGCCTTCCAAGAGGGCTGGGGTCTCTATTCCGAGAAGTTCGCGAAGGAGATCGGAGCGTACAAGGATCCCTATTCGGACTTCGGCCGGCTGACGACCGAGATCTGGCGCGCGATCCGGCTGGTGGTGGATACCGGCCTGCACTCCAAGGGCTGGACCGAGGATCAGGCGGTCAAATATTTCACCGACAATTCGCCCGCCGCGCTCGGCCAGATCCAGTCCGAGGTGAGGCGCTACATCATCATGCCGGGCCAGGCGACGGGCTACAAGATCGGCATGATCCAGATGGAGAAGCTGCGGAAGAAGGCGGAGACGGCGCTCGGCAGCAAGTTCAATATCCGGGGTTACCACGACACCATCATCGGCCGGGCGCAGATGCCGCTCGACGAGCTCGAGCGGCAGCTCGACATCTGGATCGCGAAGCAAAAGGCGCGCTGAGCCGCGCGGCATATTCAAAGAGGGGTTAGTGACGATGAAGAAGACGATTTGCGGATTGCTGCTCGCCAGCGCGCTCACCGCCGCGCCCGCCGTGGCGCAGAACAAGCAGGACAACGGGCCGGAGGCGCGGCCGATCTACGACCGGTCCGCGGTGCTGCCGCCGTCGGTGCCCACCTCGGACGACGTGCTGCGCATCCCCGTGCCCAAGGATTATAACACGCCCAAGGGTTCGTTCGTGCTGGTCGGCGGGCGGCTGTTCGACGGCACGGGCAAGGCGGCCCGGCCGGCGACCATCGTGGTGCTGGGCAAGACGATCACCGCGGTACTCAAGCCCGGCGAGCGGAACTGGCCGGCGGACGCGGTCGTCTATGACGTGACCGGCAAGACCGTGATGCCGGGTCTGATCGACCTGCACGCGCACCTCACCTTCTTTGCGGCGGGCGACGCGGTGAACGTCTACTCCGCAGCGAACTACAGCGGCGCGGAATCGACGATGCGTGGGCTCAAGCGCATGGCGACCTATCTGGAATCGGGCGTCACCACGGTGCGCGACGTCGCCTCGCACGGCGATGTGCCCTTCGTGTTGAAGGCGAAGCAGGCCGCGGGCGAGATCTTCGGCCCCCGCATCTTCGCGGCCGGGCAGCTCATCACCCAGACCGGCGGTCACGCGGCAGTGCACGCCTTTCAGCAGGGCTATCCGGAGATCGCGGACAAGAATCTGAACTCGATGGTCCGTATCGCGTCGGGCCCCGAACAGTGGCGAGAGGCGGTGCGCATGCAGTTCACCAAGGGCGCCGACCTGATCAAGCTGGCCAGCGAATATTCGCAGGACGAGGTCACGGCGGCGGTGGACGAGGCGCACTCGCTGGGGCTGCCGGTGACGGTCGATGCCGAGACGCAATATATCGACATGGCGATCAAGGCCGGGGTGGATTCGATCGAACACCCGCTGCCGCGCAGCGACGCCGCGGTAGCGCTGATGGCCAAGCGCGGTATCGCCTCGGTGCCCACCCTGGTCGCCTATCGCGTCATCATGCGCGGCAGCGGCGGCTATTTCGGCTCCACCTCGCGCCGCTTCCAGCTCGACGAGACGGTCAACGAGAATATGGCCGCCAAGATGCGCCGCGCGGGCGTGAAGATGGGCATCGGTCTGGACGTGGTCGCGCTCGCAGGCACCGATTATCTGCCCGGCTCCTATATCGACGAGCTCGAATCCTTCACCCGCATCGGCTTTACCAAGGTCGAGGCGCTGGTGGCGGCCACCAAGACGGGCGCGGAGATCATCAAGATGGGCGACCGGCTGGGCACGATCGAGCCGGGCAAGCTGGCGGACATCATCGTGGTCGACGGCAATCCCGACGAGGATTTCGCCGCGCTCCGCAAGGTCAGGACCGCCTTCGTCAACGGCCGCCTGATGCTGCAGGACGGCCGCGTCTACCAGCCCGCACACCAGGAAGTGCCCTTCCCCAACCCGCGGAAGTGACGCCGCGAGGCCGCCTCGCCGCTGGAGCCTTATCCGTCAGGGCGGAATCGCCCTGACGGATAAGCAAGGCTTTCAATCAATATCTTGAGCGCTTCCCGGCCGAAAAGCCGGTCCCCACTTTTTCGGGAAGCGCTCTATCCTGTGGCGAAGCGGTCGGTCGCCTCGATCAGCTCGTGCAGGATGCCGGGTTCGTTGAAGACATGGCCTGCGTCGGGCACGATCTTCAGGTCCGATCCGGCCCAGGCCTTGTGCAGATCCCAGGCATGGCGCGCGGGGCAAGGGATGTCGTAGCGGCCATGGACGATCACACCGGGAATGCCGTTCAGCTTTCCGGCGTCGCGGATGAGCTGATCGGGTTCCAGCCAGCAGCCATTCCGGAAATAATGGTTCTCGATGCGCGCGATCGCGATCGCATAATCGTCGCTTCCGAAATGCGCGGCCAGTCCGGGATCGGGCAGCAGCGTGATCGTCTCGCCTTCGAAAATGCTCCAGGCCTTGGCGGCTTCCAGCTGCGTCGCCCGATCGCCCGTCAGGCGGCGGTGATAGGCTGCCACCAGATCGTCATGCTCCGCCTCGGGGATCGGCGCCAGAAACGCGTCCCACTTGTCCGGGAAGATCTCGGACACGCCGAACTTGTAGAACCAGTCCACCGCCGCGCGCGTCGCCGGAAAGATACCGCGCAGGATCAGCGCGCTCACCCGATCGGGATGGGTCTCGGCATAGGCGAGCGACAGCGTCGATCCCCAGCTTCCGCCGAACACCAGCCATGTCTCGACCCCCGCCATCTCGCGCATCCGCTCGATATCGGCGACGAGGTGCCAGGTCGTGTTCGCCTCCAGTGCCGCATAGGGCAGCGATCGCCCGCAGCCCCGCTGGTCGAACAGCAGCACGTCGTATCGTGCAGGATCGAACAGCTGCCGGTGCGCGTCCGAAAAGCCGGCGCCCGGCCCGCCATGCAGGAACACCGCGGGCATCGCGCCGGGCGTGCCCGAGCGTTCGTAATAAAGGCTGTGCCCGTCGCCCACGTCGAGCATGCCGGTCTCATAGGGTTTGATCGGCGGGTAGAATGTACGCATGTGGTTCCTGTACTATTTCTTCGCCGTCCGGCCATATTTGGCCAGGATCGTGCGCAATTCGTCATGGGGCAGCGCGTAAACAGTCACCCCGTCGCGTCCGGTCATCGTCCTGGCGGCGATCATCGAGTTGACGATCGACTCCTCGGTCGCGTCCACCGCCGCCTCGAAGATCTTGGTGATCTCCGAATTGGAGATCGCCGAGATCGCCTGCACGCCGGGCGCGCTTTCGTTCAGCGCCTCGGCGTTGGCGGTGGAGAAGGCGATGAAGATGTCGCCCGAAAGATTGTGGCTGATGTCGCCCATCCGGCCGATCGCCTGGGTCGGCCGCTTGGCCACACGCTTCAGTTGATGCGGCAGCAGCGGCGCGTCGGTCGCGATCACCACTATGATCGAACCTTCGGGCTCATAGGGCTTGCGGCTGATCGGCTCGCACTTGCGCGCCGGCTTGTAAGGCGCGGTGCCCGGCAGGTCGCTGCACGACAGATAGCGTGTCGCCAGATCCTGTCCCACCGGTGCGCCGCCGATGCGCAGCAGCTGCCGCGCGCCATAATTGCACTGGACCAGCGCGCCCACCGTATAGGCCTTGCCTCCGATCTCCACCTTGCGCGACGCGGTGCCGATCCCGCCCTTGAAGCCCGCACACACCATGCCCGTGCCACCGCCGACATTGCCCTCGGTCACCCGGCCACCCTTCGCCGTCGCCAGCGCCTCGGCCGCATGTGAAGGTTTCACATGAAAGCCGTCGACATCATTCAGATAGCCGTCCCATGTCTCGGCGACGACTGGCGTGAAGAACAGGCAGCACGCCTTCTTGTCGACCAGCCACTTCACCGCCGCGTCGCGGACCACGCCCACGCTGTGCGTGTTGGTGATCATCACCGGCCCGTCGAACGAGCCGCGCTCCTCCAGCCAGGTGGTGCCGGTCATTTCGCCCGCGGCATTGGCGGTCGCCCAGCCGCCGAACACGGGGACGGCGGAGTCCTTGCCACGCGGCAGGATCGCGGTGACCCCGGTGCGCACCGGCCCTTCGCCGCGCTTCAGCGCGCCATCGCCCCGGATGATGGTGCTGTGCCCCACCTCCACGCCGGGCACGTCGGTGATCGCGTTGAACGGGCCCGGCTCGCCATGGAAGGGCACACCCAGATCGCGCGCGCGAGGCGCCTGCGCGGTCGCGGCGGATGCCGCAAGCCCGATCGCCAGCGCCGTCGCCAGTCGCAAAACACGCATCATGCCGTCTCCCTGTTCGAGCACCTCGCCGCGTGCGCCGCCACCGCCTCGCGGCGCCTGAACCACAGATAGAGCGCCACCGCGAAGCTCGTGATCGCCAGCATGAATCCGAACTCGTCGATCGCATAGGCGGTGATGTCGCCGGTGGGTTCGGTCAGCGGCGTGAAGATGCGCTGGATGAACAGATTGTGGCTGCCATGCATGATCGCCGCGGGCCAGACGCTGCCCGACTTCAGCCGGAACCACGCCATGATGAAGCTCAGATTCATCACCATCACGAAGAAACAGACCAGCGCGAAGCCGCGCGGGGCGGCGCTGTTGTAATCGGCATAGAGGATCAGCGGCACATGCCAGGTCGCCCAGATCAATCCCGTGATCACCGCCGCGCGGGTAAAGCCGAACCGGTCCTGCAACCGCGGCGCCATGAAGCCCCGCCAGCCAATCTCTTCGCCAAGGCCGCGTGCCGTCCCCACGATGATCCCGGTCACACCGGTGAACACGAAGTACAGCATCGCGAACAGCGTGGGATCCTCGATGGTCCAGCCGATCTGCGCGGCGAGCGGCGCGACGCTCTCGGGCGTCGCGAACCGGCCCATGCCAGTGGTCCACACGATGACATAGGCCAGTCCGGCATAGCCGATCGGCAGCAGATAGCTCGCCCATGACAAGGCCGTGCCGCGCCAAGCGAAGCCCAGCGACGACCAGTCCAGCTTCAGCAGCCACACCGTCAGGATCGCGGCCGCCGCCGGCCCCCACATCAGCGCGGTCACATAGCCGCCCGCGCCGCCGCTCACGCCATAGCGCGCCATCAGCGCATAGGGCGCCGCGCACAACAACATGGTCAGCAGCAGATAGAGTCCCACTCCGGCGCCGCTCCGTTCCCGCTCCATGCCCGTTCCCCCATTGTCGCGTCCATGAATCACGCTGGCACAGGCTTCGCGCCGCCGCCAACCAGTAAAGCTGGGGATGAGGCGCAGTTATTCTGGCGCAGAGACTGAGGAATATGGCGTTGCGGCGCGCCCGCGCGGAGGCAAATCTGCATCCGAAAAATCCATGACGGGGAAGAGCATATGACCATGAAGGTGTCGAAGATTTCGCTGGCCCTCACCCTGGCGCTGTCGCCGCTCGCGTTGCACGCGCAGGGCACGCCGGTCGTCGTCCCCGGCGGCGACATTCCCAAGGCCTACACGCCGACCGCCGCCGAAACCGATTTCGAACGGCGCGAGGTCAAGATCCCGATGCGCGACGGGGTGAAGCTCCATACCATCATCCTGGTGCCCAAGGGTGCGGCCAACGCGCCGATCCTGATGGACCGCACGCCCTATAACGCCACGGCGCGCTCGACGCGGTCGACCAGCGGCAAGATGATCAATGCGCTCCCCTTCGAGAATGAGGAGTTCGTACGCAACGGCTACATCATCGTCTGGCAGGACACGCGCGGCAAGTTCAAGTCCGAAGGCGACTACACGATGATCATGCCAGCGGCGGGGCCGCTCAACCCCACCGGCGTGGACCATTCGACCGACGCCTACGACACCATCGCCTGGCTGGTGAACAAGGCGAACCTGCCCGAGGCCAATGGCCGCGTCGGCATGATCGGCTCGTCCTATGAGGGCTACACCACAGCCTCGGCGCTGCTCCATCCGCACCCGGCGCTGCGCGCCGCCGCGCCCGAAAGCCCGATCATCGACGGCTGGATGGGCGACGACTGGTTCCATCACGGCGCTTTCCGCCAGTTGATGCTGGGCTTCGTGGCGATGCAAAGCGGAGACAAGGCGTTCGCCGCCACCCCGCCGCACGGCAGCGGCGACGATTATCACATCTTCCGCGAAGCCGGCTCCGCGGGAGACTGGGCGCGCGCCCGCGGCTTCGACCAGCTTCCCGCCTGGAAACGGATCGTGGCGAACCCGGAATATAACCAGACCTGGTCGGGCCAGGCGCTGGACAAGCTTCTCGCCGCCAATCCCTCGGACGTGCCCACGCTCTGGGTGCAGCCCTTTTGGGACCAGGAGGATTCCTACGGCGCGATCACCGCGTTCGAGGCGCTACGCAAGGCGGGCAAGACCGGCAACAACCACATCATCCTGGGCCCCTGGTTCCACAGCCAGATCAACCGATCGGCGGGCGGCCGCAGCACCAGCGCGTTCAACTGGAGCAGCGACACCGTTGCCGATTATTGGAAGAAGATGATCCTGCCCTTCTTCAACCAGCATCTGAAGGACGGCCCGCCCGCCAACATGCCCGTCGCCACCGCCTATAATACGGGCGAGGACAAGTGGGAGAAATTGAAGGCCTGGCCGCTTGCCTGCGAAAGCGGCTGCTCCGCGCCGTTGACGCCGATCTATCCCGCGGCCGAGGGCGGACTCTCGCTCAAGCCGGGTGCGGCGGGCGAGGACAGTTATGTCTCCGATCCGGCAAAGCCCGTGCCCTTCCTGCCGCGACCGTTCAGCATGCAGAAGTCGGTTTACACCCCCGAATGGCCGGTCTGGCTGCTCAGCGACCAGCGCCACGCCGATGGCCGTCCGGACGTGATGACCTATACCACCGACGTGCTGACCGAGCCGATGCGCGTCTCCGGTGCGCCGATCGCCGAAATTATCGCCAGGACGACCGGCACCGACGGCGATTTCGTGGTCAAGGTGATCGACGTCTTCCCGCAGGAGAACGAGACCAATCCCAAGATGGCGGGATACGAACTGCCGATCAGCCTCGACATCTTCCGCGGGCGTTACCGCAACAGTTTCGCCAAGCCGACCGCGATCCCGAAGGGCAAGACGCAGACCTACAAGTTCCGCCTGCCCACGGTGAACCACGTCTTCCAGCCCGGCCACCGCATCATGGTGCAGATCCAGTCGAGCCTGTTCCCGCTCTACGACCGCAATCCGCAGACCTTCGTGCCCAACATCTTCAACGCGAAGAAGGGCGATTACAAGGCCGCGACGGTCACGCTGGAGCGCGGCGCCGCCGGGACGAAGATCTGGCTGCCGATCGTGCCCGTCGATCAGTCGGCGATGATGGCGGAGTAGGGGAAGGCCAGAGATTGGTTTGCAGGCGCGGCCGAACCTCTCCTCCCTATCGAAGATGGGGAGAGGGACCGCCACGGCGTAAGCCGTGGTGGTGGAGGGGAAGTGCGATGGATGATTCAGTGCCGTAGCTGGTGAAGATCCAGAGAGAATCTGGTTCGAATGCCGCACGAAACGGAAGCATCGTACTTCCCCTCCACCACGCCGCTGCGCGTCGCGGTCCCCCTCCCCACGCTGCGCGTAGGGAGGAGAAATTCTTGCTGCCTCACGCTTCCAATGGAATCCGGGACAGTTCCCGGCAAGTCCGCACCCCAGCCGCCCATCATCGCCACCGGAACGAGCCCGAACCCCGCTCGCATGCGTCTGCCAAAAAGAAACCGCCCCCGGACGCGAGTCCGGAGGCGGCAGGGGAAGTTGCGGCTGTTGGTTAGAACTGGATGCCGCCCGTGATGCCGAAAGTCCGCGGACGCCAGGTCTGGATCTGGATGCGCTCGGACGGCTGGAAGTGCAGGCGGCCGATGATGTCGCGCGAGTTGGTCAGGTTGTTGGCGAAAACCGAGATGTCGATCCCGTTGCCGGTGCGGATGCCGATGCGGGCGTTCAGGTTGCGCTGGTCGTCGGTGGTGGCCAGGATGGGATTGAAACCGACATTGCCCGGCTTCACCGAAAAGCCGCTCTTGTACGTCCACTGGACGGTGCCATAGCCCTTCAAATCGTCGGGGCCGAGCGGCGTCTCGTACATGCCGGTCAGGTTCACCGTCCATGGCGCGGCGAAGCGGTCGCCCTTGCGCGTGACGGTGTTGGTCGTGCCGGGAACGAAGATCGTCTCCCGCTGGGTGCCGTCGATATAGCCGATATTGGCGTCGAGTGTCAGACCGGTGACCGGAAACACCGTGATCTGCGCTTCGAGGCCGCGTGAGCGTGCCTTGCCGAAATTGTCGGTGAAGATGCTCGCGCAGCCCTCGACCTGACGGCTGCGTTGCACGCCCGTCCAGTCGGTCTGGAAGGCGGCTGCGGCGAATGTCGCGAAATTGCCGACACGGCCCTTGGCACCCAGTTCGTAGCTCCACACGCTATCGGACTTGTAGGTCGCGGGAATAGTGTCGTAGCCAATCTTCTGGAGGCCCGGCAGACAGCCCGGATCGACCTGGGCGGCAGCGGTGTTGACGCCGCCCGAACGGAAGCCCTTCGCCGCGGAGGCATAGACCATCAGGTTCGGCGTGGGTTCATAGGTGATACCGAACTTGGGCGTCAGCGGCTTTTCAACGCTGCGCTGAAGCGCGCCCGTCGTCGTCACTCTGGTCACTGAATCGACACTTTCCGCCTGCGATTCAAACTCGAGACGCGACCAGCGCAACCCTGCGGTCAGCGTCAGATTTTCAAAAAGTTCGAAATCGACACTGCCGAAGAGGCCCAGGTTACGGTCTACGATACGGGTCTGCGCATACCCCCCCACACCGTCCGCCGAGAGCGGGAAAAACGGGGGCAACACGCCTGCAAAGATGCCCAGCGGGAAGGGGAGCGCGACTGGCGGTACTGCATGGTACGACGTGGGGTACAGGTAGTTGTCGTAGGGCGAATAGCTGAAGTCGCTGTCACGTGCGCGCTGGCGGGTCTTCTGGTAGAATGCGCCGAAGACATAGCGGAGGCGCGCGTCCGCATCGTTGGACTGGAGGCGGACTTCCTGGCTGAAGCTGCGCTGGATCTGGTCCGAGAAGAGGACGAAGCATTCGCCGCAATTCGGCCCGCCGGCCCGGCCGGGCGACGCGGTGTCGAAACCGATCTGGGTGGTGTTTGCGCCCGCCGCTCTGGCGAAAGCATCATAGATGCCGCGGAGGGGGACGCCCGTGCCGAATGCGGGGTCGTTCCCCAGTCCGTTCAGGATATTGTCGAAGATATCGAGGATATAGGCCGTGCCGTCGTCTGTGGACCGGTTGCGGCGATCGACATAGGCCGTGTTGCTGATCAGCGAGACCGGACCCATGTCCCACTCGCCCTTGAGCTGATACAGCCTGAATTTGTCTTCGCCCGTCGATGCGATGCCTTCACCGCTCTGGAACTCCGGCGGCTGGGCGCGCGTGGAGCCGTTGCCATAGGTCCAGTAGGTGCTTTGATCGTCGCGGTTGGTTTTCTGGTAGAAGATCGATGGCGTGATCGAGATGTCTTCCGTCGGCTTCCACAGCAGCGAGCCGTTGAAGACCATTGTCCGGTTCGAGTTCGAGTTCTTCTCGGCCGTGCCGCGGCTGGCGTAGAAGGGAACACGGTCGATATAGCCGCCGTCGCGCCGGTAATAGACGCTGGCGCGGAAGCCCAGCTTGTCCTCGACGATCGGGCCGCCGACCGCGCCGCCCATTTCATAGGTCGGATCGCCGCCCTCGGTGAAGCCCAGTTCGGCGCGCGCATTGCCGGTGAACTTGTCCAGCGTCGGCTTTGCGGTGATGAAGCGCACCGCGCCGCCCATGGCGCTCGAACCGAACAGCGTGCCCTGGGGGCCGCGCAGAACCTCGACGCGCTCGAGATCGTAAAGCGCCGGAGAGAAGAAGCTCATCAGCACGAGCGAACGGATATGGACCGGCGTATCGTCGATATAGATGCCGGTCATGGTCGCGCCGACCGACGATTGCAGGCCGCGGATCGCGATATAGCGAATGCCCGAAAAGCCCTGGGTGAGATTGACGCCCGGCGTGTTGCGGACGAGATCCTCGACGCTGCGGATGCCCTTCTGGTCGAGCGTTTCCTGCGAATAGGCCGCGATGCTGATCGGCACGTCGAGCAGCGATTCCGCGCGTCGTGTGGCCGTGACGATGATTTCGTTCGCGTCCCTCGCCGGCGTGGCCGTCTCCTGTTCTGTCGGTGCGGACTGGGCCATCGCCATGGCGGGGCATACGACCGCGAACGCCGAAGCTGCGATCAGCAGAGGCTTTCGAAGATCCCTCATATTCATCTCCCTTTTTTAAATATTGAAGTTATTATTTGTTATTATCGGTTCATCTTGCTTCCACGCTGCGAACATTATCTTCCGAATTGCGGTCGATATATTTGAGATAGGGGTCGATGCCGATGAATGTGGGCTGCTTATCCAGCACCATCTCAAACGTGTGCCGGCCGGATTTCAGCTGCTGTTGCTTGAACAACAGGACATTAGCCTTGCCAAAACCCTTGTCTCCCGGGTTCGCGGAGAACACGCCGATGTCGAACACCTCGTTCAACGAGGCTTCGCTTTCCACGCCCTTACCGTCGGCGTAGCGCTTGCGCGCCTCCACGGTGACCGAGAGCGTCCATCTCCCGTCGCTGCGCCGCGTCGTGCGGCCGTCGATCACCTTCAGGTCGTAGAGCGTGATCCGCTCGAACAGGTCGGTGATCAGCTGTTGGTGCTCGGGTTTCGCTTGGGCGCGAAGCGCGTTGGTCAGGTGGCGGCCGGTTGGGTAGGGCGCGCCCTTGAAGGCGAATTGTGCGATCAGCGAGCGCAGCGCGCGGTTGACCTGCTCCTCGCCCATCCGGTCCTTGAGCAGGTACATGACGTTCCCGCCCTTCTGATAGCGGACATAGGCCTGTTCCTGCACGCGCTCGAGCGCCGGTTCCGCGACATTCTCCTTGCCGCGCTGGCCGAGATAGCCCTCCATGCCGCGCTTCAGGAACTTGCGGATCATCGCGTCGCCGTAGCGCTTCTCCATCACCATGATCGCCGAATATTGGGCGAGCGTTTCGGAGAGGACGGTGCTGCCCTCCATGTCCGCGCCGGTGACCTGGTGGAACCACCATTGGTGCGCCAGCTCGTGCGCGGTGACGTAGGCGATGAAGTCGACGCCGTCGCGGTCGTCGATCTTCGCGATGAACCCCGCCCCTTCCGAATAGGGCACCGCGCCGGGGAAGGCCTGCGCGAAATTGTTGTAAACGGGGAATTCTATGATGCGGAACTGCTTGAACTGATAGGGGCTGAAGTTCTTCGAGTAATATTCGAGCCCATCCTTCGAAAGCTGAATGAAGCGATCGACGTTGAACGTATGTCTGGGGTGATAATAGACTTCAATGTCCACATTGCCCCACTTCTGCCGCTTCACCGCATAGTTCGCGGCCTGGATGGAGAAGAAGTTGTTGATCGGCGCTTCGGTCCGGAATCGTGTCACCTGGCGGTCGCCCGTCACCTGATGCGAAACCCGCTCGCCCGGCGCGATCAGCGTCTGGTCCGCCGGCCCGCGCACGGTCACGTCGGCATTCACGAAATCGCTGTCGTGCCGCAGATAGGTGAAGGCGCGCGCGTGCTCGTCTTCCAGCTTGTTGATCACGAGATCGGGGTTGAGACCATATTTGCGGCGTGTCGCGCGGTCCTGAAGCAACGGCCAGCGCGACACGCCCAGGTTCGGCGCAAGCGAGAAATTGTTCAGGAAGGTGCCGTTGGCGACCAGCCGGTCCTCATTGCCGGAATTCCGGAAGCCCTTTTGCTCGCGCAGCGTCTTGAAGCGGATTTCCCGCCTCTCGCCGGGCGCCATCGGCGTGTCGAAGGTGTAGATGCGGAAGTTATAATCGGGCAGGTCGCGGGTCATTCGCGCACCGGGCACGTCGAGCGCCAGCATCTTCACGCCCGGATCGATGGTCGTGCCGAGGAACGACTTGGTCACCAGCGCATGCTGCCACTGCACATAGAGCTGGCTCAGCGGCTTGCCGGTCTTGTTCTGGATCACATAGCTGCCGGTCGTCGTCACCCAGGGCGCGGTGCCCTCGGGGTGAAGATCGACGTCCAGTTTCATGTCGACGATGTGCGGCTGCGGATGCGATTCCAGCGGCAGCAGCGTCTTCTCGTAATTCGCTGCCCATTCCGAGCTGCCCTTGAAGGTGGGGAAGTCGTTCAGGACATAGTTGTTATAATAGATCCAGCCGCCCAGCCCCGCCATCACGACCGCGGCCGTGCCGGCGATCGCGCCGGGCACGCCGACGAGGCGGGCGGGCAGCGTCTTCAGCCGGACGCGCAGCGGCGCCGATGCGCCACGCCGCCAGAGGCCCCATGCGAGCACGGTCAGGATGACCGCGCCGCATGCCCAATAGGCGCGATACCACAGCGCGTGGCCGGCATGGACGCCAAGCCCGTTCATGTCCGAAACCGGCGTCGGCGACGTAGTGGCGTAGAGATAGAGATGGCTCTCCAGCCCGAGCGTCGGGAGCATGGTCTCGGCGATGAAGTAGAGCAGCATCACCAGCAGGCCGACGAACTTGTGCGGCACCAGCGTCTGCACGAACACGGCGAGCACTGCGTACATCACCATGGTCGAGAACCAGGGGGCGAGGAACCAGGTGAAATATTTGACGAACTCGATGTCGGTGAAGCCCTTGGCGAACTGAACGCCGACCGCAGCGACGATGCACATCAGGCCCATCGCGAGCAGGATCACGCTCACCGCCAGAATCTTGGGCACCAGGAACGCCCAGTCCGGCGAGGGGGTGGCATCGACGATCTCGTGCACGCGGCGTTCGCGGTCGCGCCACACCAGTTCGCCAGCATAGAAAGCCGCCACGAACAGCGGAATGGTGGTGAACTGCGCAGCCAGCGTCTGGATCATCACGCGCGTCACCGGGTAGATGACGGTCACGCTGTCGTCGCCCGCCAGCCACAGGCCGATGACGGTGTTGATGAAGGCGAAGCCGAGCAGCACGATGAACGTCGGCCCGCGCAGCACGCCGAGCAACTCGAAGCGCGTCAGCGCGGCCAGCGGTCCCCAGCCCAGCTTGCGGTCCGCCGGCGGCAGCGGCGTGCCGGCGAGCGCGGGCGCCGCGCTCTCCACCGCCTGCGCCTCGTTGCGCGCGGGGCGGCGGTCGGCGCGCGTGGCGAAACCCTTGCGCGTGAACGAGCGCCAGGCCATCGCGAGCATCGCCAGGCCCACGGCGCACCATAGCGCGCGGCCCTGCAGCACCAGGCCGGTGAACGACGGCAGCATCATGTTGCGGTCGTTGGCGGTCCAGTTCTTGGTGGCATGCTCGAACGCGGCCAGGCCGAAGGGATCGGTCAGCATCGCCATTGCGCCGAACTCCGGCCGCCGGAAATAGATGCGGCTGAACAGATAGATCGCCAGCACCACCAGCGCACCGACATAGGTGGCGATCTGCGAGCGCGTCGCCGTCGCGAGCGCGAAGAATCCCGCGCTCAGCAGGAACAGCGTCGGCACGCAGAGCAGGACGAACACCTGCACATAGTCGGCGATATTGACCGGCCCGATCGTCTCGGGGTCGGGCCCCGGCAGCAGCACCGCCATCAGCGCGCCGAGCGGCACGCTCAGAAAGGCGAGGCTCGCGGTCAGGAAGCCGCCCGTAAAGCGGCCGAATAGATAGTTGAATCTGGAAAGCCGCGTCGCCTGGATGATTGGGCCGAAGCCGGTCTCGTCGTCGCGCAGCACCACGTTCGAGACGAACGCCGTCACCAGGAACATCGCGAAGATGGTCCAGACCATGCTGTTGACCGCGATCGCATAAGGTGCGTTGCGGAACACCTGCCCGCCCCAGCCGATGCGGATGTCGTCAGACGCCACGGTTGCGAAGGCGAGCAGGAAGAAGATGATGAACGCCCCCCAGAACATGGTGGAGCGGAGCTGGTATTTCAGCTCGAAGCCGGCGACGTGCGCGAACATGCCCATATCCTCAGGCCGCGTGGCGCAGCGGTAGCAGCGTCGCGAAATAGACGTCCTCGAGGTCGCCCTCGATCGCTTCGAAGCCGTTGCCCGGATTTGCGTCGGCCAGGACATGGATGACGGTGCGGCCGCTGGTCAGCCGCGTGGCGATCACGTTGTAGCGCTCGCGATGTGCTTCGAGCTCGTCCTTGGCGATGATTTTCTTCCAGACGCGGCCGCGCACCTGCTCGACCAGCTCCTGCGGCGATCCGCGGCCGATGATCCTGCCGCCCGCGATGATGGCGGCATTCTGGCAAAGATCGGCGATGTCCTGAACGATATGGGTGGAGAAGATCACGACGATATTTTCGGCGACTTCGGAGAGCAGGTTGAGGAAGCGGTTGCTCTCCTCCGGATCGAGTCCCGCGGTCGGCTCGTCGACGATGATGAGGCGCGGCTGACCGATCAGCGCCTGTGCGATGCCGAAGCGCTGGCGCATGCCGCCCGAAAAGCCGGCCACCGCCTTGTTGCGGACGTTCCAGAGATTGACCTGATTGAGCAGCGCGCCGACCACCTCGCGGCGCTCGCCGCGATTGGCATAGCCTTTCAGGACGGCAAGATGATCGAGCATGTCGAACGCGGAGACACGGGGATAGACTCCGAAATCCTGCGGCAGATAACCGAGCGTGCGGCGCAGCGCATCCGGATTGGCCAGCACATTGATCTCGTCAAAGCGGATCGCGCCCGAGCTAGGCACTTGCAGTGTCGCGATGGTGCGCATCAAGGTGGACTTGCCCGCGCCGTTTGGCCCCAGCAGACCAAACATGCCAGGGGGCACCTCGAGCGAAACTGAATCCAGCGCGCGTGTACCGTTGGGATAGACGTGAGTAAGATTTTCTATCTTTAACATGCGCTCCCCAACATTCCGCCGCCTGCGCTTTTTATCCCGTCAAGGCAGCGGCCCAGGCATATTTCGATCACAAACCGCAGATCGTATACTGTTGCACTGCATCGACGATGCACAAACGAGTAATTCTGGTCCCGAGAATGAGAGTTTCTCGCTCAACCCTTGGCCGACGCCGGACAAAGGCGCCGGTTGCCGGCGACGCTCTGCTGGCGCCGGGTCGGGAAGGGCTTCGTCGAGCGATCGGGTCTGCCAACCTGAAGCCGGGGCAGTGTCCGACCTGTCGTGGGGCGCGTGTCCAATGGGGGCGCTGATCGAGAGCCAGGCTGCCCGGTCTGGCCGTCCTCATGCATATCCGGGCGGTCAACACCGCTTACTCGGCATCTTCAAGGAATCGGCACCCCGCGAGCGCGATCAGGACAGCTGCTGGCCAAAGCAATATGCCCATCGCCATTAACGCGTAGCGCAGGCTCGAAGTCCCGAAATCCTCGGCCAGCAGATCGCTGACGATGCCTGTCGCCAAAGGGCCGAGGGTAAGGCCCACCGCGTTGATCGACGCCATGACGAGCGCCGACGCGGTAGCGCGCCGGGTGGCGCCGCAGACATGCTGGATCGCGGCGAACACCGCCGGTAGCGCGCTGAACAGGAGCGCCATCAGCAGCCCGCCCCAGAACAGGAATGCCATGAGCGTCGTCACACCGAAGGCGATCCAAGTGACCGGGGCAGCGACGATATAGGTGCCGACGGGCCACCAAATCAGCCAGCGCGGATCGCGCTTCGTCAGCCTGTCGCACAATATGCCGCCGGCGACCGAGCCGATGATCGAGCCGATCGCGCTGGCCACGCCCCAAGCCGCGCCGAGGCTCTGTCAGATCTGCGTGGCACTGGTTCTGTCGGGGCTGTGTGGCACTGAGTTCCGGCCGCTGATAGCAGTGGTAGATGGCTCGTCGATCGAGGGCGAAACCGCCCAGTCCATTTCGCGGCTTCAACTCGTCACCTGAAGTGATTCGGCTGGTAGTGTTGATGTACGTGCGATTTCCGCTCTCGCTACGCAACGTCGAGGATTTGCTTTTCGAGCGCGGCATCGACCTTTGCCACGAGACGGTTCGCTTCTGGTGGAACCGGTTTGGTCCGATGTTCGCCGGCGACATTCGCCGGCAGCGGGTCAATCGAATGCGCGGTTTCAGGCACTGGCGATGGCATCTTGATGAGATGTACGTCAAGATCAACGGCGAGATGGTATATCTCTGGCGCGCCGTCGATCATGAAGGCGAGACCCTCGAGAGCTTCGTCACCAAAACCCGCGATAAAGCGGCCGCTTTGACCTTCATGGAGAAGGCGCTGAAGCGCCATGGTTCACCCGAGACGATCACGACCGATGGGTTGCGCTCCTACCGTGCAGCAATGAACGAGCTCGGCAACGCGCGGAAGCAGGAGATCGGCCGTTGGGCCAACAACCGAATCGAGGGCAGTCGTCTCCCCCTGCGAAGACGGGAGCGGGCAATGCTCAGATTTCGAAAAATGAAGAGCCTGCAGAAGTTCGCATCGGTCAATGCCAACGTGAACAATCACTTCCAGCTCGAACGCCATCTCGTCGACAGAAAAACCTACAAGGAACGCCGCTCAGCCGCCTTTGCCGAGTGGCAAAATCTCGCGAGCTAGGCTGCCAACTTCAAAGACCGAGCCTCGCCAGGTGGAAAGCGGTTCGCACAGGACTGATGCGGTGGATGGCCCCTGTGTCCGACGATGGTGAGTCGTATTGTGGGCTGTTGTCGA
>NZ_JBYSZM010000007.1:144146-206722 GCF_058787155.1 Sphingobium sp. FW305-3-2-15-F-TSA7 | reverse complement strand
GGGTCTGTGCGGCGAGGTTCGCGGGGGGCAGGGCGAGGGCCGCAAACAGCGGAAAGGCCAGTCTTTCAAACGTCATAAACTCTCCGTAACGTGACATCGGACTTGTGGCAAAAATCGGATTAACGGGGCATGCAACTCTCCAGGGATGCGGAGCGTTGCCGACGAAACAAAGCAATTGCGTCAAAAAGCACGGAGCGATAGAGACTCGCGTTCTGCCTTAGGACATAAAATCGTGGCGGGACCGGATCGTTGACGTTCTCCTGGCGCCTTTGCCTTGGTGCGTCCATCGACCGAAGCCTCTGCGAACCGAGGAATATGAGGGAGTGTCGTTTCTGAATGGCTTACGCTGATCAATCGATGAGTTCGAGCCGCATGGTGGCGATAGTTATCGTCGTCTTGCTGCATGCGGTGCTCGGCTATGCCTTCGTCACTGGATTGGCCTATAATGTGGTCAAGAAGGCGGCTGAGGATTTGAACGTCTTCGATGTCGAAGACGAGCCCCCACCACCAGAGGAAGAGCCGCCGCCGCCGCCGCCCGAGAAGCAGATCGAGCCGCCGCCGGTCGTGGCGCCGCCGCCGATCGTTCAGACGAACGTCGCGCCGCCGCCGCAGATCGTGACGGTCAATCGTCCGCCTCCGCCGTCGCCGCCGACGCCGGTCGCCGCACCGCCGCCGCCGCCGCCGCCACCCGTCGTCAGCAAGGCTGCCGGCGCCAAGGGTGACCCGGCACGCTGGATCACCAATGACGATTATCCGCCTTCGGCGATCCGTGCAGGCGCCCAGGGTACCACGGGAATCTCGTGGGATATCAATACTGAAGGCCGCGTCGAGAATTGCACCGTCACGTCGTCGAGCGGGAATTCCGATCTCGATCGCGCTGCCTGCGCATCGCTCACCCGTCGCGCTCGCTACACCCCCGCTGTCGATCAGGCCGGAAACCCTATCCGTTCCAAATCGTCGCGCCGGGTCCGGTGGGTGCTGCCGGAAGATTGAGTTTCACGAATACGTAAAAAATATCCCTGAACAATTTCAGATTTTGAAGAGGAATAAGCCGAATGTTGATCCAGATTGCAGCCGCGGCCGGAGCCGCCAACGGAGCCGCCGCGCATGCCGGTGAGAATCCCTATGGTCTTTGGGCCGCGCTCGAACAGGGCGGTGCCATTGCATGGGCGGTGTTCCTCATCCTCGTCGCGATGTCGATCTTCTCCTTCTACATCATGTTCACCAAGCTGTTCGATCAGCAGAAGATCATCAATCAGTCGAAGCGCGTGCGTTCGAGCTTCTGGGGCAATCCCAGCCTGCGCGAAGGTGCGGCGAAGCTGGAGAAGAATTCGGCCTACAAGCAGATCGTCGACGACGGCCTGACCGCGCAGGACCAGCACGGCAAGCTGACCGATCCCGTCGAGGCGCATGACTGGCTGCACGGCTCGCTGAGCCGCAGCCAGGCTGCGATCAACTCGAAGCTCAATGGCGGCCTGGCCTTCCTCGCCACCGTCGGCGCGACCGCACCGTTCATCGGTCTGTTCGGCACCGTGGTCGGCATCTACCGCGCGCTCGTGAAGATCGGTGCGTCGGGTCAGGCGTCGATCGACGTCGTCGCCGGTCCGGTCGGTGAAGCGCTCATCATGACCGCGCTCGGCCTGGTCGTCGCGGTTCCCGCGGTGCTCGCGTACAACTGGCTGCAGCGTCGTAACAAGTCGATCGCCGAAGACCTCTCGGCCTTCGCGAACGACGTGCTCGGCTACATGGCTTCGAACGGTGCCGTGAAGCCCGCGGTTGCGACTCGCGGTGCCGCGAAGGTTGCCCCGCCGGCTGCGGCTCCGAAGCCCGGCGTCGGCACGACCACGGCTGGTGCGCCCAAGGCCTGAACGGACAGCGGCGATACTCCTTCGGGAGTGTCGCCGCCGCCATTTGAGGGCGCTCGCAAGGGCGCCCCGAATTCAGCAGGATAGGATCCTAATACAATGGCAATGAGCGTAGGCGACGCGGGTGGCGACGAAACCCCGATGTCCGACATCAACACGACGCCTCTCGTGGACGTCATGCTGGTGCTCCTCATCATCTTCCTGATCGCCGTTCCCGTCGTGATTCAGACGATCGACGTGAAGCTTCCTGAAGTGCGCCACGATCCGACGACGACCAAGCCCGAGAACGTCTCGCTCTCGGTCAGGGCGAGTCCGAACGGCGAGTGCGAGGTTTATTGGAACCTGACGCGCGTCAATGCCCAGGAGCTGCTCGACCGCGCGGTCGCGAAGCTCAAGGCGGAGATCGACAAGAAGGGCGGCCTGGCGAACTTCACGGCTGAAGACATGCCGGAAGCGCACATCCGCGGTGACGTGAATACGCCGTATCGCTGCATCGGCGGTACGATCTTCACGATGCAGATGGCCGGTTTCGCACGCGTCGGTTTCATCTCGGAGCCGCCGGCAGGCAGCTTCGTGGCCCAGCGTCTCTGAGATCAGGAGTAGTTTGACATGGCAATGAGCGGTGGCCGCGACGACGGCGAGCCGATGATGGAAATGAACACGACGCCGTTGATCGACGTCATGCTCGTGCTCCTCATCATGTTCATCATCACCATCCCGATCCAGACCCATGCGGTGAAGATCGACCTTCCGATCGACGATCCGAACGCGCGGCAGAACCCGCCGCCGATCGATCCCGAGAAGAACAAGATCACCATCGACCCCGCGGGCGTGGTTTACTGGAATGGCTCCCCGATCGATCGGGTGACGCTGCGCCAGTATCTCGACCGTACCAAGGTGATGGAGCCCGAGCCCGAGCTGCACTTCCAGCCCGACGCCCAGGCCCGCTACGACACCGTCGATCAGGTGCTCGCGATCATCAAGAAGTCGGAAGTCACCAAAATGGGCTTCGTCGGCAACGAACAGTATCGCGCCTTCTGATCCCGACGGGATTGGGAACAAGAATCAGGGCGGGCCGAAAGGTCCGCCCTTTTTCTTTGGCGTCATCTCTCTTCGCCAGGTCGTAGGCTTTTCGGATGGATAAGGACCCAGACGCTTCGACCATGTTCACCACATCGCTGAACCTGTGCGATCATGGCGCCATGCTCCATTCCGGTGCGGCCGGCGAGGAGACGCTGATTGCACTCGAGCGGATCGCAGCGGCGCTGCCGGTCGATCGTGCCGGGATTCGGCTGCATGGATTGAGCGGGCTTGCCGCTTTGCTGGCGCCCTCGGCGGAGGCCGGCGCGGTCGCCGCCACGGTGCTTGGTCCGCGCGCGCGGCCGGTGCGGGCGATCCTGTTCGACAAGCATGACGGCGCGAACTGGTCGCTTGGCTGGCATCAGGATCGCACGATCGCCGTGCGCACGCGGATCGATGTGCCGGGCTATGGCCCCTGGACGATCAAGGCCGGGCTCCAGCATGTCGTACCGCCCTTCGCGTTGCTCGAGCGCATGGTGACGTTGCGCGTGCATATCGATCCGGTGTCGCCCGATAATGCGCCGCTGCTGATTGCGCCGGGATCGCACCGGCTGGGCCGGATCGCGGAAGCGGACATCGATGGCGTGGTGGCGTCGTGCGGGCAGATTGTGTGCCTGGCGGATCGCGGCGATATCTGGGCCTATGCGACGCCGATCCTGCATGCATCGGATGTGACGCGTTCGGCCAGTCGTCGCCGCGTGCTCCAGGTCGATTATTCGGTCGATCGGCTCGACGGCGGGCTGGAATGGCTCGGGGTCTGAAGCGGGTTTCGACGGGGGCTGATGTCGAAACCCGCTTCAGTCTCTCTTTGGGAGTCCTAGAAATTCACCAGCAGGTTGAGCCGCAGGCGATTGACCCAGTCATTGGGCAGGAAGGTCGGGGTGAACAGCGCCGATTTGGGCTTGAAGCGGTAGAAGGTGCCGTTGAGCGTCACATTGGGCAGCAGCATGTAATCGATCAGTGCGGTGTGCTGCTTGTAGTTCGACGCCAGGTCGGTGTTGTCGTGGCTGAACGCGGTGAGCACGGCATCGACGCCTGCCTGGGCATAGCCATAGCCGACGCGCCAGTCGTGGCGCCTGCTGGCGCGGCCGACGAGCAGGTCGACGCCGAAGCCGGTATCCTGGTTGGTGGTCGCGCCGAAATTATGGACATAGTCGCCGACCACTCGGACCGGCCATCTTTCGCCGAAGCCGTTGAAGGTGACGGCGCCGATGACGTCGAGCAGGTCGAAGTCCGAAAGGTAGCGGCCATTGGCGAAGCGGTTGGTGCGGAAATCGCCGGCGTCGCCGCCCGCCATGCTGCGGAGCTGATAGTCGTAATAGCCGGCGGCGAGTTCGAACCGGACCGGTGCGGTCGGTGAGGTCTCAAACTGGAGCTGGCCACCGATCATGTCGCTGTTCGGCCCGGCGACCGACTCGTCGATCAGGAAATAGAGCCCGTTGGCGCGGAGCGACGATCCGCCGCCCAGATCGAACCGGTAGGTCGCGCTGACTCCCTGCGGGCTGACATCGCCATCCCACACCAGTTCGGTGCGCACGAAATTCTGCGGGATCTTGCCGGCGGTGAGCTGGAGATTGCCGAAATTGCCGCGAATGAAGACCTGGTCGAGACTGACCGTCAGATCGTCGTCGAAATTGCCCAGCGTGATGTCCGAGCTATTGGGATCGTCGGGATCGCCGGTGACGAGCTGGCCGCCGAGCGACAGCCAGTTGTTGACGGTATAGGCGGCGCGCAGGCGCGCGCGCAGCACGCCGCGATGGCGGGTGCGCGCATCGCTGTCGCCGAAATTCTGTTCGTAGCGGACACGGACGTCGCCATTGATTGCGAGCTTCTTCGCGGCGGCCGTTGGCGGGATGCCGGGCGACGAGGCACCGGCGGGATTGACCGGCGCGGCGGGTGAGCTGGCCTGATCGGCCTGCGCCATCTGCCGGCTTGTGATCGCCGCGGACGGTGCCGTGCTCGGGGTAGGGGCGGGGGCGTTCGTCGCGGCGGCGCTTTGCGCAGGGGCCGCATCGGTGCGCGCGGAAACCGTGGCGAGCGCGGATTCAAGCTGCTGGATGCGCGCTGCCGAGGCTTCCTGCTGCGCCTTCAGTTCGGCGATCTGCTGACGCAGCATCTGCAGGTCCGACGCGCTTTGCGCGAAACCCGCGCTGGGCACGAGGCCGAATGCAAGGCCAAGGACGAGCGGCGTCGCCCCGGCCAACAGCCTGTGCTTCAATGTGCGATTGCCAATCACCCGAGCTCTCCCTTGTTTCCGCTGCCCACGCCCAACCGGTTCGCCCCGGTGGTCGAACCCGGCATTCTTGCGATGCCGGACCGGGAAGCGACCCTGGCTGCCTCTAGACCGGCGATCCTGACACCAGACTGACGGCTTTCGTTCAGAATCGATTTAACCGGGGGCAGGAACGGTTTTCCGAGGCCGTCAGGCGCGTCCGGCGAGCACATCGTCGAAAAAGTCGCGCGCCTTGCGGACGACGACGGTCACATCGTGCGCGGCATCGGGCACGATATCGAGCCGGGTCCGCGCGCCATGCGCCGCGAAGGAGTCGGCCAGGCTCCTGATCCGTTCGCCCCGCGTCCGCCCGGCATCGTTGGCGCCCTCGACATAATGGCGGTCGCCGGGGGAAAATGTGATTTCCCAGGTCTCGTCGTCCGATCCGCCGACGACAAAATGCACGGGCAGGTCGCGATAGTCCTGCGGATCGATCTGGATATCGAACAATTCGGGGCAATCGCGGATGCCAACCCACCAGGACCGTTCGAAATCGATGAGCGTCACCGCGCCCGGCGCACCGATCGAAGCGGCGCGGATACGGTCGGGATGCAGGATGGTGAAGCGATGGGTGAAATGACCGCCGCCCGAAAATCCGAACATCAGCACCTTCGCTGCGGAGACGCCGTAGCGCGCGGCAACCTCCTCGATCATGCCGAGCATCACCAGATCGTAGCGGATGTCGCGCTCGGCGATATATTTATACCCGCTCATCTCGCCGTCCTGGAAGATGTTGGCCGGAAACAGCGGGGCCAGGACGATGCAGTTATGATATTCGGCGAATTCGGCGAACATGTCGCGATAGAGCGACTGCATCCGTCCGGTGCCGTGCACCGATACCAGGATCGTCGTGGCACTGTGATCCATCCGATCGAAGCGGTGCGGCACGTACAGCGTGTAGGAGAAACGCGGATCGATTGCCGACGCGTAGATGGTCGTCGGGCCGCTATGATACATGGCATGCATCCGTGCGGCATTGCCGGTGCCGTCCTGGTCATTCATCACCATCGTCCCTCGCACCGCTATCCAACATGATGTCGCCCTCCGCGATCCGGGTCGTGCCGATCGCGTCGATATAGACGCCCATCGCATTCTGCCCGAATTCGCGCCGCAAAAGCGTGGGAATGTCGGCATCGATCTGTCCGCTTGCGAGATCGACATTGACCGCCGCGCAACGCGTGATCGGCCGCATGACGCTGACCTGACCATGGCCGAGGCCAAATATGTCGCCGGCCTGCCAGTCGCGTTCCCGCCAGGCGGGCAGACCCGACACATAGATATTGGCGCGGAAGCGCAGCGGATCGACCGGGCGGCCAAGCGCAGCGCCGAGTGCCTCGACGCTCGCCAGGTTGATGATCGACAGGCAATCCTCGCGGACGTCGGAAAACATATGGTTGTCGGCGGTGACCAGCCGCAGCGGCCCCTTGGCGCGATCGTCGACGAAGTCGGAGATGAACCGGTCGAAGCGCGCGATATCGTCGGGATCCTGCAACGAGACGTCGAGCGCCGGCGCCCCGTTCCGGGAAAGCCTGAGCCGTCCCGGTGCCGTGCCGAAATCCGCGGTCAGCCCGGCCAGCACCGGATGCGTCATCAGCGTGGCGAATTTCATCTTGCTCAGATGTATGGGCGCCAACGGGTCGAACTCCGTCTGGCCCAGCGCGATCGCATAGGCCCGGTCACCCTCGATGCCGTGCCCGGCGGCGATCACCGCCTCGCCGAGCCGTTCGCTGCCGAGCCCTTTGACCGGGTAGCGATAAAGTCCCTCGATCACCGCCATGATGATTGTCCTGTCATGCCGCCATCGCGACGAGATGGCCGGGGGCGACCTCGACATAATGTGGCGAGAGAGATGTGTCGCCGACGGCGTCCGTGGCCAGTTCGACCGGTGCGCCGAAATCGCGCCGGCTCAGCGCGAAGCTGCCGTCGGCGCGCGCTTCGAGATGGGAGAGGGCGGACAGCAGGGCGCGGGTATAGGCATGGTGCGGGCGCTCGAACATCGCCGCGCGCGGGCCGATCTCGACCAGCCGTCCCTTGAACAGCACGCCGATACGGTCGGCGAAATGCTCCACCACGCCCAGATCGTGCGATACGAACAGGCAGGCGAAACCCAGCTTCGCCTTCAGGTCGAGGAACAGTTCGAGGATCTGCGCCTGCACGGTGAGGTCGAGCGCCGAGACCGGTTCGTCGGCGATGATGAAATCGGGATCTCGGACGATCGCCCTGGCGATGCTGACGCGTTGCCGCTGCCCGCCCGACAATTGATGCGGAAAGCGATCGAGGAAGCTGCCGTCGAGGCGCACATCGGTCAGTGCCTGCGCGGCTTTCTCGCGCCGCGTCGCGGCGGAATAGCGGGCATCGAATTTCAACGCTTCTTCGACGATCGCGCCGATCTTCATGCGCGGATCGAGCGATCCGAACGGATCCTGGAAGATGAACTGGACCGGCTGTTCGCCGCGCCGCCGGACGCCGGCAATGGGTTCGCCGCGGAACAGGATATCGCCATCCTCGATCGGCTGGAGCCCGGCGACGGCGCGGGCGAGCGTGGTCTTGCCCGATCCGGACTGGCCGATGATCGCCAGCGCCTCACCCGGCATGATCGACAGGGATACGGTGTCGAGCGCCTTTGTCCGTGCGCGGATACGGCGCAGTCCGGCGGGCTTCCCGGAAAAGGCAACCGAAAGGTTGCGTATGTCGAGCAACGGCGTAGCGGCGGCGGAGGCCTGGGGCGGAGCGCTGCCCGTGATCGGCTGAAGCGTCGCGGCCAGCAACGCGCGGGTATAGGGATGGCGCGGTGCCGCGAGCACGGACTCGACCGATCCCGTCTCGACGATCTCGCCGCGGCTCATGACGCTCACCGTATCGGCGAAACCGGCGACCGCACTCAGATCGTGCGTGACCATCAGCACGGCGGTGCCTTGCGCCTGTGCGGTGTCCTTGAGCAGGCCGAGCACCTCGCCCTGGATGATGCTGTCGAGCGCGGTCGTCGGCTCGTCGGCGATCAGCAGCGCGGGTTTCATGATCAGTGCCGCGGCGATCATCACCCGCTGGCGCATGCCCCCCGACAATTCGTGCGGATAAAGCTGCATCGTCCGTTCGGGCGCGGCGATCTTGAGCCGTTCGAGCATGTCGAGCGCTTCGGCATGCGCGGCTTCGGCGGAAAGTCCGCGATGATGGCGCAGCCCTTCGGTCAGCTGGATTCCGATGCGCAGCGCCGGGTTGAGGCTGGAAAGCGGTTCCTGGAAGATATAGCCGACCTGCCGGCCGCGCAGTCCGTGGCGCACCGCGGGATCGGCGGGCAGCACGGTCGCGCCGTCAAAGGCGATCGATCCGCCGGTGATCGTCGCGTCGGGCGGCATCAGATCGACGATCGATCGCGCCAGCAATGTCTTGCCCGACCCGGATTCGCCGACCAACGCGGCGGTTTCGCCGCGCCGGATCGTCAGATCGACGGTCCGCACCACCGGCATGTCGCGCCCGCCGGTTCGAAAGGCGATCGAGAGATTCCGGATTTCGAGCAGGGCGGCTGCGTGAATGGACATATTCCCCAAGACGAGTGCGGCGCCCGAAAACCCGACCTGGTGGCGCGGATATCGTGTGCCGGAATCTAGATATCTTGCGCTTCCTGACCGAAAAACCGGTTCCCACTTTTTCGGGAAGCGCTCTATCGCGTCAGCGACTGGGTGGAATGCTCGCCGATCAGGCGCGCGAATTCCGCCGCGTCGCGATCGCGCAGCGCCTTGAGGATCGCGAAATGCTCGCGGCTGCTCTCGCTCAGGCCCGCAAAGGTCGAATAGCGTTCGAACGGGCCGCTGATGCAGCATTCGCGCAGATGCTGAACCGTCTGCATCAGCAGCTTGCTGCCGCAAAAGGAATTGAGCCGGTTGTGGATATGATAATTGGCAAGGCGCAGATCGGCATGGCTGCCCGATGTGATCAGATCGTGGAAGATCGTCGCCAGTTCCTCCAGCTCGTCGATCCCCTCATCGGTGATGTTCTCGATGATCTTCGGCACTGCGGCGCGCTCGAGGATGGCGATCATCTCGGTGATCTCGCCAATCTCCTCATCGCTGCGACTGAAGACGCGGAAGCCCTGATTCTTGACATATTCGACGACACCGCGCTCCGAAAGGCTGCTCAGCGCGGCGCGCACGTCCGAACGGGTGGCGTTATAAGCGGCCTCGAGTTCCGCCTGTTTGAGCCATTGCCCCGGGAAATAACGGCCTTCGAGAATATGATCGCGCAGGCGGTCGAACAGAGCTTTCGATTTGGGGCGGGTATGAACGTCCAACATCGTCGTCCTTCACTCGTTCACGCGTCACTTACAGGGCGTTGACGATTCGATCCATGATCATGCGGAATTCCGCAACGCCATCGACTGCTCATCATCCTGGCCGGCGCTTTCTGTTGGGGCGCCGCTTGCGCAGCCACAACCAGATGCCCGTCACCGCCATCGAAAACAGGGTGACGCCCATGATGGTCATCACCAGGCCACGCAACGGGCCATAGGCCTCGCCGGTATGGATCGGCAGCGGCCAGGCGAGGATCGCGTCGCCCGATGCCAGCCGGTTGCCGTCGGACATCACCGTCAGCGTGCCCGTCCAGCGATCGACATAGCCGATATTGTGCGCGCGCGGATTGACCGCGTCCTCGGCGATCATGACGACGCCGAGAATGCGGTCGTCCTTGCCCGCGAAACGGATCTGGCGGAGCTTGCCGTCGGGAAAGCGCGCTTTCAGCCGGTCGAGCGCGTCCTGCCATGACAGGATCGTCGCCGGCCGATCGATTTCGGACCATTCGGCCTCGACCTTCGGTGCGACCGTCGCGACCGCTGCGACGACGGGCCGGAGCAGATAGGGCGCGACCAGCGACGCACCGGTGAAGGCGCTGGCGATGATGAAGAGGAATGTCAGCACGCCGGGCACGACATGGAGGTCGCGCAGGATGCGCAGCGA
This sequence comes from Sphingobium sp. FW305-3-2-15-F-TSA7, assembly GCF_058787155.1. NCBI lineage: Bacteria > Pseudomonadati > Pseudomonadota > Alphaproteobacteria > Sphingomonadales > Sphingobiaceae > Sphingobium > Sphingobium sp. FW305-3-2-15-F-TSA7. The sequence continues at coordinate 196,553 of NZ_JBYSZM010000007.1, read as the reverse complement.
CGGACCGCGCCAGTGGACGGTGAGCGACGCGACGAAGCGCCCGGCGCGCGGCCACCAGAGGATCAGACCGGTGATCGCCATGAACAGCAGGCCGGCCGCTTCGAGGAACAGGATGATCTTGCCCGTGTCGCCCATCAGCAGCGCGACATGGATGCGTTCGAACAGCTGCAGCGGAAACCGCCAGAGCGGGCCGGAGTCGATGACCCGCGCATCGACCGGATCGACGGTGACGATGTCGAAATCGCTGCTGCCCGGCGGTACGATGCGCGCGATCAGCGGCAGATCATGTTCCTGCGGATAGATGATGCGATCGATCCGGCCGTCGGGCCGGACCGCGCGGACATTTGCGATGATGCGATCGAGCCCGGCGCGCGGCGCATCGCCGCCGCGCACCGCGTCCCCGAACCAGTGGGCCAGCGGTTCCTTGTGCGTCAGCATCAGCCCGGTGAACGCCTGGACCAACAGCAATGCCCCGACGGTCAAACCGGTCCAGCGATGAAGCTTGTAGAGAGTCTTGTTCACATGCTGTCCGATGCGATCGCGTGGGAAAGAGGCTGGCCTCGGGCCGGGTGGGGGCTGGATCAGGCGGCCATGCTGTATTCGGTGAAGGATATTCCGAGATACGGGCTGGGCGCTATCCACATCTTCTGCGCGCTCGAATCCATGATCAGCGTCGCGACGGTTCCCGACAGATTGCCGCCCGGCCGCGCCTTTGGCGTGCGCAGGATCGCGTCGGGGGCGCCGAAATCGTCGGCGAACCCCTGCTTCATCGCGGCGAGATCGATGCCGCCGCGCCGCGCGGTCAGATGATCGAGCAGGCGCTGGTCGCGATAGAGCGATTCCGGGCAGCGTTGCAGGCCGGTGTCGCGGATCTTGTTGCGCGCGACCGGGCATTTGAAATGATTGGCATGGACGAGCAGACCGTCCTCCGGCTGCAGCCAGAATGCATCCGACGGGGTGACTTCCAGGCAGACCGCCGACCCTTCACGATGGCTGAGCATCAGGCTGTGCGAAAAGGAGATGCGCGTGCTCAACACCGCGTCGATCGCCGATGCCAGTGTCGGCGACTGGAGCAGCCGGCGCCGGATCAACGGATTGGGCACGCCCATCACGCCGCAATCCTGATCGCATTGCAGCCCGTTCACGGTCAGCGCGATGCCCGCGCTGTTCATGCCGTGGCGCGCGAGCTGGCCTGCCTCGACGAAGCTCAGAATGTCGGGGCCGTCGTCGTTGACGACGCGCAGGACGATCGCGGAGCCTGCGCAGCGCGGATTCCAGTCCCAATTCTGGCCGTGGAGCAGATGGCCGTCGGCGGTGGCGCCGGGCAAGGCGAGGGCCGCAGTGCATTCCTCCTGAAGCCCGGTGGGCGCATGCGGCACATCGAGTTCATTGTCGCGCCAGAAGATGATCTCGGTGCGGGCATTGAGCGCGACGATCGCTTCGACCGGCTGGCCGCTGCCCTTGGCGATGCCCTCGATCTCGCGATACATTTCGGCATCATAGCCCTCCACCTGCTGGCGGAAGCGTTCGGCATAGCCCATCGCTTCCTGCCATCCGATCCCGGCGACCTCGAACGCGTCGCGATAGATGGCGAGGCCGACATCGATGCGATCGCCCGCCTGGCGGCCGTAGCTGATCCCACGCTCATAGGCGGGCCCCTCGATATGGATCAGCGGAAATGGGGTCTGGAGGTCGGCGTAGGTCATGCGTGCTGGGCTCTTTCCCGATAATCAAGCGCTTGCGCGCGTGGTGGGGTAGACGGAAAGGCGGCCCCGGTTCCGGACGAGCGCCGGGAATTTTTTTGATCCGGCACCGATTGCGGACCAATAATGCGGCGCAATCCGGTTTTTGCGCCGGGCACTCGTCCTTCCCAGCGAAACAGGTTGGCCGTGATCTGAAAGGCCATGCTCACAAAGGGGAAAGCGCGATGAAAAAGCTGATCAATGGCTGTCTTCGTAAACATGTATCGACCACGGCACTGCTGGCCGCGACGATGCTCTGGATGCCGGCGGCAGCCTTTGCGGCCGATGATGGGCAGGCGGCGGAGAGCGCGACGGAGGACAAGTCGAACGAGGATATCATCGTCAGCGGATCGCGCCTGATCTCCAGCGTCGATGCCTATCCCGGCTCGGTCAGCCTGATCGACGAGGCGCAGATCGACAAGCTGATGGAGACCACCAACGATATCGCGCAGATCCTGGCGCAATCGGTTCCCGGCCTGGCACCGCCGCAATTCGACGCATCGAACTTCACCGCGACGATGCGCGGCCGCCGCATCGCCTATCTGATCGACGGTTTTCCCCAGACGGTGCCGCTGCGCGGCGGCGGGCGCGACATGCGCCTGATCGATCCGGGCGCACTGGCGACGATCGAGGTGATCCGCGGCGCGACCGCGATCTACGGTCAGGGCGGTGCTGGCGGCTATGTCAACTACATCACAAAGCGGCCCAAGGGGGATGACTGGGAATTCGCGACCGAACTCGGCTTCGGCACGTCGCTGAGCAATCCGACCTCCGACGGGCTTTCCTATCAGGCGCGGCAATCGGGCAGCGGGAAGCTGGGGGGCGTCGATATCGTCTTTTCGGGATCCTATGAATCGACCGGACTCTATTATGACGCGGCGGGCGATCCGATCGCGCCCGATCCCTTCGGCCAGGGCGGGCAGGCCGAGTCCAAGACCTATGCCGCGTTCCTGAAGCTCGGTTACGATTTCGGCGCGAGCAGCCGGATCGAGGCGCTGGTCAATTATTACAAGAACGACCAGACCACCGATTATGTCGGCTGCGCCTGCGCGGTGCCTGGCGGCATGAAATCGATCGCCACGCTGAAGACTTCACCCAAGGCCGCCCAGTTCGGCCGCGGTCCGATCGATCCCTTCACGAGGAATCTGTTCGCCGGGCTCAGCTATATCAACGGCGACGTGCTGGGCAGCAAGCTGACCGTGCAGGGCCTGTATCAATCCTATCGCGGATCGTTCGCGTTCAACCCCGCTTATGTCCCTTCGGGCGGCACCAGTTCGATCAAGGCGAGCAAATATGGCGTCCGCGCCGAGGTGAATACGCCGCTGTCGACGATATCGGAGTCGCTCGAAGGCAAGATATTGTGGGGCGCCGAATGGGTGCGCGACAGGACCGGCGAACCGCTGATGGAGGATTCCAGCCGTCGCAACATGCCCTTCATCACGCTCAACACCTATTCGGCCTTTGCGCAGCTGCTGCTGGAGCCGACCGACTGGCTGAGCCTGCAGGGCGGCATGCGCTATGACGATGCCTCGCTGGAGGTTCCCGACTTCACGATCGTCCAGCAATTCGCGGGCGCGGTCGGCGACTATACCCGGCTGCGCGGCGGCAACCGGGTGATCGGTGGGCGGCGCGACTATAATTCGACGGTCTTCAACATCGGCGCGTCGGCGAAGATCGACGATATGGCGACCCTGTTCCTCGCCTTTTCCCAGGGATTCAGCGTCGCCGATGTCGGCCGCGTCCTTCGCGTGACGACGCAGCCCTCGATCGACAAGATCGTCAAGGACCTCAACGCGCAGGTCATCGACAATTTCGAGGGCGGCATCCGCGGCAGCGGCGATCATATCCGCTATGCGCTGACCTTCTACTACAACAAGTCGAAGCTGGGCTCGACCTTCAACCCGATCACGCTCGATCTGGTGCGTGCGCCGGAGAAGATCTGGGGTGTCGAAGGATCGCTCGATTTCGATTTCGACCCGGTGCAGTTCGGCGGCACGGTCGGCTGGTCGAACAGCAAGCAGGACGCCAATTCGGACGGCGTCTACGAAACCAAGCTCGATTTCTGGCGTGTTCCGCCGGTGAAGGTGACGGGGTATGCCGAATATGAATTCGGCCCGGAATGGCGGCTGCGCGTGCAGGGCATCTATTCGGGATCGGAGAACCGCTTCCCCACCGTCCCGCGCTGGACCGTCACCGCCAAATCGGCCGTCGACAGCTATTTCACCGCCGATGTCTCGGTCAGCGGTCCGGTGGGGCCGGGCAATCTGAGCGTCGGCGTCCAGAACATCTTCAACAAATATTATTTCCCGGTGCTGAGCCAGACGGTGATCCCGTCGCTCGCTTATGGTTACGCCACTGCGCCGGGCGCGACCGCCCTGATCAAATATCGCCTGAAATATTGAGGGCCAGCGCCCTCACCGACGCGCCCGGTCGACAAGCAAGGCCGGGCGCGCGACACTGAACAAATTAGGGAGAATGACGCGATGACGTTCCGCCTGATGTCGTGCGCCGCGGCCGCATGCCTTGCCTTCACGGCCGCGCAGCCATTGCTGGCGCAGGCCATTCCCAATATCGAGCCGACCGCCGAGGAGCAGAAGACGGCCGCGTTCGAACAGCAGCCAAACGACGTCTTCGTGAAATTGCTCAAACATCCGCAGATCGTGGTCGACGGGCAGAAGCTGCATCCGAAATATCAATATTATCTGGAGCAGCGCGCCGGCGACGGACGCGAAAGCGCCGAAGAGAAACGCGTCGCACAGGCGGCCAAGCTGCGCGATCCTGTGGCTGCGGCCAAGTCGCGCAACTCGACCGATCGCAGCTGGACCTTCCGCACCAAGGTGACCGCGCCGATGGCGAAGGTCGAGGATCGCGAAGTGGCGGGGCCGAACGGCGCCGTACCCGTGCGCATCTATACGCCCAAACTGGCGGGGCAGCGCGGCCCGCTGCCGGTGCTGGTCTATCTGCATGGCGGCGGCTGGCTGTTCGGCAGCGCTGCCGCCGCCGACCGCGCGGTGCGCCTGATCGCCAACGAAGCGTCGGTGATCGTCGTCTCGGTCGATTATCGCATGGCGCCGCTCAACAAATTTCCCGCCGCCAACCAGGATTCGGAAGCCGCGTTCGACTGGGTCGTGGCCAATGCCGCGTCATTGGGCGGCGACCCCGCGCGCGTGGGCATCGGCGGCGACAGCATCGGCGCGATGATGTCCGCCGCGATCTCGCTCAAGCATCTGCGCGAGGGGCGTCCGGGCCCCGCCGTGCAACTGCTCTATTATCCCGCGATCGACATGAGCGAGCGGCAATATCCGTCCTATGATCTGTTCCGCATCGGCTATGGCCTCGACCTGCCGTTCATGGAGATGATGGTCGACCTGGCGTTCGACGATCCCAAGCAACGCAACCATATCTATGCGTCGCCGATCAATGCCGCCAATTTCAGGGACATGCCGCCGGCGATCATCGCGACGGCGGGTTTCGACCCGATCCGCGACCATGGCCGGTCCTATGCGGATCGGCTGATCAAGGACGGCGTGACCGTGCAATACACCAACTATGCGTCGCTCATTCACGGTTTCATGCAATTCTCGGGAACGATCGACGATGCCGAGCGCGCCTGTGTCGAGACCGCGCGGCAGTTCGGTGCGCTGATCCGGCAGTCGCGGTACAAGCCGGGGGATTGATCGCGGGTATCGGACGGAGAAAGGGCGCGACCTTTTTAGGGAATTCCTCAAGTTTAGAGGATCCACCGGGCGGGGCATGAGGCTATGACCGCAGCGCCCCTGTTTCGAGGATTCGCATGTCCGATCGCCTCAAAGTCCTGTTCCAGTATCTTTTGCCCAAACAGCTATTGACCGTTCTCGCCGGCCGCGTCGCAGGCGCGCGCGGCGGTGCGAGGACGACGGCGCTGATCCGCTGGTTCGTGGGCAGATATGGCGTCGACATGAGTGAGGCCGAGAATCCGGACATCGGCAGCTATGAGAGTTTCAACGACTTCTTCACCCGTCCGCTGAAAGCCGGCGCGCGCCCGTTGGCGGCCGCCGATTTCCTCTGCCCGGTGGACGGCGCGATCAGCCAGTTCGGCGCCATCGACGACCATCGGATCCTGCAGGCCAAGGGCCATTATTTCACCGCCACCGAGCTGGTCGGCGGCGACGATGCCCTGGCGGCCCAATTTCGTCACGGCAGCTTCGCCAACCTGTATCTGTCGCCCAAGGACTATCACCGCCTGCATATGCCCTGCGACGGCAGGCTGATGCGCATGATCCACGTGCCGGGCGCGCTGTTCTCGGTGAATCCGGTCACGGCGCGCGGCGTCCCGAACCTGTTCGCGCGCAACGAGCGCGTCGTGTGCGTGTTCGAATCGCCGGATCATGGCCCGTTCGTGATGGTGCTGGTTGGCGCCACCGTCGTCGGAAGCATGGCCACCGCGTGGCACGGCGTGGTCAATGCGAAGCGCACGAACACGGTGTCCGAATGGTGCTATGCCGATCAGAGCATCGTGCTGAAGAAAGGCGAGGAAATGGGCCGTTTCCTGCTCGGTTCGACGATCGTGATGCTGTTCCGGCGGGACACCATCGCCTTCAACGCGGAATGGACGCCGGAACGCCCGGTGCGCCTGGGCGAGATGATGGGCATGCGTCCGGGCTGAGGGCGCGCATGTTCCCGTCGCTCGGAAAGAAGCGGCGGATCATCGAGCCGACTGCCAAGCATGGGGTTTTCGTCGCACGGCGCAAGGCCTTCGTCGCCGATGATCGTCCCCGTCGTCGCGGTGGCGGGGTCGGTCGCAGCAAGGGCGATACGCCCCGCGACCTTCTGCATTTCCCGGATCGATCGATTCGAGGAGGAGCAGATGAAATATCCGATAACTCTCGTCCTGCTGGCGACCGGAGCGGCGCTTGCCGTCTGTCCGGCCACCGCGCAGGCGCGGGAAGGCTGCGGCGCACAGGCGCAGAAGCCGCAGAAGAAACGCGGGCTCGGGGGATTGTTGTCGGCCGCGCGGTCGAGCGGGCTGACAGGGTCGATCGCCGGGGCGCTGCGCGGCGACGGCAATCTCGCGTCCGATCTGACGGGCACTGCCGAACGGGCGGCGATGGACGCCACGGACGGCGCCTTGGCGAGCGCCGATTGCGCCCAGGTGCCGACCGACGGAACCGCATCCGAAACCCCCGCGACGCGGGACACCGCGCCCGAGACCGCAACCCAGCGGGCGCAGCGGAAAATGGCCGCGAACGACGCCAAATATCCGAGCCGCATGACGATCGCCGATGACTGGAAGGCCGCCAAGACGGCCTATGACGCGTTCGGCAAGGTCAGATGCACCGGCTGCGAAGGCGGCTATGCTTATGCCGGCTGGATCGATTGGCCGCGCGACGAATATTCGGGCAAATATAATGGCGCCGAAACCCGCCTGTCGCGGCTGCCGATCGGCCATGTCCATCGTTGGTCGTCGAACGGCTTTGCCGGAACGCTGACCGTCGACGGCGAGGAGCAGGTGAACGGCTTTCGCTGCCGCAAGATGACCTATCGCCTCGAAAAGGGCGGCCAGAGCGCCGCGCGGCCCGGCCTGATCTGCTGGGGCAAGGCCAATGAATATGCCGGCAGCGACAGCTGGGTCGGCGTTTTCTGAACCGGACGGGCGCAAGGGACATGGCGATGAAGATGCATTTCACTCTCCCGATCGTGGCGGCGGTCATACTGGCGCTCCCTGCGATCCAGGCCCGGTCCGCGCCGGCCGGTGCGGCGGGCCGCTGGATCCAGACGAGCAGCGGCAAGGAGCTGGTGCTGGCCCCGCGTATCAAGCTGCAGCCCAATGTGGGCGTGTCCGGTGGCACCAGCCTGGGCGGCACCGTCGGCTATGGATCGATGACGCGTACGACGATCGTCACCGAACCCGTGATGATGGACGTCGCGCGCTCGATGACGCTCGCGATCGAAGCCGATGGGCGTTTCGAATGGACGATCGTCAGGCGCCATGCCGAGAAGCAGGACTGTATGATCACGACGACGCAGGTGAAGCAGGGACGCTTCGCGCAGGACGGCGGCAAGGCGAGCTTCATGGTCGAGGGCGGCACCGAAAGCTTCGCGACGAGCTGTGGCCGCCGCGGTACTTCTCCGCTCGCGAAAGCGACCGAGCGTTACGACATGCAATTTACCGGCGGCCGGTTCGTCCTGACCAGCGGGCCAAATCGCTGGACCTTCACGCGCGGATAGCGTGGATCAGGCGGAGAGAGCGGCGGTGACGGCCTTGGCGTAGTTCGGGCCCACCGCCACTTCGGCGCCGTCGGACAGCACCAAAGTCAGCAACCATTTGTCGATCCGGCGGATCTCGACGACGCGCGTGAGCCGGACGAAGGCCGAACGGTGGACGCGCATCAGTTCGGCGGGATCGATCCGCCTTTCGAGCGCCGACATGGTGGTGCGCAACAAATGGCTGCGCAACGGTGTGTGCAGCATCGCATAATCGCCCGCGGCCTCGATCCAGTCGATCGACGCCACCGGCACGCGTGTCTGTCCGTCGCGCACCTGCACCCAGATCGCATCGTCGAACGCCGATGCCGTTGCCGGCGCTACGGCCTGCGCTGCCGCGCGCCGGCCGGCCTGACGCCGCTTCGCGCGCTCCACTGCCTGGCGCAGGCGATCGAGCCGCACCGGCTTCAGCAGATAGTCGGCCGCCTCGACCTCGAACGCGTCGGGCGCGAACTGTTCGAACGCAGTGACGAAGACGATTTCGGGGCGTTCGTCGAGGGGCAGGGTGCCCGCGAGCGCGAGCCCGCCCATTTCGGGCATCTGGATGTCGAGCATCACCAGATCGGGATGCAGCCGCTCGATCGCCGCCTGCGCTTCGATCCCGTTGGCGGCGGCGCCGACGATCTCTGTCCCGGGAATATTGGTGAAGAAGGCGGCGAGCCGCTCGATGGCGGGCGGTTCGTCGTCGACGAGGAGGACGCGCATCGTCCGTTCAATCCGCCACGGGCAAGCGGACGCTGGCGCGATAGCCGGTGTCCGTCGGCGCAGCGTCCAGCGATGCCGTCGCGCCATAGATCGCCGCCAGCCGCTCGCGGACATTGGAGTGGCCCAGCCCGGTGCCGGGAACGGCGGATATCTTTCCGTGCCCCCCGGCATCGTCGGTCACGCAAATCCGGACGTCGTCGGCAATCCGGGCGACGTCGACCGACACCGCGACCAGCCGGCTGGTCGATCCCACCCCATGTTTGATCGCATTTTCGACCAGCGGCTGGAGCAGCAGCGCCGGCACCGGCACGTCGCGCAGCTCGGGCGGACAGTTCATTTCGACGTTCAGCCTCTCGCCCAGCCGGGCGCCCTCGATCGCGAGATAGTCGGCCAAGGTCTGCAATTCGTCCTCGATCGCGACCATGCCGCTCGCGGGCGCGGTCAGGGTCGTGCGCAGGAAATCGGAGAGCTTGCCCAGCATCGCCTCCGCCGCGTCGGCGCGACCGGTGACGACCGCCGAGGAAATCGCGTTGAGCGTGTTGAACAGGAAATGCGGGTTGAGCTGGTAGCGCAGCGTTTCCAGGCGGGCCGCCGTCGCCGCGCGTTCGGCCTCGGCGGCCGCGAGCGCCGCACGGTTCGCGCTCTCGCGCGCCTCGGCGACCTCGCGTGCGCGCGCCGCCAGTTGCGCATTGTGGATCAAGATCAGGTACAGCGCCGCGATCAGCGCGAACAGCGGCACCCAGGCGGCAAGGCTGCCGAGCGCGCGGAACATCACGCGTTCGGGCCCCATTTCGGGATTGAGCAGGCGCATCAGCCAGGCGCTCTTATAGGCGTCGATCATCGCCACCGCACCGGCGACCATCATCGCGACGGCACCCGTGAGCCCATAGCGCCGCCAGGGCGGGGCATCGCGAAACCGCTGGGCACTCCAATAGATGAGCGCGGAGACCGGAATGCCGAGCGCCACGGTGCTGCCCACGCCCGCAAGCATCGATGCGGAGAACGGAATGCTGAGCAGCACCGACGGCAAGAGGAAGAGGCAGGCGGTGGCAAGCCACAGCCCGATCGTCAGCAATGCCGCCTGGCGGGTAAGAATCTGGTGGTCGGAACGCATCGAGCCGCGAGCGTAGCGGGCCGCACGGCGCGGTGCGAGAGTGCCGATCGCGCCATGGTCGGTTTTCGTCGCTGATGTCGCCGGGCGGGACGGGCGCGGTTACTTCGCCTGGTCGGCCTCCTCGAATGCCGCGATCATCCGATCGCAGGCCTCCGCCTCGTCGTTGAGCCCGCGCCGGCGCCATATTTGCCAGATCCAGGTCAGAATGGCCGTTCCGCCCCATGTCGCCGATTGGATTGCCGCCACGCCCGGCCGTGCATATCCGGCCGAAGCCATCAGCCAGGCCGCTACGCACAGCATGGCCAGGATGATCGCGGCGCACCGCGCCCCCCATAACGATCTCCGCATCGTCTCGATCAATCCGCGGTGGAGGCGCAGAAAGTCGAGCGGCGTTTCCTGACTGTCGGCCGGGCGATCCTTCAACGATTTCAGGAATCCGACCGAGATGGCGATCAGCGCGACGAGATAGGCGAACGCACCCAAAGCCATCACCGCGTCGCGCTGGTCGAACGCGGCAAGGGCGAAGCCCAGCGACAAGCCGCCCATGAGCAGTGCGCTCGCCAGATTTCCCCATGGCGCCGCCCGAAGCCAGGCTTTGCGGCGAGCGACCCTTTGCCGGAGATGCCCGACATCGGTCGCGCCCGTCCGCCAGTCGCTCTTCAACCGATCGAGAAACGCATCATCCATCGAGTATCGCCTTCAACTGCGCCTTGGCGCGATTCACGCGAACCCCGACATTCGAGGCGCTGATTCCCAATGTCTCGCCGATCTCGGCATAGCTCAGATCCTCGAGCAGGAGCGTGATCACCTGGCGATAGGGCAGCGCGAGCCGCCTGATCGCCCGCCGCACTCTCTCGGAGGAATCCTCGGCCATGATGTGCTGCTCCAGGCAGGCGATGCCAGGCTCCGGATCGATCTCGACCGACCTTTGCCGCTTGATCCGCACTTCCCTCATCACATGTTCCACGCCGCGATTGTGCGCGATGCGAAAGACGAACGGGCCCAGCCGGTCGATCTCGCGCAGCGAAGGCAGGGCCCGGTGGATCGCCAGCAATATGTCCTGCGTCAGATCCTCCTGGAGCATCGGATCCGCCTCATAGGACGCGGCGAGCCGGGCAATCCCCGCCCCATAGGCGTCGATGATCTCCTCCAGCGTGCCCATCGATGCTCAGTCTTCCCGCGGGCAGCGTTTCTTACAAAGAATATTTTGCCGGGAATCTGTAATTCGGTGCCGGCCCGGACGGACTGTCTTTGCACAATCCTGATGGGAGTATGATCCATTGCGAAGACTCAAGATCGCCGCGGCCCTGGCCGTCGCCATGGTCGCTCCTCCCGCGTTCGCGAAACCTGCCGAGCGACATGTCTATTATGGCGTGACCATTCTCGATCCCGTGCGCGAGTGGGCGACGCCGGACAGCTATATCCTGGTCGAAGGCGGGCGTATCGCGCGGGTGGGGCGGGGGCGGCCGAGGATCGGCGGCGCGACGGCACATGATATGCGCGGCGCATTCGCGATGCCCGGCCTCATCGATACCCATGCGCATCTGACGCTGGGGCCCATCACCATCGAGAAGACGCCGGCCCCGCCCCATCTGGCGATCGGATACAGCCAGGCGATCATCCGGCATAATGCCGGGATGCTGCTGTCCTACGGCGTCACCACCGTGCGCGATCCCGGCAGCGATCCGGCGATCGCGCGCGGCTACGACGCGGACGTCACCAGCGGCAAATATCCGGGCCCCGAGGCGATCCACGCCGGGGAGGTGATCACACGGTCTCCGGCCGCTTTCAAGGGCCTCGCGCTACAGCTCGGCCCGGATGGCGACATGCCGACGATCGTCGCCCGCCAGGCGGCCGCCGGGGCCGATTATATCAAGCTCTATGAAGGATTGAGCGAAGCGGAGCTCAAGCAAGGCATAGAGGCGGCCCACGCCCACAAGCTCAGGGCCGTCGCACATCTCGGCGATGTCGGCTGGACGCGCGCCGCGGAGATGGGCGTGGACAGCATCGTCCATATGATGCCGATCAGCCCGGATCTGCTGCCGCAATCGGTCCGCGCCCAATATATCGCCCATCGCCGACCCGGCGCTTTTGCCTTTTTCGAATGGTATGAAGCCGCCGATCTCGATTCCGCCGAGGTCACGCTGATGATGAAGACGATGGCGCGTCGGAACGTGCATCTCGACGCCACATTGATCGGCTTCCGACAGATGTTCCACGGGGACGATCGCGCGCTGATCACGCAGCGGCTGGATCAGGCGCATCCCGATATGCGCGCCAATTTCGAGATATTCCGCCACGACGCCGGCTGGAAACCCGTGGATTATGCGCGGGCACGCGCGGTTTGGCCCAAGGTACTGGAACTGACGCGACGGATGTACGAGGCGGGCACGCCGATGACGATCGGCACCGATCTGGGGGGCATGGCCTTCCTCGTACCGGGTTTCAGCGTCTCGCAGGAAATGGCGCTCCACCGCGAGGCCGGAATTCCCGCCTGGGCAGTGCTCCGCATGGCGACGAGCAACGCCGCCGGCGCCCTTGGTCTCGATCGCCGGACGGGCAGGATCGCTCCGGGCATGGAGGCCGATATCCTGTTCCTGAATGGCGACCCGCGCCTGGACATGCACCATGTCGCGGACGTCCGCGCGGTCCTGACCGACGGCAAGCTGTTCGACCCCGCCGTTCTTCGCCAGACGCCGACGCAAGGAGGCATCGTAAAATGAAGATCGGAAACCCTCGTCTCCGCCGCACCCTGGGTATCGGTGCCGTGTGCGTCGTCATCGCCACATGGGCGGCCGTTGCCGCCGTCATCTTCCTGCTGCCCTTCGACAAGACGCGCTTCGTGGTGATGTGGACCGTCGCCGTGCTGATGACCGAGGCGCTGTTCTGGGTCGCCGTCGTGATCGGCGGCATCACTGTGGTGAACCGTTTCAGATTCTGGCGACACAGGGCGCGTTCCCGATCGGAGCAAGGCATCGAAGACCAGCGCTGAAATAGCCTCTCCGTTGCGTCAATTGGCGTTCGACCAGGTCGAGAGGACGACTTCCAGTTCGGCCCGATCCTCGTTGCGCAATGTCAGCGTCCAGTCTCCCCTGGTGATCGGGTGGGCGACGAAGATCGATCGGAAGATCTGATGGGCGTCGGGCGTGCCGGTCTTGTTGGCGCCCATCGCCGCGCCCTTGTCGTCGGTCAGCGTGGCGGACACCGTGTTCGCGGCGACGAAGGTCAGGCCGAAATTCCTCGCATCCCGGACGGGCACGGCCACATCGATCGTCTCGCCCGGCGCGAGCTTCACGATCTTGGAGAAATCGGGCGTGGCGGCGGGATCGCCCTCCAGGCCCATCAACATCAATCGGCCGCGCGCCGCCGCCGCGCTCGACGCCTTGCCGGCCGATGCCTGCTTCGCCGGCCCGATCGCTACACGCGGTTTCACGAAGGATGAGAACTCCGCCGTGCCGGTCATCTCGGTGTGCAGCACGCTCTGCTGCACGACGTCGGTGATGGTCCAGGTCGCGGACGGCACCGTGACCACACCGTCATTGGCGTTCAGCATATAGCAGACGGCCGGCAGCGTATTTCCGGCGAGAACCGAGAATTCCACGCCCTTGCGTTCGGTATGCACCGCGTTGAACTTTTCCACCACGCTCGGCCGCAATTCGCGCAGCGCCTCCATCGAGCGCCCGTCGAGTTCCAGCGGCACGCTGATCAGGTCCGCGCAGCGGCTGCCCATATTGGGCGTGCCGAGCATCACCAGATGCTGCACCTGCGGCTTGCCGTCGGCATAGCTGGGCATGGCGGCATGGATATAGCGCCGGCTGATCAGCCCGCCCATCGAATGCGCGACGATATCGACATGCCAGGCATTGCGATCCTTCTGCGCATAATCGATGTAGCGGCGCAGTTCCTCGGCATTCTGGGCGATCGTGTTGGTCGGCTCCAGATTGAGCGGTTTCTCGCCGGTGCGCATCCGGCCATGTTCGGCCTTCTCGCCCACCGGAAACGCCTTCCAGTCATAGCTGTGGCTGGTGGTCAGGATATTCTGCCAGACCTCCCAGGCCTGCCAGTTCGACCATAGCCCGTGGACGAGCACGAGCGGCTTGGGCGCCACTTTCAGGTTGCGCGTCATGTCGTCTGCCTTCTTGCCCGCATCCTCGATCTCGGCCTTGATGCGCTGCACCAGCCGCGGACGGCCGTCGTCGAACCAGGAATAGCCCGAACTGTCCCATTCGAAGAACGCTTCGCGCTGCTCGCCCGACGGCACGGTGACGGTCACTTCGCCGAGCAGCCCATCGGGGCGGGCGCCGTCCCATTTGTCGCCCTTATAGGTATCGCGGAACTTCACCGTCGCCGATTTCTCTTCCGGCCCGTCATTGGCGACGATGGCGGTGATCCGCACGATATTGCCGTCGATCGTGCCTGTCTGTTCGGTGATCTCCTGCCAGGCTTCCCAGGTCGGGAAACGCATATCCTCGAACTTCATGTCCACCATGCGCAGCGCGCCGCCGCACCGGCGCAGGCTCCACGCCAGCGTCTCGGTGACGCCGAAGGCGGCGACCGAATGGCGGCCCGAAAGCCGGTTGGGCTCGGACGGCAAAACCCGGTCTTCGCCGCTGCTGGAGAAGCGCACGCCGTCGATCGTCGTGGGCATGTCGGCAATGCTGTTGTTGGCGCCCTTTTTGGGCGTGCACTGGCCGCTGAAGCTTGAGGAGGTCGATCCCGAAACCGTGCCCGCCACCTCGGGCAGCCGGACGCCGACCGTATAGGCACCACCGGAATCCAAGCTGATATCGACCTCCGCCTCCAGCCCGCCGCCGCTGGCGCGGGTCTCGCTTTTCGAGGCGAAACTGCCCGACATGCTGCGCGGCGTGCGCTCGTGCGGGCAGATATGCCGGTCCTCGGCGGACTTGGTCTCGGTCGAGATCGAATTGAGGCTGATATTCGCCCGCGCGGCGCTGATATCCGGATCGTCGGTGGCGCGGACCGCGACCTGCGCGACATAGTCGGACGTCATCGACCAGTTGGTGGTCTCGGTGCCCTTGCCCGAAACGCGGGTCTCGGTCTTCGAATTGCTGTTCGCCTGGTTGCGCGAATAGGTGACCGACCCGGCCCAGCCGCCCGTGCATTTCGGGGCCGACGTCCTGGCCGCGGCCGGAACCACCGCGCCGGACAGCATCAATACCACCGCAAGCGCGGGCAAGCTGCGCGAAACCATCATCGAGATCCTTTTGTTCGTCGGATGAGCGGTTAGGTCTCGGCGCGCGGCGGCGCCTGCCCGATGCTGTCAATCCGGATCGTCGCGCGACCGAGGCACGCGCCCGGCGACGAGACCGGCCCTGGGCGCGACGAAGTGGTGAAGAACAGGTCCGTCGGCAGAGAGCTCAGGCCTATCAAGCCGTTCGGGCCGGGCTTGTCGAAGCCATTGAGGCGGTCCGTCAGGCCAGCCCCAGCCGATCGAGCACCGTCCGCACATAGCTCGGCCCCACCTGCACCACCGCGCCGTCCTCCATTTCGAGCGCGATCAGCCCCTTGCCCAGCCGCTGCACGGCCCTGACCAGCGCGGGGCGGATGAACGAGGAGCGGTGGACACGCATCAGCTGCTCGGGATCGAGCACGTCTTCGAGCGCGGTCATCGAGATGCGATGGATGTAGCTGCGTGTGCTGGTGTGGAACAGCACATAGTCCCGCGCGGCCTCCACCCATTCGATCTGCGCGATCGGCAGGCGCAGATTGCCGCTGGGCACCTGCACCCAGATCGCCGCGTCGCGAACCTCCGCCGGGGCCATGCCCGCCAGCCGGTTCTCCGCATCGCGCATCGTCCGGCGGCGGCGTGCGCGTTCCACCGCCTGGCGCAGCCTGTCGAAGCGCACGGGTTTCAGCAGATAATCGGCGGCGTCGACCTCGAAGGCGTCGGGCGCATATTGTTCGAAGGCGGTGACGAAGATGATCTCCGGGCGCGGATCGGCAGCCAGATCGGCTGCGACGCGGATGCCGCTTTTCTGCGGCATCGAGATATCGAGCATCACGAGATCGGGTCCAAGCGCCGTGATCTGCCGCTCGGCCTCCTCGCCGGTCGACGCCGTCCCCACCACTGCGACGCCGTCGATATCGCCGAACAACGTCTCGAGACGCCGGAGCGCCAGCGGCTCGTCGTCGACAAGCAGGACCTTGAGCGCGCTCATGATGCCATCCCGGCGATGTGCCGCTGGAGCGGCAATCGTGCGGTCGCCACGAAGCCGCGCTCGCGCTTCGTCGTCTCCAAAGTGCCCGCGGCACCATAAAGCGTCTGCAGCCGCTGGCGGATATTGGTGATCCCGACCCCCGTGCCCGGCCGTACGTCCTTCTCGTTCCCCGTGCCGTCATCTTCCACCGAAACGACCAGCATATCGCCGTCGGCCGATGCCTCCACCCGGATGGTCACCGGTGTTGCCGAGGGTGCGAGCGCATATTTGATCGCATTCTCGACCAGCGGCTGGAGCAGGAAGTTCGGGACGAGCGCACCGTTCAGTTCCGGAGGACAGACGAACTCGACCGCGAGCCGCTCGCCGAACCGGACGCTTTCGATCTCCAGATAATGCTGGAGCGTCGCCAGCTCGTCCTCCAGCAGCAGCAGCGCATCGGGCTCCGCCGACAGGGTGGCGCGCAGGAATTCCGAAAGCTTGGTGAGCATCGCGTCCGCCGCGCCATAATCCTTGATGACGATCAGCGACGAGATGGCGTTGAGCGTGTTGAACAGGAAATGCGGATTGAGCTGATAACGCAGCGCCGCGAGGCTGGCGGCGCTCGCCGCGGCTTCGGCCCGGCTTGCCACTTCGCGCGCGACCGCGAGTTCCAGCTCGCGCTCACGCGTCAGCATATTCGCCTCGATCACGGTGAACGCCGCGCCGAGCAGCGCGAACTGCCAGACCAGCGCGATGAAATTGTTGGTCGCGCGCAGTGCGAAGGGGGCGGGCTTTTGCGGCGACACGACGAGCCGTCCGATCCACTCGCCCGTCGCGGCGTCGATCAGCGCGAGCGTGCCCGAGGCAAGGCACACCGCAGCCCCCATCGCGGCCAGGCGAACCAGCGTGCTGCGGCGGCGCGTCGCCCTGACGGCCCAGTAGACGCCACCTGAAAGCAGCGCGCCCATCACGCAGATGTTGATCACCGAAACCGTGACATAGGCGCCGGCGCCGCCGCTGAAGACATGATAGGGGATGATGTAGAGCACCCCGGACAGGATCCAGGTCGCGGCGATCAGATAGAGCGTCTGATGATGTTCGGGCTTCAGCTTCATGCCGGTTCCAGCGTCTAGTTTGGAGCAAGCATAAAGGAAATGCGACCGGGTGACGCCAGTCCTCGTCGCGCCAGCGTCCGGATTCGTCGCGCGGACTCCCGCTCCGGCGAAGCGATATCCGCCTTCGTCGCAGACGCGTGGAGCGCATGCTCCGCCCGCCATAGTCGAGCCCTGTTCGCGGCGCCCCGCCGCCAGGAGATCGGCCATGCCCTATATCCGTTATCGACAGAATTTCATCATGTTCGGCCTGCTCGGTGCGCTCGTCGCTGCAGAGGCGCGGACCAGCGCCGCAGACGAGCCGGCAAGCGTTGCGGCCCCCGCGGCGGAGACGCAGCCGCTCGAGATCCTGCGATCGGGCCATCCCGTCGTGCAGGTGAGCATCGACGGATCGGCGCCGCGGCGCTTCGTGATCGACACGGCAGCGAGCAGCACGACGATCCTGCCCAGGCTGCGCGCGGACATGCCCGGCCTTGTCGCCAAGCCGTCGGCGGAGCCGCTCGACGGCGCGGCCGGGTCGGTCGACGTCGAAACCACGATCGTCGGCCAGTTGCAGACCGGCGGGCATATGCTGCGCTCGCCCGAACTGATGCTGCTGCCACCGGGGCCGAGCGACCGGCTGGGTGCCGACGGCATTTTGGGCGCCGACATCATCGCCGATTTCGCGGTGGAGATGGATATGCCCGGGCGACGCTGGCGCATGACGCCCAAAATGGAGGCGGCGACGCTGGACGGGCTTTCGGCGTCGGTTCCCTTCACGCTCGACGATCAACGCGCGCCACGGCTGACGATCCGGATCAACGGGGTCGAGATGCCGGCGATCCTCGACACCGGCGCGCGCGGCACCGTCGTCAACTGGGCCGCGGCCAGGGCGATCGGGCTTTCTCCCGACAGTCCGGGCCTGGTCAGGGCGTCGGACATCCGGGGCGCGACCAGCCATGCCGTGCCGAGCGTCGAGGCGCGCATCGACGCGCTGGCGATCGGTGACGCGAAGGTCGATGGCCGCAATGTGCGGATCGCCGACCTGTCGGTGTTCAAGGTGCTGGGATACACGCTCGACCAGCCCGCCGTAATCCTCGGTATTGACATGTTCGCCGATCGGCGCTTCGTGATCGATTATCCGGGCAAGCGCCTGCACATCTCGCCGCCCGTGGCGTCCGCATCTGCATCGGCGCTCGCGTCCGCGCCCACTTCCGCGCCCGCGCAACCCTGATCTTCGAGGAACCCCCATCATGAAACCGATCCTGATCGCCGGCGTAGCGCTGTCCGCGCTCGCCGCCACCGGCGCGCTTGCCCAGCAGGCGCCGAAACCCAAGATCGAGGCCATTTACTGGCTCTCCGCCGAAACCGTGTCGGGGATGGCGACGGGCCAGCCCGCCGGCGTCGAGAAGAACCTGCTCCTCCAGCTCGGCTCGTCGCACCGCAATCCGGCGCCGAGCGCCGATCATCTGCCGCCAAAGGCGCTGCGCGCCGGCGACCGGTTGCCGCTCGTCACGCCGGCGGGCGCGGTACCCAAGGATGATGGCCAGCCGGATTTTCGGCCCGATGCCGCGCAACCGCCCAAGGGACGGATCGAGCTTTACTGGGGGTGCGGCGAAACCGCAGCTTCGGGGCAGCCGGTGGTCATCGATCTGGCGACGATGAAGCCGGGTGCGGCTTCGCCCTTCGGGGCTGTTCCCAATGTGCGTGCGATGACGCCGCCATCGGCCGGCCGTCATGCGACCTATGGCGAATGGCCGAACGAACGCAAGGGCACGCGCGTCCCGCGCGATGCCTCGCTCGCCGGCGAGCATCTGGTGCAGGGCAATTATTCGCCCGACATGCGCTTCACCGTTGCCCCCGCGAACGATTTCCTCGCGCCGCTTGCGCCGCGCAATGCCCCGCTCGCATCGGGTGCGATCAAGGTCGGCTGGCCCGCGCTCGCCAATGCGCGCGGCTATATGCTGACGGTCACCGGCGCGCGTGAGGACGGCACGGTCGTCATGTGGACGTCGAGCGCGGTGCGCATGCCCGGCATGGCCTTGCCCGACTATCTCGATCAGGGGGACATTGCCCGTCTTGTCCAGCAGCGCATCCTGCTCGGCCCCGAAGCGACCGAATGCGTCGTTCCCACAGCGGTCGCCAAGGCGGCGTCATCGGCGATGCTGATGATGACGGCCTATGGTCCGGAGGCCAATTACGGCTCGCCGCGCGAAGTGCCCGCGGGCTGGGCAGTCAAGCTCCTCACCAGGGCGCGGCATATGAGCATGCTGGGCATGGATCTCGCAGGGCTGATGTCCGGCGGCGAGGATGACGCCGATCGTGACGTGTCTCCGGCCGAAGCCAAAACCAAAAGGAAACGTGGCCTGTTGCGCGGGCTCGGCTCGGCGCTCGGCGTTCCACTGCCCTGAACGCGTCGCTCCACTTTGCCTGACCGTCGGCAGCATCCGGCACCCACGTAAATCCGGGAACCCATCATGCACCATGCACTTCGTATGACGGCTGCCGCCGTCGCCCTTGTGGCCGCCACCCATGGCGCCCACGCACAGGGGCTTCTCAACCGTCTCGCCGGCCGCGCGGTTGAGGGAATCGAGCGGGCCGCGGAGAAGCTCGGCAAGGCCCCTGCCAAGGGTTCTCGCACAGGACCGGACGAAGCGGCGGTCGCGGCCGATGCGCCGGACGCGGCGGCGAACCCGGCCAAGGCCACGCGCTATATCGACAGTCTGCGGACGCCGCCCGAAGTCGAAGCGAAGAAGGCCGAATATAACAAATTCGGCGAAGTCAGCTGCAACGACTGCGAAGGCGGGATCGACTTCGACGGGCGGCCGAAATTCTCCTACGACCAGTTCAGCGGCAAATATAATGAGCGCGCCGCGCGGGCCGGCAGCTGGCCGGTCGGGCACGTGCATAGCTGGAAGGGAAAAGCGTCCAAGGGCAGCTTGACCGTGACGCGGGAGGAGAGCGTCGACGGCTTTCGCTGCCGGCAGCTCGAATATCGCCTGGTCAAAGGCGAAGCCTCCGCCAGCCGGCCTGGGCTGATCTGCTTCGGTCTGGCCAACAGCTCTTCGGACACCGAAAAATGGCACGAAATATACTGATTGCCGCAGAAACAATGGTGAGGGACCATCGCCGAACGACCTCGCCAGTGCCCTCAATCGGGCTTCACTGGCCTTTCGCCGAAAGTTGCGCGCGAAGCTTTTGCAATTCGCGTTGCGACAAGGGTTCGAGCGCGGCGGCGGGTTTGCCCTTGCGGAGGCGCTTGCGGTCCTTTTCCGAAGGCTCGACCCGGCGCACCCGCACCGGGGCCTGGCCCTGCGCCTTCATGCCGAGCTGTTCGGCCGCGCCGCGCGACAGGTCGATAATGCGCCGGCCCTGCACAAAGGGGCCGCGGTCGTTGATCCGCACGATGCTGCGCCGCCCGGTATCGAGCGCCGTCACCTCGACATAGGTCGGCAATGGCAGGGTGGTGTGGGCGGCCGTGATCCATGCCGGGTGGAAGCGCTCGCCATTGGCGGTCCGGTTTCCGGACTCGCTGCCATACCAGCTGGCATATCCCAGCACGTCATAGGCCGGGGCGGCAGCCGGCACATAGGTGGTGCCGCGTATCGAATAGGGTGGGCCGATCCTGACCGGCGTATCGCTCACCGGCCGGAACTTGCCCCCCGCACAGGCCGAGAGCATCAGGGCCACCGCCGCTGCGCTCACCAATCGGATTGTCGGACATGCCTGCATTCGCCCGACCGTAGATATACGCGGCGTCGGGATAAAGACCCCATCGCCGATCCGTGGACGCGATTGGTCGATGACGGCAATCCAGGCCGCCCGCTTTACTCGCCCCGTTGAAAGATCATCGCCAATTCCTCGACGTCGAGGTCGCGCTCCAACTCGTGGAGCACCTCGTCCTCGATCAGCCCTGCGCGGTGGATGCGGATCAGTTCCTCCCGGCTCGCGGCGATCGCCTTGAGCAGCACATCGAAATGCGGCCGCAGATTTTCCATCTCGGTGGCGGCATTGTCCTCATAGCGCTCCATGAAGCGCATCCGGCGTCGATGTTCCTCAAGCATCTGGGGGTGGATCAGCGTGCCGTCCGGTGCGTATGCGAGCACTTCCACGACTGCGATCCTGGCGCGCGCCATCGCCGCCTCGGCGGCCGGCAGGCCCATTTTCGCGGGCGGATCCGCGTCGATCGGCCTGACCTTGCGAACGAGCCAGCCCAGGCTGGAGCCCTGCACCACGACGGTCGCGAAGATGACCGCGAAGGCGCAGATCAGCATCAGGTCGCGACCGGGCATGTTCATGGGCAACGTCAGCGGAACCGCCAGCGTCACCACGCCGCGCATGCCCGCCCAGCCGAGAATCACGGCCTGTCGCCAGCCGAGCGGACGCGCCCGTTTCAATCCCGCCTTGTACGCGATTTCGAGGATCGCCTCCGATCCGAAGATCCAGAGGAAGCGGACGAGCGTGACGGTCAGCACGATCCCGAGCACTGCGAGGATCATCGATGCGGGCACCGCGTCGATCCCGCCGATCCGTTCCACGGCGCCACGCAGGGAAAAGCCGATCAGGATGAAGACGAGCGCTTCGAGCACGAAGACCAGGATCCGCCAGACCGAATTGCCGAGCAGCCGGACATCGGCGGAGAGCACCACATGCTGATACCAGCCGAGCACCAGGCCGGCGGCGACGGTCGCGATCACGCCCGAGACATGGACAGCCTCGCCTGCCAGATAGGCGGCCCAGCCGAGCGCGGTCGTCGCGACGACCACTAGCATCCGATCGCGCAGGTAGCGGACGACGAAGACCCAGATCGCACCGACCCCCAGGCCGACGATCACGCCCCCGATCGCGACCATGGCAAAACTCTGCACTGCCTCGCCGGTATGGAAGACCCCGCTCAGGGTCGCGGCGACGGCGAAGCGGAACAGGATCAGTCCGGTCGCGTCGTTGAGCAGGCTTTCGCCCTCGAGCAGCGCGGACAGCCGCCGCGGCAGGGGCACGTCCTTGAGCACTGCGCGCGCCGACACCGCGTCGGGCGGTGACACGATCGCGCCCAGCGCGAAGCAGGCCGCCCATGGCAGTTCGGGAACGAGCCAATGGGCGACCAGCCCGACGGCGAGCGTCGTGAAGACCACCGCCCCCACGGCAAGCGAGAGGATGCCCGGCAAATGGCGCCGGAAGCGCCCGAGCGCGGTGTAATAGGCGCCGTCCATCAGCAGCGGCGGCAGGAACAGGACCAGCGCCAGTTCCGGATCGAGCGAGATCGCGGGCAGGCCGGGCACGAAGGCGAGCGCGCCGCCGCCGACGAGAAGCGCGGTGGCCGGCGGCAGCCGCAGCTTGAGCGCCAGCCAATGGAGTGCGACGACAAGGGCGAGCAACCCGAGCACGAGTTCGAACGCTTCGACGCCGTGCATCAGCGCTGGCTCCAATTTTCGGCGTCACCGAACGACATGCATGAGCCCCCGCTTCAGGAAAACCGGACTGTACGCATATCTGCCGCCGTTTGTCCCGCCGATCAACGCGTCGGAACCCCCGGCCTTCAACGCATGTCCGGGGCCTTTCACGGGAAAGTCAAAACGGCCCCGGGCGCCGCGAACGACGGCCCGGGGCAGTTGCCGACCTCAGAACGAATAGCCCACGCCGATCGAGACGCGCGCGTCGTCCTCGCCCCGGCCCCAGCGGCCACGGCCCGAGACATAGCCGGAGAGAGGGCCGTCGCGCATGGCGACGCGCAGCTCGCCAAAGGCGCTGTCGCGTTCGGTATCGGCGAGCGGCAGCACTGCCGAGCCCATAGCATGCTGCGCGCCGGCAAGGCGGACCGCCGCGCTCTTGTCGCCGCTTTCATTCTCGACGCTGTAGCCGCCGCGGATCGCCGGGCGGATCGCGCCGAGCTGCACGCCCAATTCGCCGCCGACGCTCGCCGTCAGTTTCCTGAAGCTGCGCGCGGCATAGACGATGTTCGAAACCGAGGCGCCGGTCTCGGTATAGCCGTCGAGCGAGAGATCGACATAGTCGACCGCGGCGAAGGGCGTCAGGCTGGCCTTGCCGACGGGGATGGTCCAGCCGATCTCGCCGCTCGCCGCCCAGCCGTCGCCCTTGGTCTTGCCGGTCGCCTGCTGGCCATAGGCGGAGATGCGGCCGATCTCGCGGAATTTGGCGTCGCCCAGCCAGGCGCCCGATGCCTGGGCGTAAAGGCCCATCGGCGTCTCGATCGCAGCATAGGCGCCGATCGTCCATGCCCGCGCGTCGAGCGGCGAACCATAAGCGAGCCGCCCGTCCATCTTGCGATAGCCGCCCATCAAGCCGATCCGTGCATTGCCGCCGATCCGCAGGTCGAGCCCGACCGTGGTCGCGATGGTGTCGACATCGAGCCCGGTCAGCGGGCTCGCGCCGGCGCCGTTCTTGCTCCAGTCGGTATCGAGCCACAGCTGGACGTGACCGTCGTTTTCGGGGGCTTCCCAGCCGCGCCGCGCATTCAGGAAACGCATCGCCGGCTGTGTCGCGCTCATCCCCAGGCCGTTCATCGCCATGCGTGTGCCGTAAAGCACGTCGGGCGCCATCGCATTCATCGCCCGGAGCGCCATCGGGTCGACATAGGTCGGCAGGGTCAGGCGATAGACCAGCAGGATGCTGTCATTATTGCCCGTGCCGTCGAGCGCGCCGGAGGTGCCGGGAACGCCGTTGAAGATGATGCTGGTGCCCTGGAAATCATTGTCGTTGCCGACGAACAGGAAGAAATCCTGCGGCGCGCCTTCCTCCAGCACCGGGGCCAGCGCCATCGCTTCCCATTTTTCGCCGATCGAGGTCGGGTTGGTCAGCGGCAGCCGGGTGATGTTCATGCCGACGCGGGCGAGCTGGACGGGGTTGAGCATGTTGACCAGTTCGACCTGCTGGACCGGAACGATGCTCGGGTTGAGCGTGCCGTTGCTGGCAATCGGCGTGTTGCTCGTCTCATATTGCGTGCCGGCGAGATTGGTGGCGTTCGCCGTGTCGACCAGCAGGATGCTCTTGAACATCGGCGTCGTGCTGGTGCTGGCATTGGCGGCGACGCCGCGGCCCAGACCGTCGCGCGAAAGCACGAGGAACTGGGTGTCGTTCAGCGCGAGCATTTCGGATTGCGCCGCGGTGCGGTCGGGCGCGCCGCCGGAGCCGTTATTGTTGAAGGTCGGCAGCTGCAGCACATAATGGCCGATCGGATTGGTCGGCGTGGCGTTGGTGCTGATGTCGTAGACCAGGATGCGCGTGTTGTTGCGTGTCTGCTGATTGGCGCCGTTGGTGTCCTGCACCGTCGCCGATTGCAGGATCGTGACCAGCTTCCTGTTGTCCGGCGTGATCGCCATGGCTTCCAGGCCCTGGTTGTTGCGACGACCGCTCTGGCCCGGCGTGGTGCTGTTGAAGTCGATCGCGCCGCCCGTGCGCGGCAGCAGCGCCGGCACCGTCTGGATCGCGCCGATCTGCTTGCCGGTCGCGTCGAAATAATAAAGCCCGGCGGCATATTCGTCGGAGATGTAGAACGTGCCGTCGGGGCGGAAGGCGATCGCCTCCGCATCCAGGCTGACATGGCCGGCGGCGGTGCCGTCGGTGGCGACGGGATAGACGATGCCGTTGCGCGTGACGGTGTTGCCGCCCGGATCGCGGCCGGTCATCTCGACGCCGTTCGCATCCTTCAGCGTGAAACCGCCGGTGGGCGTGATGATCAGCTGATTCTGCGAGCTCGCCGATTGCGGCAGGCTGCCTGTGCCGGTCAGCGGCCGGAAAACGATGTTTTCGGTATGGACCCGGTTGCGATAGTCGATCGCGCCGTCGAACGGGCCGCGATCGGGCAGGGTGTAGATGCTGCTGGCATAGCTGCCGTCGGCGTTGCGGCGCCAGGTCGACAGGTTGATCGCCATGCCGGAAAAGCTACCCAGCGTCTCGTTGCGGAAATCGCGGAGATTGGCATCGAGCCGGCCGGCACCGACCAGTCCCTTGTTGGCGAAGCTGGTGCCGTTCATCACGACCGTCGTCGTGCCCTCGGCAGTGGTGACGTTGGGCGTCGTCACCTGGCGCGACTGCGCGCTCGCCGGTGCGGCGGCGAGCAGCCCGACCCCGATCGCGACGAGCGACGCGTTCAGCCGAAGCGTGGACTGTTTCATGATCATTTCCCCCATATTGCGAACCATGTCCGTTCGGTGCGCGGCTAGGGGACGGGCGTTACGGTTTCAGGTCGGATGGATGATGTTTGCGTGACGCGGGACGGAAGGGCGGGCGTCAGATGCGTATCGCACCACCTTGCGGCTCAAGCGGGCTTTCCGGCGGCAATGGTTTTGGTGGCGAGGGTGGATTTGGATTTGGAAGACGGATTTCAAGCACTTGTCCTGCTCATCCTATCTTTGTGAAAACCACTGTTTTATGGGTGTGAGATAGGAGTTAGGCGTAGAATTGCTTAGTCTGAGCCCCAGCTTTTGCGCGTTGCGTTCCGCGCCATAGCCATCAAAATCTCGTGCGTGAAACCGACGCATTGGGAAACGCAAAATGGACTTCCGCACCATCGACCGACCGAACCGCCGCGACATGATCCGCGCCGCCACCATGCTGGGCGCGGGGGCCGCCTTTGCGCAACCGTCGATGCTGTTTGCGCAGTCGGGGGCCATGGCCGATATCCGCAAGGCCGCGCAGGCCGGCAAGGACGCGTCGATCAAGCGGATCCGCGACTGGATCGCACTGCCCTCGATCGCGGCGGAGAACCGCAACATGCCCGAAGGGGCGGCCTATATGGCCGCGCTCGCCCGCGATGCGGGTTTCACCAATGTCGAGATCGTGCCGACCGACGGGCATCCGGGCGTGTTCGGTACGATCGATGTCGGTGCGCCGCGCACGCTTGGCCTCTATTTCATGTACGACGTCAAGCAATACGACCCCGCCGAATGGTCGTCGCCGCCGCTCGAGGGCAGGCTGACCGAACGCAAGGGGCTGGGCACGGTGATGATGGGGCGCGGCAGCGCGAACCATAAAGGACCGGAGGGCACTTTCCTCGCCGCGCTCCACGCGATCCGCGCCGCCGGGCGCAAGCTGCCGGTCAATCTCGTCCTGGTCTGCGAGGGAGAGGAGGAGGTCGGTTCGCCGCATTTCCGCCAGCTCGTCACCAAACCCAATGTGCTGGCCGCGCTCAAGACATGCGACGGCGTGTTCATGCCCACCTCGCTCCAGGATCTCGACGGCAATGCCGCGGTCGAGCTGGGCGCGAAGGGCATTGTCGAGCTGGAATTGGTCGCGAGCGGCGAGAAATGGGGCCGCGGCCCCAGGAAGGACGTGCATTCGAGCATGAAGGCCGCGGTCGATTCGCCCGCCTGGCGACTGGTCCAGGCGCTGCAGATCCTCGTCACGCCCGACGGCAACACGCCCGCGATCGAGGGCTGGTTCGAGAATGTCCGCAAGCTGACCGAGCGCGAGAAGGCGCTGATCCGCGACGCGGTGAAGACGACGAACGAAGCGCAGATGAAGGCCGATCTCGGCATCACCCACTGGATCGACGACCTGCCGCTCGACGAGGCGATGATCCGGCTGATGCAGGAACCGACGGTCAATATCGAGGGGCTGGTCGCGGGCTATACCGGCCCGGGCGGCAAGACCGTGCTGCCCGGCCGCGCGGTCGCCAAGCTCGACCTGCGCCTCGTCCCCAACCAGACGCGCGCCGAGGCGGTGAAGAAGCTGCGCGCGCATCTGGACAAGCACGGCTTCACCGATGTCGAGATGAACGTCAGCGGCGGCTATGATCCCACCGAGACCGATGAGAATAGCAGCCTCATCCGCGCCGAAGTGGCGACCTACAAGAAACTGGGCGTCAGGCCCAACCTCAATGTCCGCCTCGCCGGGAGCTGGCCGGGCGGTACTTTCACCCAGCCGCCGGTCTCGGTGCCGGTCGGCCGTTTCGGGCTCGGCACCGGGGGCAATGCCCATGCGCCCGACGAATATTTCCTGATCGATTCGACCAACCCCAAGGTCGCGGGCCTTGTCGACGCGACGATGGGTTATGCCGAATTCCTCTACACGCTGGCGGCGATCAAATAGCGAATGGCCGGAGCGCTGAACGATCGGGTCGAATCGTACAGCGCTCCGGATTTCGCCTGTTTTCCGGTATCTTCGAGGCGTCAGGTGAGTCCGCCTGACTGGAAAATGCGCTCATGCAATCCCGCCGTGACGAGGAAGCCGGCGGCTACGCGCCGCCCGTCTTGCCTTGTGCGGCCAGCAGGCCGTCGAGTTTGCGAAGCTGGCTCTCATGACCGGCACGGGCCCGCTCGGTCCAGATATCGTCGTGCATGGCATCGAAGGTGATGACGAGCTTCACGCCGTCCGCGGTCGGCCGCAACTCGACGATGGTCGCCACCTCATAGGCCGTCACGTCGGGCACGAAATCGACGAGTGTCGTGTATGCCAGCCGGGTGGGCGGCGAGACTTCGGTGTAGGTGACGCGGGCCTCGGTGGACAATGACATGCCTGCCTGTACCATGAACGCCACCTGTTGCGGCGCCGTCGCGGTCATCAGATAGACCAGTGCGCCGCCAGGCCGCAGATCGAGCGAGGTGACTATGACCTCGAACCCCTCCGGCCCCCACCAGGATTCGATCCCGGCCTTGGTCGTCCAGAGCGCCCATGCCTCCTCGACGGACGCTGCGTAGCTGCGTTCCATCGTGAACCGGGCCCGCGCGGCTGCCGTCGTCGTCATATGTCCTCCTTGGTATCGGTTTCCGCCGTGCGGTTTCGCTCGAGCGCCGCGCCGAACCGGTCGAGCCGCGCTTCCCAATGGCTGCGATACGCCGCAACCCAGGCGTCGAGCCGGTCGAACGCTTCCTTGCGCAGCGAATAGAGACGCTTTTGCGCGTCCGGGCGCATCTGCACGATGCCGGCGTCGGCCAGAATGCGCAGGTGCCGCGAAACGCCCGACTGGTTGATATCCATGTGCGCGACGATGTCGCCGACCGCGCATTCGCCGCATTTCATCATCTCGACGATGCGAAGCCGGGCCGGATCGGCCAATGCGTGAAACAGAGTAATTTGCGATTCCATGTATATACATATACATGTATATATGGCATATGTCAAGCCCCGCGCCGGTCGCGCTTCACGCAACCGGAATCAGGCGGCAATGCGGCTGGTCGCCGCCGGGTTCACCCGGCCTTGACCGGTCTTCCCGCCTTGATGAAATCGATAAAGGCGCGCAGCGGCACCGGCAGATAATGCCGGCCGGGATAATAGAGCATCGGCCCGGAAAAGCTCTGGCACCAGGGTTCGAGGATGGTTTCCAGCGCGCCGCTGTCGAGATGCGGTTTCAGCCAGTCCTCGAAAAGATGGATGATGCCCAGGCCCGCGACCGCGGCCTCGACGATCAGGTCGCAGGCCAGGCCGGGCTGGATCAGCAGCGGGCCGGGCGGGTCGACGCGCATGACCTCGCCATCGCGTTCGAATTCCCAGGTCGCCATCGCCCCGCCCGAAAAACGTCCGCGCATACAGGCGTGGCGGAGCAGGTCGCGCGGATGTTCGGGCCGGCCATGGGCGGCGAGATAGGATGGTGCGGCGGCGGTGACGATGCGCTGCGTGCGCGGGCCGATCGGCACCGCGATCATGTCCTGCTCCAGCCGCTCTTCGTAGCGGATGCCGGCGTCGCAGCCCGAGGCGAGGATATCGACGAAGCCGTCCTCCGCCGTCACTTCGAGCTGGATGTCGGGATAGGCGCGCAGGAACGGGATCACGATCGACGGCAGCACGGTCCGCGCGACATTGGCGGGCACGTTGAGCCGGAGCGTCCCCGCCGGGCGATCCCGGAAATTGTTGACCACATCGACCGCCGCCCGGATCTCGCTCAGCGCCGGTGCGAGGCGTTCGAACAGGCGTGCGCCGGCTTCGGTGGGGGCGACGCTGCGCGTCGTCCGGTTGAGCAGGCGGATCCCCAGCCTGGCTTCGAGGCGCCGTACCCCTTCGCTCAGGCCCGATGCCGAGCCCCCGGTCGTGCGCGCGGCTTCGCGAAATCCGCCCGCGCGGACGATCGTCACGAACATCGACAGGTCATCAAGTTCGGTCGCCATTGTTCGCTATTCCGTACAGCCCGTGCCGATTGTTACGACTTATCGTGCAAACGGGCGAGGTCCATATTGCGGTCATCCCATCAAGGAGATTTCCAATGACCGATCTCGACACGGCCGGCGCCTTCGCTCTCGGCGACCGCATGGTGAAGCGCCTGGGCTATGGCGCGATGCAACTCGCCGGTCCCGGCGTGTTCGGGCCACCCAGGGATCGCGATGCCGCGATCGCGGTGCTGAGAGCAGCGGTCGCGAGCGGCGTGAACCATATCGACACGAGCGATTATTACGGTCCGCATGTCGTCAACCGGCTGATCCGCGACGCGCTGCACCCTTATCCCGAAGCGCTGCAGCTGGTGACCAAGGTCGGCGCGGTGCGCGGTGCCGACGCATCATGGATTCCCGCGCTCGAACCCGCCGACCTGATCGCCGGCGTGCATGACAATCTCCGCAATCTCGGCATCGAGGCGCTCGACGTCGTCAATCTGCGGGTCGGCGGCCTGGAAGGGCCGGTAGAGGGGACGATCGCCCGGCAGTTCGAAGTGCTCGCCGACCTCCAGCGTCAGGGCTTGATCCGTCATCTCGGGCTGAGCAACGTCACCTCGGCGCAACTGGCGGAGGCGCGGGCGATCGCGCCGGTGGTCTGCATCCAGAATCACTATAATCTCGTCCATCGCGCCGACGATCCGATGGTCGACGAACTCGCCGCGCTGGGCATCGCCTATGTTCCGTTCTTTCCGCTCGGCGGCTTCTCTCCGATCCAGTCGGCGACGGTATCGGATGTGGCGGCCCGGCTCGATGCGACACCGATGAAAGTGGCGCTGGCGTGGCTGCTGCAAAGATCGCCCAATATATTGCTGATCCCGGGCACGTCTTCAGTGGCGCATCTGCACGAGAATCTGGCGGCGGCCGAGCTGGTGCTGCCCGGCGATGTGCTCGCCGAACTCGACGGGATCGGTGGGTGAGCTGGAGGGCGAACCTCCCACCCCATCAAACTTTGCTACAAGTTCAGGACGGCAGGATGAAGATCGCCCAGGCCAGCAATGGACCGATGAGCGTCACCACCACGCTGTACAGCAGCAACTGGCGGAACAGGGCATCGCGCCGGTCGGGATCCGCATTGGCGACGACGAGGGCGCCGTTGGTCGAGAAGGGCGAGGTGTCGACGATCGTCGTCGATATCGCGATGGCGATGACGGTGCCGATGGGATTCATGTCGCTGGCGGCCAGGAAGGGCAGGGCGAGCGGCACGACGATGCCGAGCAGCGCCGTGGACGAGGCGAAGGCCGAGACGACGCCGCCAAGATAGCAGAGCAGCAGACCGCCGATCAGCGGCATGCCGATCCCCGCGATCGCGTCGCCCGCAACGGTCACCGTGCCCAGCTTCTGCAGCAACGCGACATAGGTGACGACGCCGCAGATCAGCAGGACGGTGGACCAGGCGACACGGTCGACCGCCCCCTTTTGCGAGCGCGGGGCGGCGATGGCGAGCAGCGCGGCGGCGGCGATCGCCAGCACGCCGATATTGACGTCGAAGCCGATCGCGACGACCGCGGTCGCGGCCAGCACGAGCAGGGTAAGCAGCCGTTCGCGCCGCATGCCCTCTGCCGGATCGGCATCCGCCTGATCCTCGAACGGTTCGGGCGGATCGCGCAGCAGGCGATATCCGCCGAGCACGAGGAAGACCGCGATCGCGATGACGGTGTTGAATCCGAAGCTGGCGAAGAACAGGGCAGTGGGCGCGGGATCGATGCCCGCCTGCGCAACCACGCCATTGGTGATGCCGCCATAGATGGAGGTGGGGGAGAAGGCGCCCGCCTGGGCGCCGTGGATCGCCATCAATCCCATCATCAGCGGGCTGATGCGGTGGCGCGCGGCGAACCGCAGCGCGATCGGCGCGACGATGGCGACGGCGGCGGGGCCGAGTGCGCCGAAGGCAGTGAGCGCGGCGGCCGCGGCAAACACCACCCATGGCATCATCACCGCGCGTTCGCCGGTGAGGCGGGCGAGGCCGCGCACCATCCAGTCGATTGCTCCGTTGCGCTCGGCGATGGCGAACAGGAAAGTGATTCCGACCAATGTGACGAACAGGTCCGCGGGAAAGCCGGCCAGGACGTCCTTGGCGGACGTATCGGCCAGGACGCTTCCCACGGCGAAGGCCGCCGCCAGCGCCAACAGGCCCATATTGATCGGGCGTAGCGTGGCGATGGTGAAAACCATTGCCAGCACGCCGACCGAAATGACGTGAACCGACATCCCCATTTTTCCGCCCTTCATGATCCCCGGCCGACGTCGCTAAGAGGTATCCGTTCGCGCGGCTCCGGTCCAATTCCATGACGCGGCCCAGCCGTCGGTCGAAACGGAAGCGCCGGGCCTCGGAAGAGGCCCGGCGCCTGCGGGCGGGAGTGAAGGGGTTATTCGCCGGTCTTGCGCGCCGCAGCTTCGATGATCGCGGCGACGGCCGCGGGCTTCGAGACATAGATGGCATGGCTGCCCGCTACTTCGGTGACATGCGCGCCGGCGCGTGCCGCCATCTGGCGCTGCGCCGCGGGCGGGATCATCCGGTCTTCGCCGGCGACGAGATACCAGCTCGGCTTCACGCGCCAGGCCGGGCTGGTCACTGCGCCCGACAATGCCTCGACGCCCCATGGCACCTGCGAGTCCGCCATGAACTGGGCGACATCGGGGCGGACATCGGCCGCGAACGAAGCGGCGAACTTGGTGCTGTCGAGGAAGAGATAGCCATCCTTGGGCGGCAGGATCGGCGGCACTGGCGCGCCCGGCGCGGGATTGGCGATCAGCGACGCGACGGATTCGCCTTTGTCGGGCGCGAAAGCCGCGATGTAGACGATGCCGGCGACTTTCTCGTCTGTCCCTGCTTCGGAGACGACCACGCCGCCATAGCTGTGGCCGACCAGGATCACCTTGCCCTTGGCGGCGGCGATCGCGCGCTTCGTCACCGCGACATCGTCGGCAAGCGAGTTGGTCGGGTTCTGGACGATGGTGACGTCATAGCCGTCGGTCTTGAGGATCTTGTAGACATCCTGCCAGCCCGAGCCGTCGACGAAGCCGCCATGCACGAGCACGATCGATTTGACCGGGGCGTCGGCCTTGGCGGACGCGATGGCGGGAGCCGTGCCCAGAGCGAGCGAGGCAGCGGCGGCGAGGAGCAGTTTGGACTTGGTCATGGTGATATCCCTTCTTGCTTACTGCGATAATCCTTATCGCGATATGTATTAGATAGATCCGCATATTCCCTCTTGTCCAGAAGAAAATTATCGCGATATATATTGGCGCAATAAGGGATTGATTTGAAAGCGAGGTTTTTTGTGTCCGGACCCACCAGCGAGCCTCTGCCGCTCGACGCGCAGCTCTGCTTTTCGCTCTATTCGACGACGATCGCGATCAACCGGCTCTACAAGCCGATGCTCGATTCGCTGGGCGTGACCTATCCGCAATATCTGGTGCTGAGCACTTTGTGGGAGGGGGACGGCCAGACGATCACCGCCATTGCCGACCGGCTCGCGCTCGAACCGAGCACGATCACGCCGTTGATGAAACGGCTGGAGGCAGCCGGCTTCGTTTCGCGTCAGCGCAATCCGCACGACGAGCGCCAGGTTCAGGTGTTCCTGACCGCCAGGGGCAAGGCGCTGCGCCAGGAGACGTCGTGCCTCACCGGCACATTGCTCGAAAGCTCGAAGCTCAGCGTCCCTGAAATGATCGCACTGAATGATCAGGTCCGCGCACTTCGCGACGCCTTGACCGATCGATAGGGGCGGGCCGGCCTATCGCGCATATGCGTCGGCGACGGGCCGCTGGCTGTAGGGCACAGATGCTGTCGGGGCTCGTGCCCTTCTGCTAATCACGACCGGCATGGAGGGAGAGCGCTGGATGCGGCTGTCGATGATCATTGCGTTGATAATAGCCGGGCCGGCCGTCGCCGCACCGCCGACGGAGCGCGGCGCGCGGATCAGCGATACGATCCTCAACGAGACGATCGAACTGGGCGAGGAGATCGAAAGCCGGGGCGATGGCGACCTGAATGGTGATGGTCGCATCGATACCGCTTATGCCGTGGGTAGCACCGATGCGCGCGCCGTGCATGTGCTGCTGAGCGCGCATGGCGGGCCGACGCCCTATCGGCCAGCAGGTGTGCTCAGGCTCGACACCGCCGCGCTGGGGGCCGCGAAACTCTCGATCGCGAAAGGCGTGCTCAAGGTGGAGGATCTGTCGGGCGGCACCACTGCGATCGCTGCGACCTATCGTTTCCGCGCCGAACCCGGCGGCGCGAAAATGCGGCTGATCGGGCTCGATGCGACGCTCTACAGCCGGACCTTCGCGCATGACGGGTTCGAGATGAGCTGGAACCTGCTCACCGGCGATATCGTCACGCGCGAATTGCGGCTGAGCGCGGGTGGAGGCGATCCGCGCTATGATCGGCTGTTCGAGCAGCGTTTCAAGCGGCCGAGCAAGCCGGTCCATATGGAGGACACGCCCGACCCCGAGATGGTCATGGTCGATATCCGGAAGAAATAGAGCATCGTGCGGAAAAGTGGGAACCGGTTTTCCGCGTAAAACGATGCGAGCACAAACAGCTAGCGCAGGCTGCGCGATTTAGGTTTCGCGCAGCCTGCGCTAGCGACGATCAGAAGCTGGCCTTGACCTTGGCGCCGATCACGCGCGGCCTGGGCCGGGTTCCGAAACCCAGCGCTTCCAGCGGATCCTGTCGGCCATTTTCGCCCAGCAGGTTCTCGCCGAACAGCTCGACGCCCCAGCGGCCATGTTCCAGCCCGATCCGCGCGTTCAGCATGTTGAGCGTGTTGGTGCGGAAGGCGACGATGTCGAGGCTGCGATCGGTGACGGTGCCGGGTCCGATCTGATTGTAATCGACCCTGGCGAAGCCCGGTGTTTCGGCGGCCCAGTGGAATCGGTATTCGGCCGAGGCGGACAGCGAATAATCGGGGATATAGTCGAGCCGGTCGCCGGTGATGTTCGATGTCGATGCGGGCAGCACCGAGACCAGTTCGGTGTCGGTGACGTTGCCGCTGAATTGCAGCGTCAGATTCTTCACCGGATCGACCGAGAACAGCCAGTCGACGCCGTAGATCTCCGCGTTGCCCGCATTCATCAGCCCGCCGAACACGCCATCGCCCAGCACGAACGCCTGATAGCCCTTATATTTGCTGTAGAAGCCGGTGACTTCCCAACGAAAGCCGTCGAGCGCCCCCTTGGTGCCGGCCTCGTACGACCAGACATTCTCGGGATCGAAGGTCCGGTTCGCACCATTGCCCTGAAAGCCGCCGCTGCGGAAACCCTTGGCGACATTGGCATAGAGGGTGACGTTGTCGGCCAGATCGTAGGAGGCGTAGAAGCGCGGATTGACCGACTCGAAGGTGCCGGCCTGATCGGGCGCCGCCGTCCGGGAGCGCTTCCGGCTGTCGTGGAAATAGCGCAGCCCGGTGCCGAGATGGAAACGATCGGTGACCGAAAAGGATATGTCGCCGAACACCGAGACGGTTTCGGACTTGTCGCTCGACGCGAGCGAATCCACGCCCAGAAACTCGCCTTCGGAATAGAGATCGAGCACTTGCAGCCGGTCGATCGTCTCGTCGGTGTAGAAGGCGCCGACAACCCAGTTCAACCGGCGCTTGCCCGACGAGCTGAGCCGCACTTCCTGCGCGAAGGACTTGCTGTCGAGCGTATCGCGATTGAAGGTTTCGAGGCCGGGCAGCTTCAACGCCACGCCGGCGCTGTATTTGTGCGCGTCGACATGGCTGGTCGAGCTCATCAGCTCCACCCCGCCGAAATCATAGGTCGCGGTGAGATTGTAGATCTCGTAATTGTCGACGAAATCTTCCCTGGCCAGCGGATCGCCATTGGGGAAATCGACGTCATAATGCTTGTCCGCACCCACCGTCAGGCCGTCGCCCTTGTTGCGATGGAGAACGACGGTGCCGACGATGTCGAGCCCGTCGGCGGGTTTCCACAGACCCTTGATCCGGACGTTGCGGATCAGCTGATCGTTGATGTCCTTGCGCCCGGCCGCCGGCTGATCGACCCAGCCGCCGATATTGGCGAGCTTGCCCGAGACGCGGAAACCGAGAACGTCGTCGATGACCGGCACGTTCACGAATCCGCTGAACCGTTCGCTGAAATCGCCATGCTCGGTCGCATAGGCGGACAGGCTTGCCTCACCCGAGACGGTGTTCAGATCGGGGCGGCGCGTGATGAAGCGCACGGTGCCGCCGGCCGATCCCTGACCGTACAAGGTGCCCTGCGGCCCGCGCAGAACCTCCACCCGCTCCAGATCGACGAGCTGGAGATCGGGTTGGCCGAGCGAAGCGCCGGTCACCGGGATTTCGTCGAGATAGACACCGACCAGCGACGCGATGCCGTTGGGATTGGCAACGCCGCGCAGGAAGAGCTGGTTCTGGCCCGGCCCCGATTCGATGACGACCAGCCCCGGCACGCTCCGTGAAAGATCGAGCAGCGACACCGCGCCGCGCCGGTCGAGCTCCGTCTGCGAAACGGCGGTGATGCTCATCGGTACGTCGACGAGCCGTTGTTCGCGGCGTGCTGCGGTGACGACGATATCGCCGGGAACGGCTTCATCCCCCGCATCGTCGCCATTCGCCGACGGTGCTTCCGTCACTGCCGATATTCGGGTCTGGCTCCGCACGATGGCGATGGCGCCCGAACTGTCGGTCCGCGCGCTGAAGCCGCTCCTGGCGAGAATGGCGTCGAGCGCGGCATCGGGCGTGGAGACGCCGCGATAGCCGGGCGAGCGGGCGCTGCGGACGTCGTCGGCCTTGTAGATGATCGGCCGGCCGGCCTGGCGGCCATAGGCGTCGAGCGCGGCCTTGAGGCTTCCCGCCGGAATGTTGAACTGGCGCTGCTGGGCCTGGGCCGGTGTCGCCAGTGCCGCGATGCAGATGCCCGATGCCAGCAATGCGGTCGTGCCGTTGATCCTCATATCTGTCCCCCTGTGTGCGGTCGCGTCCGTGCATGTCCGTCAGGAAGGGAGACAAGATGGCGTCGCAAAACTGTAATGATCAGTCCGATATTTTTATCGCGTCGGCCGTTTCGACGACCTTCACGCCATAGGCGTCGCGCAACAGCCGCGCGAAGACATCGGGCTTGGAGGCCGGAAACACGCCGCCGATCCGGATGCTGCCGGCTTCGGCGTCGGTGACGACCAGCGGCTTGCGATTGTAGCGGTTGAACTCGGCCGCGACATCCGAAAGGCTGGTCTGGTCGAAGCTCAGCATGCCCGTCCGCCACGCGAGTGCGCTTTCCACGCGCGCTTCGGATCGCGCGGTGACGAGCGTGGCATCGCCCTGCGCCAAGGCGATGTCGCCGCGCGAGATGATCGCGGACCGCATGTCGCGACCGGCGTCGATTTCATCGACACGCACGCGCCCCTCCAGCACCGACACCGTCACCTTGTCGTCATCGCGGCGGACCGAGAATTTGGTGCCGAGCACGGTGATCTGGCGATCGCCGGCATGGACGATGAAGGGGCGCCCTTCGAGATGCGCGACTTCGAAATAGGCCTCGCCCTTGTCGAGCCACACTTCGCGCGTCCGCTCGGTCACTGCGGTGCGGACCACCGACGCCGTGTTGAGCTGGACGCGGCTGCCATCGGCAAGGCCGACCAGCTTTCGTCCGCCGACCGGCGTGTCATAGGCGATGGCCGCGATCTCGGGCGCGCTCTCGGCGCCGTCGCGCGTGAACATGTAACCGGCGCCGACCATTGCCGCGATCGAGGCCGCGATCGCGGTGGGCAGCCACCAGCGGCGGGGAGGATGGTCCGGCAATTCACTGGCCTCGTCCGTGCCGCGGCCGAGCGCGCCAATCCGGTCGGCTTCGCGCCAGCCATGTTTGAGCCGCCAATAGGCTGCGCGGTTTCCGTCGGCCTCGGCCAGCCAGGCGTCGAGTTCGGCCTGGTCGGCGTCCGACCAGGGGCCGTCTTCGCGCGCGATGATGAATGCCGCCGCACGATCCTCGGCCTGTTGCGCGCGGCTCATGTCTTGCCGCCTTTTTCCTGGCGGCGGCCGAATTTCGGCCGGATGATCTTGCCGGTGCCGCCGAGCATATAGTCGGCCAGCGCCCTCATACCCATCATCACCTGATGATTGACCGCATCCTTGCCGATGCCGAGCCGGTCGGCGGTCTCCTGCACGTTCAGCCCGTCGATCTTCCGCAACTGCACGATCTCGCGAACGCGCGGGCTGAGCCGCTCCAGCCCTTCCTGAACCCGGCGCAGCGCTTCGCGGGCACTCAGATGCCGCTCGGCCTCGAACAGGTCCGCCTCGCGGTCGATCGTCTCGAGGTCGGCGACAAGATCGAACGACACGATGCGCGCACGCTTGGCGCGGTTGATCAGGTGATTGCGCGCGATCGTGAAAAGATATTGGCGCGTGTTCGACGGCAAGCCGCCGCGACCGCCGGAAATCGCCAGTTCGTACACGTCATGCCTCAGGTCGATCACGTCGTCCGCCACCCTCCAGTTCCGCCGGATGAAGTGCGTCAAGGACCGTTCGAGAGGGAGCACCTCTCGGCAGAACCAATCCTCAAGGGCTTCATCGTCGACCATATGTCCGGCCGGGTCTCTCCCTGCATATGCAGCCATGTCGTGGGTTCAAGACAATCCACCGATCCCGAACTGTAACGCCGATCGCATATTTTTTTCGAGACCGGCGCTGCGGGCCTGTCCCGTGCATCCGGTTTAGCATTTGTCATCGGCCAGCAAAGAAGCAGCAATGTGGAAATTCTATCCGCCGCAGCCTGACCCGGTGCGACAGCCGGGCATCCAGCAGGATATGATATCATGAGCATTGCCCTGATCATCGCGGCGGCGGTCGCCGCGACCCACAGCGTTCAACTGGACCATGCCGGTGCGGCGATGGCGGCGCATTACAGCGCGCGCACCGAGATCGAGACGCGGACGATCGGTACGCATACGCCCAATCGGGTCGATGGCCGGCGGTGCCAGTGGATGGCAACGGTGATCGTCGAACGGCGCCTGGGTCAGGCCCCGGCGTCGGCGCGTACGCTTTCGACCGACCGGCGGATTTCGGGCAGTGAAGCCGGCGCCTGCACCCCGATGTCGGAGGCGACCGCGCGGCAGGTGGCGGGCCGCGCCGACGCGATCCGGGCGCATTTGCTTGCGGTCGCGGAGCGTGACCGGGCACCGCTGCTGGCCGAGCTGGACGCGGTCAACAATTAGGATGAAGTGGCGTGCAGCGGCGATCCTGGCGTGCAGCGCGTGGCTGGGCGTCGCCGCGCCGGCCTTTGCGCAGACCGAGGATGGCCCGTCATTGTCGCTCGAGGCGGCAAGCGACGAGCGTCGGCGCGGATTGAGCTGGAGCGACGGCGAACCGGTCGTGCGGGCGACGCTGTCGGTGCCGGTGGCCGGCGCTGTTTCCCTCGACGCCACGGCCGTCACGCTTTGGGGCAGCGATCGTCATCGCGGGGCCGACGCGGTTGTGGATGTGCAGGCGCGTTATACGCGGCAGCTGGGCGGATGGCGGCTGTCGGCGGACGCGACCTGGCATCTGTTCCCCGGTGCCGCGAACCAGGGCTATGCCGAGCTGGGGGCTGCCGCCGGGTTCCTGCTGGGCCCCGCGAGCATCGATGTTTTCACGCGCTATGCACCCGGCCAGGCCGCTATCGGCGGAGACAATCTCTATATCGGGACGGCGGTGGCGGTGGCGGTGCCGGGAACGCCATTGACGGTGTCGGGGCATGTCGGGCGATCGTCGGGCAAGGTCGATGACGGGCTTCGCGCCGCGCGGCTACGCCCCGACGGGCGATATTGGGATCATGGCGTGGCGATCGATTATCGCCGGGGCCGGTGGTCGGCCGCCTTGCGCTATGTCGACAGTTCCTTGCGCGATGGTGTCGGGCAGGGCGGAGCGACGGTGATCGGCAGCGTCGGTGTGACGTTTTAGAGTGATTTCGAGGCAGGTGGCATCATCTGCCGGCTCGGAAATCACGGTCGATAACGGAAAGTCCGAGTCAGATGCGGATATCGGGGGCTCGATGAGCGATACTCACCGTACCCCGACATAAGGCGATCTCTTTTCCCACAGATAGGCCGGCAGACTCCCCAGGGTCTGACGATAGACCGCCCTGCTGATCTGGAAGCGGAGATCCTTGCGGTTCAGGCTCAACCGCCGCCCCTGATACAGGCAGGATGGAAGCGCCGCGACGAACGAGTCCAGAATCTGCGCCTCTTTGCTCGAATCCTGGTCCGCGCGGATCAATCGGTCGCCAGCTTGCGGATCATGTGCGACGAGGCATTCTCCGGCCGCAGCGCCGGCGGACCAATTTTCGGTCTTCAGTGCGATCGCCTGGTCGAAAGAGGCTTGTTCCTCGGGCGCGAGCGGCCGTGCCGGCTGGGCCCGTCGTGCCATGTGCCGCACATAAAGTGCTTCGGCGATATGCGCGCCCAGGCGCAATTGCTGATCCGATCCCATTTGAGCCCCGGATTGTTCGAAGCATTGCGGGCTTGATCGCGCCAGATCCGCGAACGCGGCCTTTTCATCGTCGCTGCCCGGAATGGATTGCGCCAGACGTGCGCTCGCGGCTTGATCCTTGGAGATCAGGCAGCGGGACATTGCCGGTGTCGCGCCGACCGTTCTGGCCGGGGGCGGAGCGGAAAGCCGATCGCTCCGCGAAATGGCGGCGCCCGCATCGATCATGAAGGGCAGGGCGACAAGGAGGAGCATGCACAGAACCTGCCAGCGAAAGCGGAGATCGGCAAGCGGAGTCGTACGAATGCGAACTCCGCAATATCGCCGGATCGGGGCGCCGATGCAGGTGAAGCGCTCTCGCCAGTTAATATGACTGATATAAAGAATTCTTTATATATTGATTGACACGGTTTCGGGCGGCGCTATTCTGAGCCTGTCGAGGTTCTCCGCGTCGTGCTTGCGTCGCGGAGCTAAGACGGGAAGCCGGTGACGTCCCTTGGGATCAGTCCGGCGCTGCCCCCGCAACTGTGAGCGGTGAGTGGCGGTCCAATTCGTGTCACTGATCCGGCAAGGGATTGGGAAGGCCGGACCGCCATGTCGACCCGCGAGCCAGGAGACCTGCCTCGTCAGATAACGTCCTCCGGCGGGGTGCCCGGTCAGGCCGCATGCATGGCTGCGCCCGGACTTGTCCATCGGGCGCGGAGCCCCATGCGCGCGTGTCCGGCCATGCCCTTGCCCCAAGCAAGGTTTGAAGACGATGACCGCAACCGTTGCCACTCTCGGTTTCCCGCGTATCGGCCCCCGGCGCGAGCTGAAATTCGCGCTCGAAAGCTATTGGGCGGGCAAGAGCGATGCTGCCGCGCTCGGGACGGCGGCGCAGGGGCTGCGCGCCGCCGCCTGGGCGCGGCAGAAAGCGATCGGCGCCGATATCCTGCCGTCGGGCGATTTCTCGCTTTACGATCATGTGCTCGACACCAGTGCGATGCTGGGCGCGGTGCCGGCGCGCTATGGCTGGACGGGCGGGGCGGTCGGCCTCGACGTCTATTTCGCGATGGCGCGCGGCGCGCAGACTGCCGGGCATGCGGGCTGCGTGCACGCGCTCGATAGCACCGCGCAGGAAATGACCAAATGGTTCGACACCAACTATCATTATATGGTGCCCGAACTTCATGCGGGGCAGCGCTTCGCATTGTCGTCGACCCGGATCCTCGATGCGTTCGCCGAGGCCAGGGCGCTCGGTTACAGGACCCGCCCGGTGCTGTTGGGTCCCGTCACTTTCCTGACATTGGCGAAAGGCCGCGACGTCGCACCCTTGTCGCTGCTCGATGCGGTGCTGCCGGTCTATGAGGATGTGCTGTGGAAGCTGCACGAAATGGGCGCCGACTGGGTGCAGATCGACGAGCCCTGCCTGGTGCTCGACCTCGATGACGCACAGCGCACGGCATTGCGGGCGGCCTATGCACGGCTCGCGACCAAGGGACCGAAGCTGATGCTCGCCACCTATTTCGGCGCGCTCGGCGACAATCTGCCGCTGGCCGCCGAGTTGCCGGTGCACGGGCTGCATGTCGACCTGGTGCGTGCGCCCGAACAGCTCGATGACGTGCTCGCGGCGGTGCGGCCCAATTTGCTGCTGTCGCTTGGGCTGGTCGACGGGCGCAATGTCTGGCGTGCCGATCTCGAAGCGCTGCTCGACCGGATCGAGCCCGTTGCCGCCGTGCGCGACGTCGTGCTCGCGCCCTCCTGCTCGTTGCTGCACACCCCGGTCGATCTTGCGCTCGAAACCGCGCTCGACGACGAGGTGAAGCAATGGCTGGCCTTTGCGGTCCAGAAGATCCGCGAACTCGCGCTGCTGGCGAAGGCGCTGAACGAGGGGCGGGACAGCGTCGCCGTCGAACTCGCGGACTCGCGCGATGCGGTGCGATCGCGCAAGGCGTCTCCGCTCATCCATGATCCGGCGGTGTCGCGCCGCGTCGCCGCCGTCGATATCGCGATGACGCAGCGCGGTTCGCCCTTTGCGGCGCGCAAGGAAACGCAGCAGGCGCGACTGGGGCTGCCCGCCTTTCCGACGACGACGATCGGATCCTTCCCGCAGACCGCCGAGGTCCGCAAGGCGCGCGCGGCCCATATCCGCGGCGAGATCGACGATGCCGCTTATGACCGCTTCCTGCGGATCGAGACCAGGGCCGCGATCAAGTGGCAGGAGGAGATCGGCCTCGACGTGCTCGTCCATGGCGAGTTCGAACGCAACGACATGGTCCAATATTTCGGCGAGCAGCTTTCGGGTTTCGCCTTCACGCGCAGCGCCTGGGTGCAAAGCTATGGTTCGCGCTGCGTGCGGCCGCCGATCCTTTATGGCGACGTGTCGCGGCCCAGGGCGATGACCGTCGACTGGTGGCGCTATGCGCAGGGCCAGACCGACCGGCCGATGAAGGGCATGCTGACCGGCCCCGTCACGATCCTCAACTGGTCCTTCGTGCGCGACGACCAGCCGCGCGCCGAAAGTTGCCGGCAGATCGCGCTGGCGATCCGCGACGAGGTGATCGATCTCGAAGCGGCCGGCGCGAAGGTGATCCAGATCGACGAGGCGGCGCTGCGCGAAGGGCTGCCGATCCGCCGGGCGGACTGGCCGGCCTATCTCGACTGGGCGGTCGAATGTTTCCGCCTGGCGGCCTCGGGCGTGCGCGACGAGACCCAGATCCACACGCATATGTGCTATTCGGAGTTCAACGACATCCTGCCCGCGATCGGCGCGATGGATGCCGATGTGATCTCGATCGAGACGGCGCGTTCGCAAATGGAGCTGCTCGATGCGTTCGCCCACTATGCCTATCCCAACGATATCGGGCCGGGCGTCTACGACATCCATGCGCCGCGCATCCCGGCCGAGGCCGAGATGACGGCATTGCTGGCGCAGGCGGGCAAGCGACTGCCGGCAGGGCAGCTCTGGGTGAATCCCGATTGCGGGCTCAAGACCCGCAAATGGGAGGAAGTGCGGCCCGCGCTGATCGCGATGGTCGGCGCGGCACAGCGCATGCGCGTGCGCGGGGCCTACCATGCCGGGTGAGGCATTGCCGCAGGAGGCGCCAGCGGTCCGCGTGACCGCGCTGCCGGCCAACACCAATGTCTATGGCGACATATTCGGCGGCTGGCTGATGAGCCAGATGGATCTGGCCGCATCCTCGGTCGCCTCGCGCCATGCCGGCGGCCGCGCGGTGACGATCGCGGTGGAGGGCATGGCCTTTCACCGGCCGGTGTTCGTCGGTGACGAAGTCTCGGTGTTCGCGCGGCTCGTCAAGGTCGGCCGCACCTCGATGCATGTCGAGGTCGAAGCCTGGGCGCGCGATCGCCATTCGGACGATGCCAACAAGGTGACCCAGGCGGTTTTCGCTTTTGTCGCGGTCGGCCAGGACCGGCGACCGCGACCGGTGAAACCCATGGCATAGCTGTGTTCGAATAAGGTTGGACGGCGAAACGGCCTGCCATTCTTATC
This sequence comes from Sphingobium sp. FW305-3-2-15-F-TSA7, assembly GCF_058787155.1. NCBI lineage: Bacteria > Pseudomonadati > Pseudomonadota > Alphaproteobacteria > Sphingomonadales > Sphingobiaceae > Sphingobium > Sphingobium sp. FW305-3-2-15-F-TSA7. The sequence goes on along the minus strand of NZ_JBYSZM010000007.1, from coordinate 153,479 downwards.
TGACCGGCTGCTCTGGCCGAAGCTGTTGGGCGAGAAAGCTTAGCAGCTTCGGCCAGACGACTGCCTGTGCTTCGGCATCCAGCCGGGGGTTTCCGCCTTGCAATCGACCAGTGGGACGGTGAAATGCGGTTGTCGGGCCCCAGCCGGTGCCGAGTATCTGATGCCCGGTGGAAAGCATCTCCACTTGAACAGGGTGCGCGTAGCGATAGTGCGCCAGCCGTGATTGGATTTGTTCCGCGGAATAGGCGGACGGCCACATGCCGTCGTCCTGTCCGGCAGCGATGAATATCGCCGCCTGGCTTTTCTCGATCGGAATCCTTGCCGCATCGATATCGTCGGCATGTTCGACCAATGACTCGAGATGAACCTCGGTCAGCCGGGAAACGCCTGACGCGGCACGGGCAAGGTTTCCCCGGTTTTCAGCCGGACGGCTCCAGCGCACGAATGGCACGGAGTTGCCTTCGAGCGTCCATGACGATCCCGCCGGTCCCGGACGATCGTCGGGTGGAATGCCTTCCCAGGCGACATGGCTGGGAGCGAAGGCGGCGATCGCCTTGATCCAGCCAAAGGTCGCACCGGCCAGCAGCGCGAACTCGGCCCCCTTGGACACGCCGACGATCGCAATGCGCGATGCATCGACGTCCGGACGCTTGGCGAGCCATCGGTGCGCAGCCTCGATGGTCTCGACCGGTATCAATTCGAGATTGGCGCGGAGGGCCAGAAGCTCGTCCTCGCCGCCGCGAAAATAGCCCAGACCCAGGACGGAATATCCATGCGATGCGATCAGCGGCGCGAGTTCGCGGGCCGTGAAGAGGCCACCCTCGGATCCACCGAGCAGGATCACGGCCGGCTGGCGAAGTTTGCTCGGGTTCCTGGCAAAGACGCCGACGACATCGGCGTCGCGGATTTCACGCAATGTCACGTCCGGCGCGGCCAGCCGGAGCATGACCGGCGCGCGCGCGACGATTTTTCCACTCACCTCCGCTTCCAGCATGACGCTCCCCAGGCGAAGATCTTCCAGGCCGGCCAGGTCGAGGGCGGCGGCGCGTTTTTGATAGGCTCCGTCGCGTCGCACCGGAACCATCGACCAGAACAGGCCTGCCGCGTCCGGCCTGTCATAGGATGAACCGACCATCGGCCGGCTCGTACGCAGATCGATTCGACCCCGGGAATCGGCAGTGAAGGTCGCCTGGCCGCGGTAAAGTTCATGCCCCTTGGGATATAGCGACCAGCTTCGCGACGCGTGCAGGGTCACTTGCTCGAACGGCGCCAGGCCCGAGACCGTGATCCGGACGGGTTCTCCTTCCAGGACTTCGGCCGGGCTCGCCTCGATCGCGGGTTCGGCAATGGCTGCCGAGTTCGCCGCGAGGAGGAGGAACAATGCAAATGCCGGAAAATATCGCATGTCTGCCGTCCTTTCCGCTGGCGTCGCCAATTCGATCGATCTCCGCTGCCGGCTGGCAATTTGCAGGTCATATAGGGGCTTGTCATCCTGCTACGTTTGTAACATGCTACATCTGTAGCAGGCTGAACAGGAAGCCCCCATGATCGAGTCTCTGCCGCGTCGCGAGCGCGAAGTATTCGAAGTCCTTTGCAAATTGGGAGAGGCGACCGCGTCGGCGGTCCGTGCGGCGCTGGCCGATCCGCCGAGCGACTCGGCGGTGCGGACGCTGCTCGGCCGCCTCGAAACCAAGGGCCTGATCAGCCATCACACGGTCAACCAGGCCTATGTCTACGCCCCGGCGCGGCAGACCGTCGCCATCGCCGAAACCGCGCTCGAACGGCTGGTGCAGACATTCTTCCAGGGCTCGGCCGCGCGGGCTGCGACCGCGTTGCTGGGTATGGAGCCGCGCCTCGACCAGGCGGAAATCGAGATGCTTCAGCGTGCGATCGATAGCGCGGTCGATCGGGCACGCGAGGAGGGTGAGCAATGATCGCGTTGCTGATCGATCTCGGTTGGAAATCGGCGATGATCGCCGGCCTGGCATTGCTCGCAAGCCATGCGTTGCGGAATCGCGCCGCGGTCGAGCGGGTGATGCTGTTGCGCGTGGCGGCGGCGGCATTGCTGATGCTGCCGATATTCGCGCTCGGGCTTCCCGCGCTTGAGGTCGGTATCCTGCCGGCACCCGGGGCCGCGCCGGCAGCCGCGCTCACAACGCCCACGGCCGTTCATGTCGTGGCCGGGCAGGCACAGGCGCCGGTCCATTGGCCGATGATCGTGACCGCGTTCTATGGCACAGGTGTCGTCCTTCTCCTGCTGCGTCTGATCGCCGGGTTGGCGACGCTGCGGCACTGGACCCGACGGGCGGTGCCTGCATCGAACCCGCGCTGGCTGGCGGCGGCCGCGCGCGCATCGGCGGCGCTGCGCCGTCCCGTTCACCTGCTGGTGTCGCCGCAGGTCGCGGCGCCGCTCAGCTGGGGCGTCGCGCCCGCCTGGGTCCTGATCGGACCTGCGACCCAGGATCGAGCCGAGCAGGCGGATGCCGTGATCGCGCATGAAATGGCGCATATCCGCCGCCTCGATTGGCCGGTGCTGATCCTGTCGCGGCTCGCGACCGCGATCTTCTGGTTCAATCCGCTGGTCTGGCTGGTCGATCGCGCGCTCGCCCGCCAGGCCGAACTGGCCGCCGACGAGGATGCCGTCAGGCATGTGGCGCAGGTGGATTATGCGCGGACATTGCTGACGGTCGCGACCTTGACGGCGCACCCCGCCGCCTGCGGCATGGCCGCGCCGAAATCCATGCTTGCACGGCGTATCGGCCGGGTGCTGGAAGATGCGCCGCGACCGCCCGTCAGCCGGCTGCTCTGCTCCGCGCTGCTGATCTGCGGACCCGGCATGGCCGTGCCGCTCGCCGCGATGAAACTGGTGCGTGCGCCGTCCGCCGACGCCACGGCGCCGACAATCGGCGTGCGCCATGATCCGCTGCCGACGATCTCCGCCACGCGCATCGTGGATCGGCGGGAGGTGGTGAAGCCGCGGGCCGAGCCGCTCTCCGCCGTGGTGCCCGTTCCCGTGCCGGCATCGGCACATGCGCCGATGCCGGCGCCCGAGAGCGAGCCGTCGCCGCCGGCGGCCGTCGCGAGCCAGGCTGCGGTCGAGACTCCGGACGCCACTGTCGAGCGGCAGATCGCCGTGGGGAAGGGCCGGGCGATCGCTACCCAGGGCCGGCGCGAGCTTGCCAGGGGGCTGAGCGATTCGGCGAACGACATGCGCGCCGACGCGCGGGCGCTGGAGCGTGGCGCCAGCAAGGAAGCGCTGTCCCCGGCGGATCGTGAAGAGCGGCTGAGGTCGGCACGATCGCTACGCGTGCAGGCGGAACAGCTCGATCTGGAAGCCCGCCGGCTGGTGTTCGGACCCGAAGGATGACGAACGGTCCCTGCTGACGGGACGAACCCCGAGCATCCTCCAGCGGAACACAACGAAGAACCCAGAGCGCTGAACGCGTCGACCTGATCGTTCAATGCCCTGGCCGGCCAGACAAGCACATTTGGAAATTGAAGCGCGATTCCGCGCCACGGAGCCGGCTTGTCCGGCGATCAAGGAGGCTGACGATGTGGCTGATCAAATATGGTTTCGTTGCCCTGCTCGCGACTGGCGCGGTGCAAGCGTCCGGTGCGCCGTCCGAACCGATCGCGCGTGTCCGCTTCGTCGATCTGGCGCTTGAAAATGCGGCGGACCGGGCCGAGCTGCGGCGACGGGTCGCGGACGCCGCGCACGCATTCTGCCGGATTCATGGCGACGATGTGACGCCCTATGCGCTGCGGAGGGATTCTCTCTCCTGCCTCGACCGGCTGCGCGATTCGGTTGTCCGCGAAATGCCGCAGGACGTCTATCGCGCGTATAAGCGGGCCCTGCGCGAAGCCGATGTGCGGGGGAAGGGGCTTTGAGGAGTGATTGGAACGTCATCGGCAGGCGCGAGCGAAGCTGCCGGGCGCGCAGCCGATACGGCGACGGAAGGCCGTGCTGAAGGCGCTGGTGGATTCATAGCCGATATCCTCGGCCAGCCGATCGAGTGACGTACCGCCCCGGCTGAGCATGTGTTTCGCGAGCGCCATGCGCCAACGGGCGAGATATTCGATCGGCGCGCAGCCCACCGTTTCCATGAATCGCACCGCGAACGCCGATCGCGACAGGCAGGCAATCCGGGCGAGATCGGCGACGGTCCAGCGCGCGCGGACATCGCCATGGATTGCACGCATCGCCTTCGCCACGGCGGGATCGCGCATGCCGGCGAGCAACCCCGTCTGATGTGGCGCCGCGCCGATCGTTTCGTGCCGCAATGCTTCGATCAGCATCACTTCGAGCAGGCGCTGCAGGATCGTATCGCCGCCAGGCTGATCTTCGACGCATTCGTCGATGATGAGGTCGATGATGCGGCGCAAGCGCGCCGTATCGCTTTCGGTCGAGCGGACATGGATCATGTCGGGCAGAAGCGCCGCCAGCAAGGGCGCATTGACCCGCTCGATCTGAAAGCTGCCGCCGAGCATCCGGAAATCAGGGGCGCCGTCCGGATCGCCATGGCGCACCGTGCTTGCCGATGGCGTGCCGGGAATGCAGGCAATGCCCGGCCGGCTCGTCATCTCGAACGCCGGGGTGGCGGGTAGCAGCACGAAATCGCCCCGGTCGAGCTGTGCCGGCGGTTTGCCGTCGAGCGCAAGCCAGCAGCCGCCTTCGAGAACGAGCGCAAAGCCCGGCAGATCATAGGCGGCATAACGAACGCCCCAATCGCCGCGGCCGCTGATCGGCTTCGACAAGGCGGTGTGCGGACGCAGGATATCGATGACGGCGCTGAGCGGGTCCATTCTGGACGATCCATAATGAATTCTGGATCAGAGATTATAGATCGTCTGGCGCTTTCGTCTATCCCCGGCCTCATCAATTTGGAGGCAGGCATGAACAAGACCATATTCATCACCGGTACGTCGTCGGGCTATGGCAGGGCGATCGCCATGTTCTTCCTGGAGCGCGGCTGGAATGTCGTTGCGACGATGCGCCGGCCGGATCCGGGCGTTTTTCCGGGCGCGTCCGATCGTCTGAAGGTCGTTCCGATGGACGTCACCGATACGGACAGCATTGGCAACGCGATTGCGGAGGGCGTCGCGCATTTCGGTGCGATCGACGTGCTGGTGAACAATGCGGGGATCGGCCTGGCGTCGGTGGTCGAAGCGACGCCCGATGCCGTGATCCGCGAAATCTTTGAAACCAACAGCTTCGGCGTCTTCGCCACCTGCCGTGCGATCATTCCGCAGATGCGGCGGCAGGGGCATGGCGTGATCGTCAATGTGACGTCGAGCGCGGCCATCGGGCCGATGCCGCTCGTCGCCGTCTACACCGCGAGCAAGTCCGCGGTCGAAGGCTATACCGAGTCGCTGGCCTATGAACTGCATCGCTTCGGCATCAGGGCGCGGCTGGTCGAGCCCGGCTATGCGCCGACGACGAACTTCACCGCCAATGGCGGTCCGCGCATGCAGGGGCTGATCCCGCCCGACTATGATGAATTCGCACAGGCGTGTTTCCAGAAGATGGCCGATTATCCGACACCCTATTGCACCGAGGCCGAGGTCGCGGAGGCGGTCTTCACCGCCGCGACCGACGACGGGCGGGCGATCCGCTACCCCGCGGGGCCCGACAGCCGGATGCTTGCCGAACTGCGCTGGTCGACGTCGGAGGATCGCTACCTGGCCCGAATGCGCGAAATGTTCGAGCCGTCTGCCTAGGGTCTGATCCAGGTGGGTGGTGTTTCGACTCAAATGGGTCAGACTCTAGGATTGCAGCTCGCGCATCCGAGAGGCGCAGTGCTTTTTCGCCCGGCTGATATTCTTTTCGACGGTGCTGATGCAGACCCCCTGCATCTTTGCGATCTCGTGATTGAGAAACCCTTCCGCACGGCTTTGCCAGAAGATGCGCGAGCAGAGTTCGGACATGCCGCCCAATGCCGCGAAGATGCCCGAAATCTCGTTGCGCATGATCAGCAGGTCTTCGGGGGAAGGGGCATCGACCGCCAGGTCGAACTCGTCGTCGATGTTCCGCGTGGTCTGGTTTGAGATCTTGCCGCTTGCCGAACGGCTGTGATCGATCAGCAGGTTGCGCGCCATGCGGACGACATAATGGCCGACATTCGAAATCTGCTCGCTGTCGTCGACGCCGTGGAGCCTGAGAAAGACCTCCTGCGTGATGTCCTCGGCGGTCTCGCGACAGCCGGTTCTGGCGTGGATGTACGACCTGACCCGCGCCGAATGATCACTGAATGCCGTATCGACCCACCCATGCTGCGCGGACATCGTCTTCTCCCCTTCCGATAGAGTTTTCTCCAACCGGCGGATCGCTGCGCGACAGGCGTATCAGCGACCAACGAGAAAAGTCTGACATATAGTCACCAATTTTTCAAATCAAATTGTTGAAGATTAACTATCTGAAAATCAACAAATTAATTAAACGAGTTCAAAATTTCCGACGAGAGAGGCCGCGACTCCGAGCCTCCAATCGGGGCGAGTCTCGCCTGGTGAAAATGGGCCGTCCGGTATTTCCGGATATGCTTCGTCTAGCCTCCAGATCGGCCAGTTCATTAACTCCGTCGAGAGAGGCACAGACAGTGGTTCAGCGGATGATCGTGCGTGGCATTGCCGCATTGGGGTTTATCGGAGCGTCGCTCACTTTATCGACATATGCGCTCGCGGAGCCGGCGCCGCCGCCCACGCCGGCGGAGGCCGAACGGCTGGAACTCTACAAGAAACCGAATGAATGGTTCGAGCAGCGGCTGCAGAATCCGCCCGAGATGATCGATGGCCAGAAGCTGCATCCCAAGATCCAATATTATCAGGAGCAGCGCGGCCGCAAGGACGAGGCGATCTCGGCGATGAATGCGTGGTGGGATCAGTTCCAAATTCCCCAGCAGCGCCATGACGCCCGGCGCGCGGTCGACCGCACCTGGACCTATCGGACCAAGATCACCGAGCCGATGGCGAAAGTGGAGGATCGCAAGATCCGCGGCCCCGCCGGCGAGCTCAACATCCGTATCTACACACCCAAGACCGATCGGCGCGGGCCACTGCCGGTGCTCGTCTATTATCATGGCGGCGGCTGGATCATGGGCAGCCTGGAGGCCGCCGATCGCGCGACGCGGCTGATCGCCAATGAAGGCGATGTGATCGTCGTTTCGGCGGATTACCGCATGTCGCCCGAAGTGAAGCTGCCCGAGCCGCAAAAAGATGCGCAGGCGGTGTTCCAATGGACCCAGGCCAATGCCGGCAGCTTCGGCGGAGATCCGAGCCGCGTCGGTGTCGGTGGCGACAGTGCCGGCGGACAGATGGCGATGGTGACATCGCTCAAGCAATGGGAGGACGGCAAGATCGTGCCTGCCTATCAGCTGCTCTATTACCCGGTGACCGACCTGAACTACAGCTACAGCTCGTTCGGCAAATTCTCCAAAGGCTACGGCCTCGACAAGCATTTCGCCGACAAGATGCTCGAACTCGCGTTGGCGCAGGGCGCGGACCTGAACAATCCGCATCTGTCGCCGATCCGCGCCAGGGATCTGTCGGGCATGCCGCCGACGATCATCGCCACCGCCGGCTATGACATATTGCGCGATCAGGGACGGGCGCTGGCCGATCGGCTGAAAGCCGAAGGCGTGCCGGTGATCTACAGGAATTACGGATCGCTGACCCACGGCTTCATGCAGCATTCGGGCACGATCGACGACGCGGAAACCGCCTGTGTCGAAACCGCGAAGCTCATCGGAACCGGCCTGCGCGGCCACTATCGCGGCGTCTGGTACTGAACCGTGCCGCAATCCTCGCAGAGAGATACATAAGGGAGGCTGGAATGCGTACGATGACGAAGATCTGGTATGGTATCGGCGCTTGCGCGGTGATGAGCGGGGCGGCTTCGGCCGAGACTGCCGGTCCGCCGGCCGCGGCGACGATCGCCGCCACCGCGATGCAGGCTTTGGGCGGTGCACCGGGGGAGACAGGTAACGAGGCCGGCGCAGAGACCGGTACCGACGATTTCCCCGGCGGCTTCGACCGCGCGCTCGAAAAGGTGCTGGCCGGCGAAGGCGGTGAGGGTGGCCGCGGCTTCTCCAAGATGCTGCCCAGCGTCACCTCGCCCGCGCTTCACGCCTTTCAGGTGCGCAAGGCGCTGACCGGCAACACGCTTTATGCCAGCGGCGGCAGTGCGCTTCATTATGACAAGTCGGGCACGCTGTCCGGCTGGATGGGAAGCTGGGCAGTGATCTCGCCCGGCGCCTGTCCCTCGGGCGTCAAGCTCGGTGAAGACCATTTCAATGGCTCCAAGGGGTGCTACAAGCTGACCAAATATCCGGCCAGCGGAAGCTGGGCGATGCAGGGGGACCAGATCTGCCGGTCGATCACCGCGAACGGCAAGACCGACAAGACATGCAGCTATGTCGCGCTGCTGCTCGACAGCTTCGCGCTGTTCGACGGCGAGAAGGGCACGATGAGCGGCAAGGGTTACAAGCTGCTCGCCGGCAAGCAGGTGGGGTGACCAGCGCGCCCGAGCGCTGAATTCCGCGATGTTCGGTCGGGTGGCTGCATTCGACCGGACATCGCCTTGAACACCGCAGTCGTGACCGTGAAATGACTTCACGATCATGGTGCGGCACCAAATGAGCGCGTCATGATCCTTTGCATTGCCGACACACTGACGTCCGACGAACTCACCGATATCCGCAAGATGCTGGCGCGCGAATCCTTTTCGCCCGGCGAAAAGACCGCGGGCTGGGCCGCGCGTGAGGTGAAGCGCAATCTTCAGCTCGAGGCAAGCAAGCCGGTTCGCGACCGGTTGCAGACGGTGATCGCCGATGCGCTGGCGCGCAGCGAACTGTTCACGCTCGCTGCCGGGCCGAAGACGATCAGCCCGATATTGTTCAGCCGCTACGAGACCGGCATGGGATATGGCGATCATGTCGACAATGCGGTGATGTCGGGCAAGCCGTCGATCCGCTCCGACCTGTCCTTCACCATCTTCCTCGGCGATCCCGAAGAGTATGACGGCGGCGAATTGTCGATCGAGGACATGCAGGGCACGCAGAGTTTCAAACTGTCGGCGGGGGCGATGCTGCTTTATCCATCGACCAGCCTGCACCGCGTGGAAACCGTCACGCGGGGCGTGCGATCGGTCGCGGTCGGCTGGGTACAATCGCTGATCCGTAGCGCCGAGCATCGCCAGATGCTGTTCGATCTCGAGACGGTGCGCCGCGAAATGTTCCTGCGCGAGGGCAAGACCGCATCGTTCGACACGCTGTCGAAGACGGTGTCCAATCTGTGGCGGCTATGGGTCGACCTCTGACCATGGCGCGATCGCTGCGCGAT
>NZ_JBYSZM010000007.1:0-144136 GCF_058787155.1 Sphingobium sp. FW305-3-2-15-F-TSA7 | reverse complement strand
CCCCCCCCCCCCCCCCCCCACGCCGGTGATCCTGCCCTTGCTGCTGGCGGGTGGTGCGGCCTTGTGGGCGTTCGGGTTCGGCGCGCCATCGTCGCCGTCCCCGGCCGCCACGGGCAGCGAGATCCGCGTCGCGATCAATTCCGACATCCTCAGCACCAATCCGGGCGTGCTGCGCGACGGCAATACCGACATGGTGCTCTACCATATCGGGGAATCATTGGTCGGCTATCGCGACGACCTGACTGTGGGGCCGTTGCTCGCCGAGCGGATCGACGTCTCCGATGCGGGCCGGACCTATATCTTCACGCTGCGCAAAGGGGTGCGTTTCCACAATGGTGCGCCGCTGACTGCCACCGAGGTGAAATGGTCGTGGGATCGGATGCTGCGCCCCGAAACCGGCTTTCGCTGCCGCGAATTCTATGACGGATCGGGGGCGGGGGGATTGAAGCTCGACGCGGTGGATGTGCTGGCACCCGATCGCATCGCATTCCGGCTGAACAAGCCGAGCGTGCTGTTCCTCGACCGGATGGCGAACCTCCAGTGCCAGACCGCCATCCTGCATCCATCCTCGGTCGCGCCCGACGGGACATGGCGAAAGCCGGTCGGCACCGGCCCCTATATGCTCGGTGCCTGGCGCAAGGGGCGCTCGGTGACGCTCACCCGTTTTGCCGGCTATGCGGCGCGCAGCGATCCGCCCAGCGGCGTGACCGGGCGGAAGATCGCTTATGCCGATCGCCTTGTCTTCGTGGTGACGCCCGATCGCATCGCTGCCAAGTCGGCGGTCTATGCGGGCAATATCGACCTGCTGTTCGCCGTGCCGCTCAGCGCCTATCGCGAAGTGAGTGCGCGCGCGAAGACGCGGGGCGATATCAACGTCTATCGCCAGCAGACGCTCGACTGGTCGGTGCTGTTGATGCAGACGCGCGATCCGCTGCTGTCCGACGTCCGCATGCGCCGGGCGATCGCGCATGCCATCTCGCCCGCCATGGTCACCACTTTCTCGACGGCCGGGCTCGCCGAGGTCAATCCGTCGGCGACCCAGCATCTCAGCCGTTATCACGGCTCAGTCGAGGATCGCTGGCTTACCTATGATCCCGCGCTGGCGCGGCGGCTGGCGCATGAGGCGGGCTATCGCGGGCAGGTGATCCGCATCCAGGCCAATCGCAAATTCTCCTATATGTACGACAGCGCGGTCGCGGTTCAGGCGATGCTGGCGGCGGCGGGGTTCAACGCGAAGATCGAGATGTACGACTGGGCGACACAGCTCCACAATTTCACGACGGGCAATTTCCAGCTTTCGACCTTCGGCTATTCGGCGCGCAGCCATCCCTCGCTGCTCTACGGCAATTTCATCGGTTCGAAGGCCGATCGCGCCAGCGTGCAATGGGACGATCCGACCGCGCGTGCGCTGGTCGCGCGGCTGGAGACGGCATCGAACGACGCGGAGATCCAGCAATTGCTCGATACGCTCCATCTGGAAATGGAGAAACAGGTGCCGATCATCGGCCTGTACAATGATCTGATCGTCGATATCGCCAGCAAGCGGCTGGAGGGATATCGGCCCTGGGCCTTTGGCCGGCCGCGGCTGTGGGGCGTGAAGGTGCGGCCCGAATGATGGGTTTCTTCATCCGCCGGCTGATCGGTGTCATTCCGACGCTGCTGATCACCTCGATCTTCATCTTCGCGCTGCTGCGCATGGTGCCCGGCGATCCCGCCGCGCTGCTGCTCGGCGATGTCGGCGATGCGGCGCAACTCGCCGCGATCCGCGAGCAGATGGGGCTCGATCGGCCGCTGCCCGTGCAATATCTGATCTGGCTGAAAGCGGTGCTGACCGGCGATCTCGGCCAGTCGTTCATGACCGGCGATCCGGTGGGACCGGCATTGCTCGAGCATTTCTGGGTGACGGCGCAGGTGGTGGGCATCGCCTTCGTGCTGGCCGCGCTGATCGCCTTGCCCGCCGGGATCATAGCGGCGCGCTATCGCGGGCGCCGGCCCGACAATGCGATCGTCGCGGCGGCGACATTGTTCCTGTCGGTCCCCAGCTTCTGGGTCGGCATGCTGCTGATCATGCTCTTCGGCGAGGCGCTGGGCTGGTTGCCGACCATGGGCTTCGTCGATTTCTCGCAGCGGCCGTCCGAATGGCTGCTCCACATCGTCATGCCGGTGATCTCGCTGGTCTTCGTCGAGGCGGCGATCCTGACCCGGCTGATGCGCGCGAGCACCATCGAGGTGCTGGGCCAGGATTATATTGCCTATGCCCGCGCCAAGGGCATCCCCGAGCGCGCGGTGCTGTGGCGGCACACGCTCAAGAACGCGCTGTCGCCGACGCTGACCATGCTCGGGCTGATCCTCGGCTCGCTGCTGAGCGGTGCCGCGGTGATCGAGACGATCTTCGGTCTGCCCGGGCTCGGCCGCTTCCTCGTCGATGCGATCTATGCCCGCGATTATCCGGTGGTGCAGGGCACCTTGCTGTTCATCGTGCTGATCTACATCGCGATCAATATCGTCGTGGATCTGATCTACCCGCTGCTCGATCCGCGCGTGAGGAACCAATGAAGGGATTTGTCCGCCAGATCCGGCGTTCGCCGACCTATGCGGCCAGCGCCTGCGGCCTCGTCGTCATCATCATCCTCGCATTGGTCGGATCGCTCTGGACCCCGCAGGATCCGCTGGCCCTGTCGGTCGCGGCGCGGCTGCAGCCGCCATCGGGCGTGCATTGGCTGGGCACCGATCCGTTCGGCCGCGACCTGCTGAGCCGGCTGCTGGTCGGGGCGGGGGTCAGCATCCGGATCAGCCTGGCGACCGTCACCGTCTCGTTGCTGCTCGGCATCGTGATCGGAACGAGCGCGGGCTATTTCCGGGGCGTCACCGACCGGATCGTCTCCGCCTTCATCGACGCGTTCCTGGCCATGCCGGGCATCTTGCTGGCGCTGGCGCTGATCTCGGTCATCGGCGCCAGCGAAACCGGCGTCGTGCTGGCGCTGGGGCTTGCCTATACCCCCAATGTCGCGCGCGTCGTGCGCGGCAGCGTGCTCTCGCTACGCGAAAGCGGCTTTGTCGAGGCGGCGCGGCTGTTCGGCCATCCGCACATCTTCATCATCCTGCGCCATATCGTGCCCAATATGGTCGGGCCGCTCACGGTCCTGGCCAGCGCCTATTTCGCGCAGGCTTTGCTGTCCGAAAGCGCGCTGAGCTTCCTTGGCCTGGGTGTGCCGCCACCCTATCCGAGCTGGGGCGGGATCCTCGCGGAAAGCCGGCAATTCGTGGCCGACGCGCCCTGGCTATCGCTGTTCCCCGGGCTCCTGATCGTCATTTCGCTGCTCTGCATCAACCTGACCGGCGATGCGCTGCGCGACTATTTCGATCCGCGCATCGCTCGCCACTGACCCTCAGCCACTGCCGCCTCAAAGGTCGAACGGCGTGGTCTGGTAGATCTGGTTGATCCAGTTGCCGAACAGCAGATGCGCGTGGCTGCGCCAGCGATTCTCGGGCGTGCGCGCGGGATCGTTCCCGGGGAAATAATTGACGGGAACCGGCGTGCCGGGGGCGGTGACGCTGTCGCGATGATATTCGTCGGCCAGGCTGGTCGTGTCATATTCGACATGGTTGAACATGTGGAGCGAGCGACGCTGCGGATCGTCGAGCAGGCACAGGCCGGTTTCCTCGCTTTCGGCGAGCACGGTCATGCCGCTGCCGCCGGGAATGTCGGCGCGGCGGACCTCGGTCCAGCGCGAGACCGGAATCGAGAAATCGTCGGAAAAGCCGCGCAGATAGGGGGAAGCCGGCTGGAGGTTCCGGTGCCGGAAGATACCCGACGCCTTTGCCGGCAGTTCATATTTGGGCAGGCCGTGGAAATGGTGGACAGCCGCCTGCGCCGCCCAGCAGATGTTGAAGCAGCTATGGACATGGGTCTGGGTCCAGTCGAGGATACGGCGCATCTCGTCCCAATAGGTCACCTCCTCGAAGGGCAGGCGTTCGACCGGCGCGCCGGTGATCACGAACCCGTCGAAGCGATGATCGTTCACCTCCGCCCATGGCCGGTAGAAGGACGCCATGTGGTCGGCCGGCGTGTTGCGCGCGACATGCTCGGTCAGGCGCACGAGTGTCAGTTCCACCTGGAGTGGCGTCGCACCGATCAGCCGCGCGATCTGCGTTTCGGTGCTGATCTTGTTGGGCATCAGGTTGAGCAAGCCGATGCGCAGCGGCCGGATGTCCTGACGGATCGCGTCGGCTTCCCGCATCACCATCACGCCTTCCGACTCGAGCGTACGGAAAGCGGGCAAATCGTCGGGAATCTTGATCGGCATCGTCACGCATGTCCTTCAACTGAGAGGACAGACGCTCGTGGCTTGATCCGCTTGGTTGCCGGCTCGGCCACATCCTTCCTTGCGGAAGCGCCACCTTGCCCGGATAGGCAGGTTGGCGTTGGGCGTCGCCCCAACTCTTGATGTTGGCGCCTACTTAGGGCCGGATGTCCCGATTGGCAATCCGGTCAGGCCAGTGCCCCGTCGAATTGGAGTCGGGCCAGGCGGGCATAGAGCCCGCCCTGCGTGGTCAGGCTGTCATGATCGCCCTGTTCGACGATGCGTCCGTCGTCCATCACGATGATGCGGTCGGCGCTGCGCACGGTGGCGAGGCGGTGAGCGATGACGATCGTCGTGCGGTCGGTCATCAGCCGTTCCAGCGCCTGCTGGACCAGCCGTTCGGACTGGGCGTCGAGCGCCGAGGTCGCTTCGTCGAGCAGCAATACGGGGGCGTCGCGCAGGATGGCGCGCGCGATCGCGACACGCTGTCTTTGCCCACCCGAAAGCCGCGCGCCGCCTTCGCCCATGAAGGTGTCGAGCCCGTCGGGCAGCTTGCGCAGGAATTCGGCGGCATTGGCGGCTTCGGCTGCCGCCCATAACGCCTCGTCCGACGCGTCCCAATTGCCGTAGCGCAGATTGTCGCGCGCCGAGGCCGCGAAGATCACGGTTTCCTGCGGGACCATCGCGATGCGCTCGCGAATGTCGGCGGGGTCGGCATCGGGCAACGCCACGCCGTCGAGCAGGATGCGGCCCGCATCGGGATCATAGAAGCGCTGGATGAGCTGGAACAATGTCGATTTGCCCGCGCCCGACGGGCCGACCACGGCGACGGTCTCGCCCGGTGCGACGGTCAGCGAGAAATCGGCGAGCGCGCTGGTGTCGCGGCGGGTGGGATAACGGAATTCGACATGATCGAAACGGATCTCGCCGCGCGCCGGCTCGGGTAATGCGCGGGGCTGTGCCGGTGCGGCGATCCCAGGCTGCTGGGCGAGCAGTTCGGCGAGTCGTCCGGCAGCACCCGATCCGCGCAGCAGGTCGCCATAGACTTCGGTCAGCGCGCCGAAGGCGCCGGCGACGAGCCCGCCGGTCAGCACGAAGGCGGCGATGGTGCCGCCGCTCATCCGGCCGGCGGCGACGTCGAGCGCGCCTTGCCACATGACGAGCGCGATCGCGCCGAAGATCAGGCCGATCACGGCCGCGGTCATCACCGCGCGCAGCATGATGCGTCGTCGCGCCGTGCCGAACACCGCTTCCACTGCCTGGCCGAACCGGCTCGCTTCGCGATCCTGTTGTCCGAACGCCTGGACGATCTTCATCGCGGCCAGCACCTCGCTGACCATCGCGCCGACATCGGCGACGCGATCCTGGCTGCTGCGCGAAATGGTCCGCACGCGGCGGCCAAGGATCACGATCGGCATGATCACGACCGGAATGCCGATCAGCAGCATGCCGGTCAGCTTGGGCGACAGGCTGAACAGATAAGCGATGCCGCCGATGCCCATGACCAGGTTGCGCATCGCCACCGAGATGGTGGTGCCGACGAGCTGTTCGATGATCGTGGTGTCGGCGGTCAGCCGCGATGCGATCTCCGACGGGCGATTCTCCTCGAAGAAGCTCGGCGAGAGGCGCAGCAGGTTGCGCTGCACCGCAAGGCGCAGGTCTGCGACGACGCGTTCGCCAAGCCAGGAGACGAAATAGAAGCGGAAGGCGGTCGCGATCGCCATCACCACCACGATCAGCAGCAGATATTGGAACCAGCGACCGATATCGCTGCCGCCGCCCTGAACGAAGCCGCGGTCGATGATCAGCCGGAAGCTGCTCGGAATCGCCAGCGTCGCGCCCGCCGCGATGAGCATGGCGAGCGCAGCGGCCGCGATATGGCCCGGATAGCGTACCGCCATCCGCCAGACCATGCTGAGATCGCCGAGATTGCGGCCCGAACGCGGCTGGGCCGCGTCATCGGTCGCGTCGGCTTTTGCCGGACTGCTTGCCCGTTCGCTGCCCGTTTCGCTCATGGCGCGGCCCTAGCAGCCCGAACCGGCGCGCTCAATCGAAGCTTTGCGCTTTTGCATTGCAGCAAAAGCTCCTACGTAAAGTGCGACACAATGTGAAAGTGAATGAATGCTCTATAACGCCTATGAGATGCAGCGCTCGTTGCTGGCCGGGGCCAGCGCAGTCGCGCATATGAGCGCGGAATTCCTTCAGAACCCGGCAAACCCCTTTTCCTATTTCGGCGGCGGCCCGATCCTGGCCTCCGCGCTGGACGTGTTCGCCCACGCTTCGGCGCCGCGCGGCAAGCCGGCATTCGGCCTGATCGAGACCGAGATCGACGGGCGCAAGGTGGCCGTGACCGAGCAGATCGTCCTGCAAAAGCCGTTCGGACAGCTCAAGCGCTTCGTGCGCGAGGGCGTCGAGGGCGGCCCCAGGCTGTTGATCGTCGCGCCGATGTCGGGCCATTATGCGACCTTGCTGCGCGGCACGGTCCAGCGGATGCTGCCGAGCTGCGACGTCTATATCACCGACTGGCGCGACGCGAAGATGGTGCCGCTGTCCGAGGGCGGTTTCGATCTCGACGACTATATCGATTATCTGGTCGCGTTCCTCGAACATATCGGCCCCGGCGCGCATGTGCTCGCGGTCTGCCAGCCCTCGGTGCCCAGCTATGCGGCGGTCGCGCTGATGAATGGCGACAAGCATCCCTGCACGCCAAAGACGCTGACGATGATGGGCGGGCCGATCGACACGCGCGAAGCGCCGACCGCGGTCAACACGCTGGCGACGCAGCGGCCGCATGCCTGGTTCGAGCAGAATGTGATCGCGACCGTGCCGATGCATTATCCGGGCGCCGGGCGTCAGGTCTATCCGGGCTTCCTCCAGCTTGCCGGCTTCATGACGATGAACCTCGGTGATCACCTGATGAGCCATTGGGAGATGTTCAAACATCTCGTTCAGGGCGACGAGGAAGGCGCGGACGCGACCAAGCGCTTCTATGACGAATATCGTTCGGTCTGCGACATGACCGCCGAATTCTATCTCCAGACCATCGACGTCGTCTTCCAGACGCACGCGCTGCCCAATGGCGAATTCAGGCATCGCGGCAAGCTGATCGATGCTGCGACGATCACCGACACCGCGATCTTGGCGATCGAGGGTGAGCGCGACGATATTTCGGGGCTCGGCCAGACCAAGGCGGCGCTGACCATCGCCACCAAGCTGCCCGCCGCGAAGAAGAAATATTTCATGGCGCCGAGTGTCGGCCATTACGGCATCTTCAACGGCAGCAAATGGCGCAACACGATCGCACCCGTGCTGGAGGCGTGGATTAAGAAGTTCGATTGAGGGGGCGACCCGAGCTTCATTTCGATCATTCTCGCCGAAGCCCTTCGGGGTCATTCCCGCGTACGCGGGAATGACGGGGTAAGGGGCTACCGGGCCTCGCCCCGCAGCGCTATCCGGCACTCCATCGGGTCAGGCATAGCTGACGATCTCGAACTCGATGCCGTCATGGTCGAGGAAATAGAAACGACGGCCGGGTTCATAGTCGCCATGCGAGAATGCCACGAGGCCGAGCGCGAGCACGCGTGCCTCGACCGCATCGAGATCCGCGACCTCGACACCGACATGGTTGAGCGGTTCGCCCTTGGGATAGCGGGCATCGGCATGGATCCCGTCCGGCCCGGTATAGAAAGCGAGATAGGCCGACGCGCTGCCGACATGGATGGTGAAACCGCCGTCGCGCGCCGCGCCGCGCCAGCGTTCCTTCCAGCCGAACAGCGTTTCCACCATGCGCGCCGAGCGTTCGGGGTCGCTGACCGTCAGGTTCACGTGTTCGATCGTCGCGTGCGTCATCTCTGGCTCCTGGATCCGGGCCGATTCGGCGGCCGGGCGGGTTGACGCATCGCTTCTGCAACCTCAAGTTAAGTTGAGATCAAGCTTTTTCTCGAGGGTGGAAACGATGCGGGCGAGCGACGTGATCTCGATCGGCGATCTGGCAG
The DNA here is from genome assembly GCF_058787155.1 of Sphingobium sp. FW305-3-2-15-F-TSA7. Classification (NCBI taxonomy): domain Bacteria; kingdom Pseudomonadati; phylum Pseudomonadota; class Alphaproteobacteria; order Sphingomonadales; family Sphingobiaceae; genus Sphingobium; species Sphingobium sp. FW305-3-2-15-F-TSA7. The sequence continues at coordinate 135,837 of NZ_JBYSZM010000007.1, read as the reverse complement.
CGCGGACGGGCGTCGCGGTGTCGGCGATCCGTTTCTACGAGGCGAAGGGGCTGATCCATCCCTATCGTAATGCGGGCGGCCAGCGCCGTTTCCTGCGCTCGGATATCCGTCGGCTGTCCTTCATCCTGATCGCGCAGCAGCTTGGCCTGTCGATCGAGGCGATCGGGACCGAACTGGCGAAGCTGCCCGATGGGCGCACACCCAATGCGGCCGACTGGCGGCGGATCAGCGTGGCGATGCGCGGCCTGCTCGATGCGCGGATCGCGCAGCTGGTACGGACGCGCGAGCGGCTGGACGGCTGTATCGGATGCGGTTGCCTGTCGCTTGCGAACTGTGCGCTGTACAATCCCGGGGATCGCGCGGCCGCGCGCGGCGCCGGGCCGCGTTATGTGCTCGAGGATGAAGCGCCGACAGTCTGATCCATAAGCCGCTCGGGCTGAGCCTGTCGAAGCCCTGTCCTTCTTCTGCGCCGAGGCAAGGGAAGGACAAGGGCTTCGACAAGCTCAGCCCAAACGGTCGGAGAGCAAGCCTAGTCTGGACCTGCCGTCGCTCAGAACACCTCGAACAAACCGGCCGCGCCCATGCCGCCGCCGATGCACATCGTCACCACGACATGCTTGGCGCCGCGGCGCTTGCCCTCGATCAACGCATGGCCGACCATGCGTGCGCCCGACATGCCATAGGGGTGGCCGATCGAGATCGCGCCGCCATTGACGTTGAGCAGGTCATTGGGGATGCCCAGCTTGTCGCGGCAATAGAGTACCTGCACCGCGAACGCCTCGTTCAACTCCCACAGGCCGATATCGTCCATCTTCAGGTCGAAGCGCTCGAGCAGCTTGGGGATGGCGAAGACCGGGCCGATGCCCATCTCGTCGGGTTCGGTGCCGGCGACCGCCATGCCGACATAGCGGCCGAGCGGGTTGAGCCCCTTCTTTTCGGCGAGCTTGGCTTCCATCAGCACGCTCGCGGACGATCCGTCGGAAAGCTGGCTGGCGTTGCCGGCGGTGATGGCCATGCCGGGGCCCATCACGGGCTGGAGCGCGGCGAGGCCCTCCAGCGTCGTTTCCGGCCGGTTGCCTTCGTCCTTGGCGAGCGTCACGTCCTTATAGGTGACTTCGCCGGTTTCCTTGTTGGTGACCGCCATGCTCGCGCTGGTCGCGACGATCTCGTCGTCGAACTTGCCGGCGGCCTGGGCGGCGGCGGTGCGCTGCTGCGACTGGAGCGAATATTCGTCCTGCGCCTCGCGGCTGATGCCGTAGCGCTTGGCGACGGTCTCGGCGGTGCCGAGCATCGGCATGTAGATATCCTTGTGCAGCGCCTGCAACTCGCGATCGGGGGCGACGCGCATCTCCTTGGTCTGGACGAGCGAGATCGATTCGAGGCCGCCGCCGATGCAGACGTCCATCCGGTCGACGACGATCTGCTTGGCCGCGGTCGCGATCGCCATCAGGCCCGACGAACATTGCCGGTCGAGCGAGATGCCTGCGACGGTGACGGGCAGGCCGGCACGGAGCAGCGAGGTGCGTGCGATATTGCCCGCCTGGCTGCCCTGCTGGAGCGCCGCGCCGAAGCAGACATCGTCCACTTCGCCGCCGTCGATCCCGGCGCGCTCGACGGCGGCGCGGATCGCGTGACTGCCCAATGTCGGGGCGGCGGTGTTGTTGAACGCACCGCGATAGGCGCGACCGATCGGGGTGCGGGCGGTGGAAACGATGACGGCGTCACGCATGGGAGTCTCCTTGATCCCCTTCCGCCTGGCGGGAGGGTCGGGTGGGATTGAACAGAATATAGGGTGGCTCGACGCCACCCGTCATGGTTCACACGAAAAACTGGCCGATCCATTCGGTGATTAGCGCCGGCTTGTCCTCGCCTTCGATCTCGACGACGACTTCGGTGGTCTGCTGCCATTGGCCCGGACGCTTCTCGTCCAGTTCGAGCAGCTTGAAACGGCCGCGCACACGTTTGCCCGACCGGACCGGGGCCAGGAAGCGCGTCTTGTTGCTCCCATAGTTCACGCCCATCTTCACGCCGTCGATCCTGGGGCTGTCCGCTTTCTGCATCAGCATGGGCATCAGCGACAGCGTCAGGAAGCCATGGGCGATCGTGCCGCCGAACGGCGTCAGCTTCGCCTTGTCGGGATCGACATGGATGAACTGATAGTCGCCCGTGGCCTCGGCGAATTTGTCGATCATTGCCTGGGTGACTTCGACCCAGTCGGAGACGCCGATCTCCTCGCCGATCCTGGCCTGCAGCTCCTGCGATGTGACGGTGCTCACGCTTTTCCTTTCCTCCGGCACCGATGCCGGCCGCGCGGCATGCCTGTGCGACCAGCCCGGTTCGTGCGGGAAAATAGGGCGCGCCATGGCGATGTGTCAAAAGCCGTGGATTCCGCAACGTCGCTTCCGCCACGCCCATCATATGTTCGTAGCGCGCGTGCGCGATGCCGATCGAATCCGTCGGATTCGTCGATTCTGGAGATGTTTGAGGCTTGTGACAGGGCGCGATTATGTCATGCTCGCCGCCGCAAGGGGTCGGGGCCGGAAAATAGGGGGATATCATGCCATGCGCCAAGCATTGTTGAAGTCGTTCGTCGCGATCGGTCTGGTCGCGGCCGCGCCCATGTCATGGGCTGCGCCGCCCGCTGCAGCTGCCGAAAATGCCGCCACGGAGGCGGCCGGCGCACGCTTCAAGGCGCTGCTCGACTCGTTGCATCCCGTCGATGGGCAGATCCGGATTCCCCAGGCCCAGGCGGCGCTTGCGCTGGGCAAGGATTATTATTTCCTCCCGGCCGAGGAAGCGAAACGTGTGCTGACCGACGGCTGGGGCAATCCTCCAGACTCGGTGACCGATGTGCTCGGCATGGTGTTTCCGGCGGGCAAGACCTTCGTCGATGCGCCCTGGGGCGCCGTCATCACTTTCGAGAAGACCGGCTATGTCGCCGACGACGACGCCAAGACCGCTGATTACGACGCGGTGCTGACCCAGTCGCGCGAAAGCGAGGCGGCGATGAATGCCGAGCGGGGCAAGGCGGGCTTTGGCGGGCAGCATCTCGTCGGCTGGGCGCAGCCGCCATCCTATGACGGCGCGCAGCATGCTCTGGTCTGGGCGCGTGAGATCAGGTTCGACGGCGAGCCGGTGAACACGCTCAACTACGACGTCCGCCTGCTCGGACGGCGCGGCGTGCTGAGCCTGAACATGGTGGCCGGCATGCCGCAGCTTCCGCAGGTCCGTACCGCCGCCGCTTCGTTCAGCAAGGCGGCGATGTTCGAGCCCGGCTCGCGCTATGCCGATTTCGACGAGGCAGTCGATGAAAAGGCCGAATATGGTCTCGCCGGGCTGGTTGCCGCGGGCGTCGGCGTGGCCGCCGCGAAGAAGCTCGGGCTGCTCGCGATCCTGCTCGCCTTCGGCAAGAAGTTCGTCGTCCTGATCATCGCCGCGCTTGGCGGCGCGGTCGCATGGTTCCGCAAGCGCCGCGCGGGGGACGAAGCCGAAAGCTGATTCAGGCGCTCTTGCCGGAGCGCGGCTTCCGTTCGGATGCCGGTGCCGAATCGGGGGCGACCAGCTTGGTCTCGCTGGGATAGGGCATGATCAATCGTCCGTCGGGCGCGGCGGTGAAGCTGGTCTGGGTGGGATAGGCGAATTCGATGCCCTCGGCGTTGAAGCGCCGGAGGATCGCGATGCACACCTTGCTGCGCGCGTCGAACACCTCGTCATAGACTTCGGACAGCACATCGAACTGCACTTCATAATCCAGGCTCGACGGGCTGAACGCCGTCATGCCGCAGCGGATGAGCTGGCATTTGGGATGCGCCTCGACGATCTCCTTGATCATCGCCGGGATCTCCGCGCAGATTTCGGGCGGCGTCTGATAGGTCACGCCGATCGTCAGCACGTGCCGGCGGCGATGGAGCCGCGCCATATTGTGCAGTTCCTTGTTGAGCAGATTGGCGTTGGAAATGATCACTTCCTCGCCGCTGATCGCGCGTACCCGCGTGGTCTTGAGGCCGATCTGCTCGACGGTGCCCGATGTCGTATCCCATTTGATCGCGTCGCCGCGCCGGAACGGCTTGTCGAACAGGATCGAAAGTGCGGCGAACAGGTCGGAGAAAATGCCTTGTGCGGCCAGGCCGATCGCGATGCCGCCGATGCCGAGGCCCGCGACCAGGCCGGTGACGTTGACGCCGAGATTGTCGAGCACGACGATGATCGCCACCGCGAACAGCACCACCGTGACCAGCAGCCGGATGATGCCCATCGCGCTACCCAGTGCTTCGGCGCGGTTCGCGTCGGTGCCGGCGCGATGCTCGATGACGCCCAGCACGATCTCCCGCGCCCAGATCGCCGCCTGAAACACGGCGGAAACGGTGAAGAGGAAATTGATCGTCCGCGCGAGCATGTCGGGCGTCTGCGCATAGCCCGAGACGAGCTTGGCGGAGACCATGACCATGAAGAAGGTGCCGGTGCGCGAAACCGCGCGGCCGATCACGGTGCGCCAGCCGGTCTGGTCCTCCTTGTCGCACAATTTCATGCCCAGCCGGCGCAGGCCGACCAGCGCGAAGAAGATGCCGGTCGCGATGGCGACGGCGATCACGATCTGCAGGCTGTGATTGTCCAGCCAGCGCAGCCCGTCGGTCCAGAGCTGGGTGACCGATGCGCGGACATCGACGTCTGGCAGAGTCGCGGGTGCGCTCTTGTTGGTAGCGGCCATCGGGGACTCCTCTTCAGGCGGCGCGTTTGGCCGGTGCCGCGGACAGGCAGTCGAGATAATCGATCAGCCCGCGTTCGGCGCGGCTCAGATACCGGGTGGCGCGGGGGAGATGCAAGGGCAGCGGATTGCCCTCCTTGCTCGCGGCCAATTCGGTCAGCGCGGGATGGACATAGGATTTGCGCGCGATCGCGGGCGTATTGCCCAATGCGGCGCAGACGGGTTCGAGCAGCGCCTTGAGCGGCATCCGGGCGTCGCTGGCGTGAAGCGCGGCGAAGGCGAGCACGCTCGCCCCCCAGGTCCGGAAATTCTTGGCGGTGAAATCCTCGCCCGATGCGTCGCGCAGATAGTCGTTGACGTCGCTCGAGGTCACCGCATGGGCGGCGCCGTCGGCGTCGAGATACTGGAACAGATGTTGTCCGGGCAGGTCCTGGCAGCGTTTTACGAAGCGCGCGAGCGATCCGTCGCTGATCTTCATCGTCACGTCCTTGCCCGATTTCGCACGATATCTGAGCCGCAAAGTCGTGCCTTTGACGCTGGCATGGCGGTTGCGCAGCGTGGTCGCGCCGAAACTCCTGTTCGCCTTTGCATAGGCTTCGTTGCCGACGCGCAGATGGCCGAGGTCGAGCAGGCGGACGATGGCCGCGACCGCGCGCTCCTTGCCGATTGCGGTGCGGCGCAGATCGCTTTCCACGCGTGCGCGGATCAGCGGCAGCGCACGGCCGAAATCGGCGCAACGATTATATTTCTCGCTTTCTTTCCGCGCACGGAAATCGGGGTGGTAGCGATATTGCTTGCGGCCCTTGTCGTCATAGGCGGTCGCCTGGATATGGCCGTGCGGCGACGGGCAGAACCAGGCATCGACATAGGCAGGCGGCAACGCGATTGCGTTCAGGCGATCGATCTCGTCGCGATCGGTGATCCGTTTGCCTTCGGGATCGAAATACGCCCAGGCCCGGCCGGTCTTCCTGCGGGTGATGCCGGGCAGGGCATCGTCGACATAACAAAGTTTGGGCACGCACCCTCCGGGATGGTTTCGCCTTTTCCAACCCACGGTCCACCCGATCGTTCCGGAACGATGCATCGACGGAGCGGGTTCTTCGCCACGACCGATCAACCCATGGGAGACATGCATGCCAAGCATTTCCGACGCCAGGATCCTGATCCTGGCCACTGACGGCTTCGAGAATTCCGAGCTGTTCGAGCCGCGCCAGACGCTGATCGAGGCGGGCGCCACCGTCCATCTCGCATCGCCCAATGCCGCGCCGATCCAGGGCAAGAAACATGATCGGCAGGGCGACCGGATCACGCCCGACCTGGTGCTCGACGAGGTCGACCCCAATGCCTACGACGCTCTGCTGCTGCCCGGCGGCGTCGCCAATCCGGACAGTCTGCGCATGGAGCGCAAGGCGATCGACACGGTGCGCGACTTTGCCCATGCCGAAAAGCCGATCGCCGCGATCTGCCACGGTCCCTGGCTGCTCGTGGAGGCGGACGTGATCCGCGAGCGCACCGTGACCGGCTGGCCGTCGGTGCGGACCGACCTCGCCAATGCCGGGGGAAAAGTGGTCGACCAGGAAGTCGCGACCGACGGATTCCTCATCACCAGCCGCCAGCCCGACGATATCCCCGCCTTCACCGAAGCGCTGATCGAGGCGATCGAGCGGCGCTGAGGGTATCCGCCACCCTATCGTCATTCCGGCGAAAGCCGGAATGACAAGGGAGCGATGGAAATTTCATTAGGTTAACGAACTGCCTATCCTAACCAATTGGTGACGCATCGCGATTATGCAGCGCGGTATCGCGGCGATTCTGCGTCGCGCCGGTTCTGGAGGATATCGATGCGCCTTCCCGCGCTGTTCGTCGTCTCATTCGCCCTTGCCGCGCCGGCCGCGTCGCAATCGGGCACTGCACCCTTTACCGTTGCCGAGACCGGCCGGTCGTTCGCGCGGCTGCAGGATGCGGTCTCCGCGATCGGCGACGGCACCGGCACGATCCGGATCGCACCGGGCCGTTACAGCGATTGCGCGGTGCAGGAGGGCGGACGCGTCGCCTTCGTGGCGGCCGAGGCGGGCAAGGCCGTGTTCGAAAACGCGATCTGCGAAGGCAAGGCGACGCTGGTGCTGCGCGGCGCCGCCGCGCGCGTCGAAGGGCTCGTCTTCCGTCACAATTTCGTGCCCGACGGCAACGGTGCCGGCATCCGCATCGAAAAGGGCAATCTCGACGTCGTCAACGCGATGTTCCTCGACAGCCAGTGCGGTATCCTGTCGGCAACCGATCCGTCGAGCGCGATCCGCATCGTCCATTCGACCTTTGCCGGGCTGGGCAAGGATCCGACGGGCAACGGCGCGCATGGCGTCTATATCGGCCATTACGGATCGCTGAGCATCGAGAAATCGCGCTTCGAACGCGGCACCGGCGGCCATTACGTCAAGAGCCGCGCCGCGCGCATCGACGTGCGCGACAGCAGCTTCGACGACAGCCTGGGCCAGCACACCAATTATGCGATCGACCTGCCCAATGGCGCGACCGGGCGAATCTCCGGCAACACCTTCGTGGTCGGGCCCAATAAGGACAATTACTCGACGATCATCACCGTCGCACCCGAAGAGCGCGAGCGCTCGTCGACCGGCCTGATCGTCGAGGGCAACACCGCGACGCTGGCGCCCGACTTCAAGGAAAGCACGACCCTGGTGGGGAACTGGACCAAGGACACGATCATGGTCCGCGGCAACACTCTGGGTCAGCGGATCACGCCCTTGGCGTCACGTTGAACGCAGGTCGTCGACTTTGAAATTTCCGTCATTGCGAGCGAAGCGAAGCAATCCAGCGGCGCCGAAGCATTGGATTGCCGCGGGACTTCGCCCCTCGCAATGACGATCCGACTTTTGAGGAAGGCTCGGGTCTCGAACAACGGTAGCCGCTAACGAATAAGGTTCACCCCGTCATCCGCGATCCCAGATGCGTCGCGAGATATTCCAGACACGCGATCCGGCGCCACATGCCGCTGTCGGTGATCGCATCGATATTGAAGAAACGCCGCATCGCCGGAAATTCGAGGTCGATCACCCGGCGCATATAATCGGGTTCCAGCAACCCGCCATGCTCGTCGCCGATCGGGCCCAGCCGGCGGCGGATCGCATAGCTGCGTGCGCGCACCCAACTCGGGCGGATGCGCGACGACCATTCCTCGAACAGGTGGTGGCGGCTGGGCGGTCCGGCGAAATCATGGCCATAGGCGCTCATATGCCGCGCCAGTGCGGGATCGATGGCGTTGAGCAGCATCGCCTCGAAACGGCCGGCATGTTTCAGCCGCATCGGCAGCGTCATCGCTTCCGCCACGAGCTGGTGATCGAGAAAGGGCATCAGATAGGCGCCGAGCCGCGCTTCCACGCCGATCTCGCGGCCGAACAGCGCGCGGCAGCGGACGCGCGGATACACCTGTTCGATCAGCGCGCGGGGCACTTTTGCATCGCGTGACGGCGCATCGATCGCCTCGGCGATCTTGTTGCCGATCCGCGCCAGGAAGGTGCGGGCATCGAACGCCGCCGTCGCGTCGCCGGGTGCGAAGCGCGCGAAAAAGGTCCGCGCGACCGCGAGCGGGCTGGCGGGGCGGTCGGCGAGGAAGAAGAAATCGCGGAAGATCTCACCGCAGCCCCCGGATGCGGCCAGCCTGCCATCGGCATGGCGGGCCTGGCGGGCGTCGCCATAGCCGCCTTCGTCGAAGATATTGCCATAGGTGGGCAATGCATCGAGATCGTGGAAATTGCTTTCGACCAGCGCGGGGAACGCGTCGGGCTCGGGTGCCGGGCGGCCCTTATCGACATAATCGACCGCGAACCCCTCGGCCGCGCCGATCGCCAGTGCGACATCGACATCGGCGTCGCCGGGATCGCCGTAGACATAGATATAGGGCGTGGACCCGGCCGCGCGCAGCGATGCGAGCAGCAGGCGGGAATCGAGACCACCCGACAATGGGCAATTCACCCGGTCGCCGAACTGGCGGACATGCGCGCCGACGATCGACTGGAGTCGTTCGACATGGCGCGGCAGCCGTTCTTCCGCGCTTTCTTGCGACGCGGCGGCGGGCAGGGGCTTGTCGATGGCATGGCGGACGACGCCGTCGGCGGTCAGCTCGATCATCCGGTGCGGCGACAGCGTCTTGAGATCGGCGAAGACGGTGTCGTCGCCCACCGGCACGACGTTGAACGCGAATTCGTAGACACCCTGGTGGTCGAAGGCGAGGCGCGGCAGCGCCTTGGCGGTCGCGAGTAGCGAGGTGGAGAAGACGCGATGGTCATTATCGTGGAACAGCTGGAACGCCGCGAAATAATCGGTGAACAGGAATGTCCGTCCGTTCTTGCGCAGCAGCGCGACGAACTGACCGCCGATCCGCGACCAGTCGAGCGCGGGCGGGGTCGCGTGATCGAGAAGCGCCGCGAGCGCGGCGAGGCCCATCAGTCCGTCGACGACGAGCGTGCCCGCCACCGCGACCATTTCATCGCCCCTGGCGAGGAAGGTTTCCGGTCCGCCATGGACATAGGGGCGGTGGAGCAGATGCCAGCCGGGCAGCGCCGCTTCGCCGCCGCCGGTGAAGCCGTGCAGCCCGAATTGTGCGCGCGCTTCGGCCAGCGCGGTTTCGGCGAACGGACTGCCGTCCGCCTGGACGAGGAAGATGCCGGCCATCAGCTCTCCGAGACTTGGGGCGTGGACGTTGCGCGGTTGCGCTTCGCCACCGGCACGAACGCCGCTTCGCGTGCGCGGCGCGTGACATAGGTGTCGAACCCGATCTGGATCGCGATCAGCATCCAGATAAAGGGCTGGAAGGCGATGCCGACGAAGGTCGCGCCGACCAGATAGATGATCTGGGTATGCTGCAGCCCGATCGCGAGCGGTGCGATCCAGCGCTGATGCTCGGCCGTGCTGTCCTTGTAGCGGCGACGGATCACTTCCATCCGGAACAGGCCGATGCCCTGGATGAGCAGCCACAGCGCGAGCCCGGGATAGCCCTGTTCGCCCAGCATCTCGAAATAGGCGCTGTGGAAGGCACGGCCCTCGTCGGTCTCCTGCTCGGTCGTGACCGTGGTGTTCGCGCCCGATTGCGTCGTCTTGACGGTCTGGAACGAGATCCTGTTCTCGCGATAGGAGTGGAATCCTCCGCCCATCGGATGATCCTTGGCGTAGTTCCACGTCCAGCCCCAGACCGCGAGGCGCGTGCCGGCACTTTCGTCGGCCTTATATTCCTTGATGGTGTCCATCCGCTGGGTGAAGCTGCTGGGCAGCAGCGGCAGCGCGATCAGCCCGGCCATGCCCGCCAGGCCGATCCAGACCATGCGCCGCTTGCTGAAGCGCAGCAGCAGTACCGCGAGCACGCCGATGCAGACCAGTCCGGTGCGTGCTTCGGTGCCGATCGGCATCAGGAAACAGGCAAAGCAGAGCGCTGCACCGAACAATGTGACGCGCCATTCGGGCGGAAAAATCGTGCCGTGCTTCATCATGTACAAGATCAGCGGGATGATCGCGATCGCCACGGTCGAGATGATGCTCGATTCGTAGAGCCCCGAATTGTTGCTGACCATCAGGTTGAGCACGCCATAGCCGCCGCCCGACATAGCAGTCTTGAGTCCGCCTACGATGATGATCGATCCGGCGCACAGGATCATGGTGAGGATCAGCGCCTCGATCCTGAGCCGGGTATGGAGGGTGAGCGGCAGGAACGCCGAAAATGCCAGCCCCTTCCAAACCCAGTCCCATTTCTCGGCGGCGTCGAGCGGGAAGTTCGACCAGGTCATGGTGATTCCGCAATAGACCATCAGCAGCAGGATCAGGCCCTGGCGTGGGGCGACCCGGGCATTCGCCTTGTTGTCCGCGATCACCCAGCCCATGATCGCAAGCGCCGCCGCGATCATCGAGATCGGGATGGCGTTGAGCAGGTAATAGGTCAGCCGCTGCGGCGAGACGATGTCGATATAGGCATAGACGAGCACGAACAGGAACGGCCGCCGAAAGCCCAGCGCGATGAATGTCGCGAGGAAACCCAGAAAGACGAGATCACGCACCGAAGCGTTTCCCCGGCGGTTTTCTGGTTCCGAATTTCGGCGTCGGCGTTTCCTCGGCCGGCGGCGGCGGCTCGCTGTCGAGGTCGGCGCGGAACAGCAGCCGCCACGCGACGAGCAGCAACAGGCCGTGAGTCAGCGCGAGGGAGAAATTGTCGATCACAGGCGTCGGCCTAGCGTAATGCGGTTGACGTCGCGTTAAACCTTGCCGTGCAAAAGAGCAGGTGAAAACGACCTGGGGAAGACTCTCGCGCGTGCGTATCCTGCACATTCTCGACCATAGCCTGCCGATGCACAGCGGCTACACATTCCGCACGCGCGCCATATTGAAGGCGCAGATCGAGCGCGGCTGGACGGTCGCCGGAGTGACGGGGCCGCGCCACAGTGCGGCGGGACCGGAGCGGGAAATCGTCGACGGGCTCGATTTCTTCCGCACCGTCGCGCGTCCCGAGGGGCCGAGTCCCTTGCGCGAATGGCGCGAGATCGGCCTGTTCGCCGACAGCATCGACGCGGTGGTGCGCGCATGGAAACCCGATATCCTCCACGCCCACTCGCCGGTGCTCAATGCGATCGCGGCGCAGCGTGTCGCCGACCGGCACGATCTGCCGCTGGTCTACGAGATCCGCGCCTTCTGGGAAGATGCCGCGGTCGGCAATGGCACCGGGCGCGAGGGATCGGCACGTTACCGCGTCACCCGCGCGCTGGAGACGCGCGCGGTCAAGCGGGCGGACGCGGTCGCGGTGATCTGCGACGGCCTCCGCCAGGATCTGATCGCGCGCGGCGTCGATGCTGCCAAGATCATTGTTTCGCCCAACGGCGTCGATCTGGCGCTGTTCGGCGATCCGCCTCCGCCCGATGCCGCGCTGGCGCGCACCCTGGGGCTGGACGATGCCGAGGTGATCGGTTTCATCGGCAGCTTCTATGATTATGAGGGGCTGGACGATCTGATCGCCGCCATGCCGATGCTGGTGGCGGCACGGCCGCGCGCGCATCTGCTGATGGTCGGAGGCGGGCCGATGGAGGACGCCTTGCGCGCGCAGGCCGAGGCATCGCCGGTCGCTGATCGTATCCATTTCGTCGGCCGTGTGCCGCATGAGCAGGTCGAGCTTTATTACGGGCTCGTCGATATTCTGGCCTATCCGCGCAAGGCGATGCGCCTTACCGAACTGGTCACGCCGTTGAAACCGCTGGAGGCGATGGCGCAGCGGCGGCTGGTCGCGGCATCGGATGTCGGCGGGCATCGGGAATTGATCGAGAATGGCGTGACCGGCACATTGTTTCCACCCGACGATCCGCGCGCGCTTGCCGATGCACTGGCCGCGCTGTTCGCCGATCGCGCCGACTGGGAGGTGCGCCGCGACGTCGCGCGCGCCTTTGTCGAAAGGGATCGTAACTGGTCGTCAAACATTTCGCGTTATCACCCTGTTTACCAACGGCTGGTCGGCCGTACGCTCTGAAGGATGACATGATGGCGAAAGCCTCCGCCAAGCGACCGATTCTCCCCATGCCGCTATGGATGGGCGTTTCTTGCGGTATCGCGGTCGGACTGATCGTCATGATGCTGCCGCTGACCATGCTCGAATCGATCGTCGAGCAGACCGGTCTCGCATCGGTGCTGCCCGCCGCGGCGCCGCCGCTCGGCCAGACCGCGCGCGGCTTGCTTGCGGCGATCTGCGGCCTTGTCATGGCGGTGTCCTGTTTCGTGCTGCTGCGTGCGCTGGAGGGGCTGCCACCCATTCGCATCCGCGCGCCGCGTACGCGGCGCAGCGCGGACGAAGTGATCTTCGATACCGCCCAGCCCGATGAAATGCCGGAGCACGATCAGGTCGAGGACCTGCGTCGCGGCCCGATCATGGCCGCACGCGACCTGGGTGCGCCGTTCCACAGCATCACCGCCGAGTCGGCCAAACCGCTGGTCGCGCCCGATATTGCGCCCCAGCCGCCCCTGATCCTGGAGCCGCCTCTGGTCCTTGAGCCGGAAATGGTCGCGCCGGCGCCCGAACCCGTGGCGGAATGGAACGAGCCCGTATCCGAGCCGGCCTATGCGCCGTCCGACGAGCCCGACGAGATCGCCCCTGTCGCTTTGCCGGACACCTCAATCGCTTCGCCGGAAATCTCGATCGCTCCGCCCATACTCGATCGCGAGCCCGGTTTCGCGGATCCGGCGCCAATTCCGGTATCGCCGGCACGCAGCGCGATCGAGGGCAGCATTCCCGCGCTGGTCCGCCGGCTCGAGACCGGCTTTGAACGTCGTCTGGCGGGCCGCGAGACTCCGCCGCCCTCCGAGCCCGGATTTACCAATCCCCAACCCGATATCGACGTCGCATTGCGCGATGCGCTCGGCACCTTGCAGCGCATGAGCGCCCGATCGCGCTGAGCGGTCGCGCGTTACAATCGCGCTTCCACGGTCAGCGCATCGACGGTGAATCCGGCATCGCCGGGCGACAGTGCGATATCCGCGACCAGATGATCGGGAAGGTTGATTTCCGCTTCGTCGAGTTCGCGCGCAAGCGCATCGATGCCGTCGCCGCCGGCATCGCGCGCGCATATGAAGTTGAAACTGTGCCGGGCGCCCGCAAAGGTCGAGCTCGCCCAGCGTTCGCTGCGGCTCGATTCGAGCACGGGGGCGATTCCGGCCGCGCGAAAGCGGACATCGAGCGCGCGCAGCAGCCCGCCATGAGGATCGGCCATCCGCGTCACTCCGCCCTCGCTTCGGCTTCGCGACGGTCGATGAAACGCGTGATCCGCTCCACCATGCGCGGCCCCGGTTCGCGTCCATTGCGCATATCGAGCACCAGGCGGGGGTCGCCGGCCGCGTCCCGACCGAACCGTGTCGGCGCAACGTCGAAGCGCCGCAGGTGTCGCTCGATCCGTCTCAGCATATGCATATTCACCCTCTCGACTCGCTCACTAGGAAGTTTCCTACCGTGATAGGAAATTTCCTACATTGCAAAGGAAACTTCCTATTGCTATATGTCCGAAATGGAGACGATCGATCCCCGTGACGCACTCGATGCGCTGATCCGCGAGAGGGGCGACGATATGGCGTCGATCTCGAAAATGATCGGACGCAACGCCGCCTATATTCAGCAGTTCATCCGCCGGGGAACGCCGAAGCGGCTCGCCGAGGAAGACCGGCGAACGCTGGCGCGTTATTTCGGCGTGACCGAAGAGCGGCTGGGTGGCCGGCCCGTCGATCCGGCGCCGGTACCGGTGGAAACGGGGCGGGTGCCGCGCCGCGGGCTCGTCTCGGTACCGCGGCTGGAGATCGGTGCATCGGCCGGGCCGGGCGCCTTTGCCGGCGACGAGCGACCGCGCCAGCATGTCGCGTTCGAGGCGGAATGGCTGCGCACGCTGGTCGGCAGCGGCCTGGCCGACTTGTCGATCATTCAGGTGGCGGGCGATTCCATGTCGCCCACGCTATCGAATGGTGACGAGATCCTGGTCGATCGCGCCGACGCGGCTGCGCGACTGCGCGACGGCATCTATGTGCTGCGCATGGACGATGCGCTGCTGGTCAAAAGGCTGGCGCTCAACCCGGTCGGTCCCAGGCTGGCGGTGCGCAGCGACAATCCGGCCTATCCGAGCTGGCCGGATTGCGCGCCCGACAGCGTCGAGATCATCGGCCGCGTGGTCTGGGCGGCGCGGCGCATCGCCTGACGGCTTTCGCGTAAAACCCCTTCGGCAATAGGGCTTTCGGACTCGGTATCCGCTGGTTCGAGTGCCCGGCGTTCGGGATCAACCCCGGCGTCGGTCGAGCGCCCAGAGCGTCAGCGCGATCGCGCCGCCGCTCGCCAGGCCGGCGAGCAGGCCGATCGAGGCCTGACCATAATGATTGCCGATCACCGCACCGGCCAGCGCCAGCAGTGCGATCGCTGCGCCGCCGGCGCGCGGGGAGCGTTGGGAGCCTTGCATCCGCGCCGCATGCCACGTCGCGCCGCCATGCGCCAGCGGTTCCGGTGCGTCCGCATCCGCCCCGAACCGGTGCAGCCGAGTCCCATAACGGCACGCCGATCCCGCATCGGCACATTGTAAGCCTTTGGTGACCATCATGTTAGGCGTGTTTGCGTGGTGCTTCATTTGGCACGGATCGTGATGGAGAGCGCTGACCAGGGGGAAATTTGGGGGAACATCGTTATGGCGTCCACGCCTTTCGTGGATCGCGCGTCATGGGAAGACGCCGCGCGATTAATGGCAATCCATGGCGCGAATGCGGGATTCGAGGCGGCGGCGCTCGCGAACCGCAGTCGCGATATCGGCAATGTCCGGCATTTTTGCCGCTGGCGGCAGATCGAACGGTTGATCGTTTCGCTGTCGCGCCAGACCGCCGACGGGTCGCGCCACTGACCAGTGCGGCGGAATTCGCGCCGAACCATTGAAATTGCGCGCTGATCACGCTGGCGAGCGTCATCAACTCGGGCTAGGGATCGGAGATGCGTTCCGGTCTTCCGTTGTCCCGTGCCTTGGCTGTCCTGGCCTTGCTATGTGCGGGCCGGACTGCGCCGGTGTTTGCGCAGGACACTGTGCAACCGCCGCCCGTGACGGTCGCCGTGCCGCCGCCGCCGGGTGAGGCCCCGCTCGATCCCGAGGCGCCGCTGGCGGATCTTCCCGAATTCGGTGTGGACTGGCCCGACCTGACCAAGGATGCCGACTTGCCTGCCGATCCGTCGGCGCCCGGCCCTGCCGTGCAGACCGAGGTCGAGGGCGACCGGCGCTATTCGGTGCGGCTCGACGGGCTGGATGGGGTCACCGCGCCGCAACTGCGCGAGCGGTTCGATGCCTTGTCGGCGCTCGAGCAGAATGAAGGCAAGGCGGCGAATGTCGCGCAGATCGACCGCCGTGCGCGCGAGGACGAGGAATTGCTCGCCACCCTGTTGCGCGCGGCCGGCCATTACGACGCCCAGGTCGAGACGCGTGTCGAGACGCAGACGGACGGCCGCATCCTGGTGGTGCTCGATGCCGAGCCCGGCCCGGTCTATCGCTTCGCCGGCGTCGAACTGCGCGGGGTCGAGCGCGCGGGCGACAAGGCCGATGCCCTGCGCAAGGCGTTCGACGTCAAGGCCGAGGATGCGGTGGATGCCGACAAGGTGTTGGCCGGCGAAGAAGCGCTGAAGCTCAAGATCGGGCGTGCGGGCTTTCCCTTCGCCAAGGTCGGCGAGCCCGAGGTCGTCGTCGATCATGACGAACGAACCGCGACATTGGTGATCGATATCGATCCCGGTACGCCGCGCACCTTCGGCCGCGTCACCATCGCCGACGATCGCGTGTTCAGCGCACGCCATGTGCAGACGATCGCCCGCTTCGATCCGGGTGATTCCTATGATGCCGCGATGATCGACGATCTGCGTCGCGCGCTGATCCAGACCGGCCTGGTGTCGCAGGCCAAGGTCGAAACCGTGCCCGGCCAGACGCCGGAGACGGTGGACGTCGCCGTGACGCTTGAGCCGGCACCGCCGCGCACCATCGCGGGCGAACTGGGCTATGGCACTGGCGAAGGCGCGCGTGCGGAGGTGAGCTGGACGCATCGCAATTTCTTCAAGCCCGAAGGCGCGGTCACTTTTCGCGGCGTTGCCGGCACCCAGGAACAGCTGATCAGCGCGACGCTCCGCCGCAGCAATTTCCGCGCGCGCGATCGCGTGCTCAACGCGCAGATCGCCGCAAGCCATGTCAATCGCGATGCCTATGAAGCGAAGACCTTTTCGCTGTCGGGCAGCCTCGAGCGGCAGACCAACATCATCTTCCAGAAGAAATGGACCTGGTCGATCGGCGCCGAGCTGCTCGCGTCGCGCGAACGCGGGATCATCGGCAACGGCGTCGTTCCCGTCGACCGCACTTTCTTCATCGGCGCGCTGCCGGCCACCCTGGCCTATGACGGATCGGACGATCTGCTCAATCCGACCAAGGGTTTCCGTCTGAGCGGCCGCGTCTCGCCCGAGGGATCGTTCCAGTCGGGTACCTTCGGCTATCTGAAGGCACAGGTCGACGCGAGCGGCTATTTCCCGGTCAGCGACCGCGTCGTGCTGGCCGGGCGGACGCGGCTGGGCACGATCTATGGCGCCTCGCGCGATCGCATCGCACCGTCGCGGCGTTTCTATGCGGGCGGCGGCGGCTCGGTGCGCGGCTATGGCTATCAGTCGATCGGGCCGCGCGACGTGAACAATGATCCGATCGGCGGCCGCAGCCTTGCCGAATTCTCGCTCGAAGCGCGTGTGCGCTTCGGCAATTTCGGGATCGTGCCCTTTGTCGACGCGGGCAATATCTCGGCCGGCGGCATCCCCAAATTCAACAATCTGCGGCTCGGTGCGGGCATTGGCGGTCGTTACTACACCAATTTCGGGCCGATCCGTGTCGATGTCGGCACGCCGATCAATCCACAAAAGGGCGATCCGCGCGTCGCCGTCTACGTCTCGCTGGGTCAGGCGTTTTGAAGCGCGTCGCGAAATGGGTGGGCGGCGGCGTCCTGGCGCTGCTGCTGCTTGTGCTCGCCGCGATCTGGGCGATCGATACCGGCCCCGGCCATCGCCTGCTGATCGACCGGATCGAGCGCATGGCGCCCAAATCGGGCCTGCGCATCCGCATCGGCCGGATCGACGGATCGATCTTCGGCGAAGCGCGGCTGCGCGACCTGCGCGTCTATGACGCCCAGGGCCTGCTGCTCGATTCGCCCGATGTGCGGCTGGACTGGCGGCCGCTGGGCTGGCTGGCCAACCGGCTCGACATACGCTCGCTTCATGCGCCGCTCGCGACGTTGCACAAATCGCCCAAATTTAATCCGTCCGAGAAGAAGGGGCCGATCCTTCCCGGCTTCGATATCTCGATCGGCTCGCTGAAGATCGACCGGCTGCGCTTCGAACCCGCCATTGCCGGCCAGCGCCGGATCGGCCGGCTGACCGGTGCCGCCGATGTCCGCTCGGGCCGCGCCAAGGTGACGCTCGATGCGGCGGTCGAGGGCGGTGGCGATCGGCTGGTGCTGATGCTCGATGCCGAGCCCGATCGCGACCGGTTCGATATCGAGGCGCGGCTGCGCTCGCCCGAAAATGGCGTGTTCGGTGCGATCCTGGGCATGAAGCGCGCGATCGCCGCCGATGTGACGGGCAATGGCACCTGGACGGCATGGAAGGGCGAGGCGCGCGCCGACCTGTCGGGCAAGCGCGGCATCGATCTCGACCTTTCCGCCGACAAGGGCGTTTACGGGCTGCGCGGCTTCATCGCGCCGTCGTTGATCAGCCAGGGCAAGGTGATGCGGATGACGCAGCCGCGTATCGCGATCGATGCGCGCGCGACCCTGGTCGATCGCCGGCTCGACGGCAGCGTGTCGCTGGGCTCGCACGCGCTGTCCGTCCGCGCCGAGGGCGCGATCGATCTGGCGCGATCGGCCTTCGACAATGTCCGCGTCACCGGGAAGCTGCTCCAGCCCGCGGCGCTTTTCCCCAATATGACGGGGCAGAATATCCAGCTCAGCGCGATGTTCGATGGCGGGTTCGATACTGCGCGCTTCGAATATCTGCTGACCGCGCCGCGCGTCGCATTCGACCAGACCGGTTTCGAGAGCGTGCGCGCGACGGGCAAGGGCCGTTTCGGCAAGCAGCCGCTGCTCGTCCCGCTCAACCTGACCGCGCGGCGGGTGACGGGCGTCGGCGATGTCGCCGGCGGCATCCTCGCCAATCTGCGCGTCGACGGGCTGCTCAAGGTGACGGCCAAGACGCTGACCGGCGACGGGCTCAAGCTGCGGTCGGACAAGCTGACCAGCACCGTGTCGCTGTTCGTCGACATGGTGAGCGGACGCTATGAGGTGACGATTTCGGGCCAGCTCTCGCGCTACCTGATCCCGGGGCTCGGCATCGTCGACGTCAAGACCAGGCTCAGCGTCGTGCCGGGGGCGGGGGGCAAGGGCACCCGCGTGGTCGGCCGGGCCCAGGCCTGGGTCCGGCGCTTCGACAATGCGTTCCTGCGCGGGCTCGCCGGCGGACTGCCGATGATCGATACCGGGCTGGAGCGCGGTCCCGACGGCATACTCTATCTGCGCAATCTGCGCCTGACCGCGCCGGGCATCCGCCTGACCGGCAATGGCTATCGCCGCAACGACGGCAGCTTCCATATCGAGGGCGCCGGCACCCAGTCGCAATATGGCGCGTTCCGCATGACGCTGGACGGCGCGATCGATCGGCCGAAGATCGATCTGGTGCTGGCGCGGCCGATGGATGCGCTGGGGCTGAGCGACGTCCGGTTGCAGCTCGATCCCAATGCACAGGGTTTCGCCTATCAGGCCGCGGGTGGTTCGACGCTGGGGCCGTTCACCAGCAATGGTGCGATCCTGCTGCCGTCCGGCCAAGCCGCGACGATCGCGGTGGCCGAACTCAAGATTGCCGGCACGACGGCGAAGGGCGCATTGCGCAGCCTGCCCGGCGGTTTCGACGGGCGGCTCGATGTGGTTGGCGGTGGGCTCGACGGATCGCTGACCTTCAATCCGGTCGACGATATCCAGCGGATCGCGATCGCGTTGACGGCGAACGGCGCCCGTTTCCCGGGGCCACCCGAACTTTCGATCCGTCGCGGCCGGCTGGAGGCGGTGGTGCTGCTCGATCCGGCGGGCACCACGATCGATGCGACGGTCAATGCCAGGGGGCTGAGGCGCGGCAATATCGTGCTCGCGCGACTGGCCGGCAATGCGAAGCTCAAGGATGGTGCGGGCCAGGTCCGCGCATCCTTTGCCGGCGCGCGCGGTCGGGCATTCGATCTGCAGACCATCGCCGATATCTCGCCCGATCGCATATCGCTGGTGGGGGAAGGGACCATCGATCGCCGCCCGGTCAAGCTCACCGGTCCGGCGGTGCTGACGCGCGATGGCGCCGGCTGGCGGCTTGCGCGCACCGGCCTGGAATTCGCGGGCGGATCGGCGACGGTCGCCGGCCTGTTCGGCGATGGCCCCAATCAGGTGGAAGCGACGCTGCAGCGTATGCCGCTGTCGATCCTCGACATGGCATGGCCCGATCTGGGGCTGAGCGGCATGGCCAGCGGCACGCTGAATTTCAGCCAGGACGCGCGCGCCAGCCTGCCGGTCGGGCGTGCCGATGTGCGCATTCGCGGGCTGGCGCGCGCCGGCCTGGTGCTGTCGTCGAAGCCGATCGATGTCGGTGTCGCGGCGGTCATCAACGAACGCGGCGCGGTGGCGCGCGCGGTCGCCGCCAGCGGCGGGCAGACGATCGGCCGCGCCCAGGCACGGCTTGCGCCGCTGGGCCCCAGCGGCGGGATCATGGAACGGCTGTCCGCCGCGCCATTGTTCGCGCAGATCCGCTATAACGGCCCCGCCGACACATTATGGCGCCTGACCGGCGTCGAGATCTTCGACCTGTCCGGTCCGGTCGCGATCGGCGCCGACGTCAGCGGGCGACTGTCCGATCCGGTGATCCGCGGCTCGGTGCGCACCCAGGGCGCGCGGCTCGAAAGCGCTGTGACCGGTACGGTGTTGACCAATGTGAAGGCGAGCGGGCGGTTCGACGACAGCCGGTTGCTGATCGACGAATTGAGCGCCAATGCCGGCAGTGACGGCACCGTGAGCGGGCGGGGCAGCTTCAACCTGGCGTCCGCCCAGGGTTTCGGCATCGATCTGACCATCGATGCGAAGAATGCGGTGCTGATCAACCGCGACGATATCGGTGCCACCGTCACCGGCCCGATCACGATCCGCACCGACGGGCGCGGCGGTGTGATCGGCGGCGAGGTCGATCTGGTGAAGAGCCGCTATGTGCTGGGTCGCGCCACCGCCGCTTCGACCATTCCCCGTCTGAACGTGAAAGAGCTCAACCGGCGCGGCGAAGTGATCGAACGTCCGGCCGCTGCGGTGCCGTGGCGGCTCGCGCTCAAGGCCAATGCGCGCAATCGCCTGACCGTTTCCGGCCTGGGGTTGGACAGCGAATGGCGCGCCGCGCTCAATATCGGCGGAACCGTCGAGGCGCCCGCGATCCTCGGCACCGCCGACCTGATCCGGGGCAGCTATGAATTTGCGGGCCGCAGCTTCGATCTCGAGCGCGGATCGATCCGTTTCGGCGGCAACAGTCCGCCTGATCCGACGATCGATATCGCGGCGCAGGCGAGCATCCAGGGGCTGAACGCGACGATCCGGGTGACCGGCACCGGCCTGAAGCCCGAAATCGACTTTACCAGCGTGCCCGCGCTGCCCGAGGACGAACTGCTCTCGCGCCTGTTGTTCGGCACCTCGATCACCAATTTGTCGGCGCCCGAGGCGCTTCAGCTCGCTGCGGCGGTCGCGGCGCTGCAGGGTGGCGGCGGTGGGCTCAATCCGATCAACGCGGTGCGCCAGGCGGCGGGGCTCGACCGGCTGCGCATCCTGCCGGCGGACAGCACGACGGGACAGGGCACCTCGATCGCGGCGGGCAAGTATATCACCCGGCGGACCTATGTGGAGCTGATCACCGACGGTCAGGGCTATTCGGCGACGCGCGTCGAATTCCAGATCACCCGCTGGCTGTCGTTGCTGTCGAGCATTTCGACGATCGGTCGCCAGAGCGTGAACGTCCGCGTGTCGAAGGATTATTGATGGGAGGGACCGGTGGATGAGGCTGGATGCCGTCCTGGCAATATTTGCCCTGATCGCCGGCATGTCGGCCGATAGTCCAGCGGTGACGGCTGAGCCCGGGCCGGTCATGACCTGGCCCGATCTGCTCGACCGGCCGAAGCCCGCGCCCGACCGGACGCTGGCTTATGGCAAGGATCCCCTGCAGATCGTCGATCTGTGGTTGCCGGCGGGGGCGGGGCCGCATCCGGTGGTGCTGATGGTCCATGGCGGCTGCTGGCTCAGCGATGTCGCCGATCGTACGATCATGGGCTGGATCGCCGACGATCTGCGCCGCCAGGGGATTGCGGTCTGGAACATCGAATATCGCGGCGTCGATCGCTCCGGGGGTGGCTATCCCGGCACGTTCATGGACGTTGCCGCCGCTGCCGATCTGCTCGTGCGCGACGGTGCCAAATATGGGCTCAGGACCGACCGGATCGTCGCGGTCGGCCATTCGGCGGGTGGGCATCTTGCCTTGTGGCTCGCCGACCGGCCCGCTCTGCCCAGGGGATCGGCGTTGCGCGGCGCGGCGCCCGCGAAGATCCATGCGGTGATCAGCCAGGGCGGGCTGCCCGATCTGCGCTTTTCATCGAATGCGACCGGTCATGGCTGTGGCACCGATGCGCCGCGAGCGATGGCGGGCATGGCAAGTGCGACGCGGCCCGACATCTATGCCGATACCTCGCCGATCGAGATGGCGGCGGGCGGTGCGCGCCGGATTCAGGTGAACACGACACGCGATCCGATCGCGCCGCCATCCTATGCCGCTGCTTATGAAACCGCGTTGCGCGCACGCGGCGTGCCGGTGCACACCGTGACGGTGGCCGATGAAGGTCATGTCGAACTGATCGTCCCAGAAGCCAGGGCGTGGGCGCGGACCGTACCGCTGATCCGCCGTGAATTGGGGCTGTAATCGGGTCAATCGAACCCATATTGGCCTGAATCTCGGACCGCAAATGGCACAAAATCGCGCCGAATGTGTTTCACCAACGTAACGAATTGCAAAGTGGAGATTTTTTAAGATGCGTACCCCCGAAGCCGTCTCGGCGATGCTCTGTCCCGTCTGCAAGGTCGGGCTCGCGATGAGCGACCGGCAGGGCATCGAGATCGATTATTGCCCGCAATGCCGGGGTATCTGGCTCGATCGCGGCGAACTCGACAAGATCATCGAACGCAGCACCGCCGACATGGCCCCGCCGCGCGCGCCGGCCCAGCCGCAACCGCAGCAGCGTCAGCCCTGGGGGCAGGATCGCTATTCCGACGATCGCTATCATGGCGGCAGCCACGACCCGCGCCACCACAAGAAGCGCAAATCGTGGCTGGAGGATATCTTCGACTGAGCTTTGATTCATCGGGGTAGAAGCATCCCGGTTGTCATTCCCGCGAAAGCGGGGGCCCAGCTTCTTCTTCCGGTGCTTCACGAAGAAGCGGGTTTGGCTTTGCCAACTGCGTTTCACACTTCAGATTGATCCAATCTGAAGTGACCTTGGTCTAATCGGAGGGCGTGATGCGGCAGGTCGTGTCACGTTCGAATGCGAACATGCGCAGCTCCGATTAGAGCGATTTCGAGACGGCTAGAAGCACCCGCTGACTCGGAAGTCGCAGCAAACAAAGGAAATTCTGAGTCGATCCGGTTCAATCCGAACCGGATCGACTCTAGCGAGTTGCAATCTGGTTTTGTGACCCTGACGCCGGAATGATCAGCGTTTGCCGATAATTGCACCGCTGAGCTGTGTCAAAGTGCCGGCACTGTCGGATTGATGATAATCGAATGCTCCAGCGATTTCCTCGGCATTTGGGCCGAAGAATCTGCCACCCATTGAATAGCCGTTGCTTCCACCGGAAAATTGATTGCCGCTGATATTGCCCGTTATGTTCATCGTGGGAAGTGTGACGACGGATCCCTTGCCAACCTCTGTACCCGTCAGCTCGATCTTGCTGGTGAAGCCGTAGTTGATGAAATCCGCGGTGAGTGAAAACTTGCCGTTGACGTCATAATAGGATGTCACGCTGCCTGGCGAACCACCGGAAAAGGCGTTGGTTGTCACCCGGCCTGCGCCTGTAGCAATGCCGTTGAAGGTGCCGGTTCCGCTCACAGGCATCCGCAGATTTGGTGTCGGGAGGCCGAAAGCGACATAATATCGGTCGCGGAGCGGATCGTTGAGCTGGGGCGTCTCGGCGCGTGGCGCGATAATGGTCGCGAGGCTGGTATAGGTGAGCGCGATCGTCGGATTGGTGGGAGCCGGCTTCAGCAGCGTGGTGGTGGACGCCGCTCCGCTCAGTGTTCCGCGATAGACGTCGACACTGGAATTGCCCGCCGCTTCGTCCCGGCTGGATGGCGTCAGCGATACCGTATGAATGGGCGAGCCTTGGAGATGGGTATCCCTGATCGTGATCGCATAGCTGCGCGTTGACGGATCGTATGAAACGCCTGTCACGCTGCCGATGTCGGGCCCGGGTTGTGCGCCTGTGAAGGCAAAGTTGGTAGGCGACGACAATGTTGCCAGCGTTTGAGAGGTTGCCGTTGCGGCGGAATCCAATCCGCCGACAAAAGCGCCGGTCGCGAAACCTCCCGCACCGTCGGTGGCGGAGAAGGATGCGCCCACTTCTTCTGCGGCCGATCCGAAGAAGCGGCCCGTCATTGTGCCGCTGTAAGAACCGAGCCCATCGAAGCTGATCGGGCCACTGAAGCTGTTTGCGCTGCTCGAGATCGTTGCGCTCGCGGAAAATCTTCCGCCCAGCTGGCCGGCGCGGCGCCCAGCCATATGCCAATCCTCGGTGAACAGCATCTGGCCTTCGGCGGCAAGCGTGCCCGCCCCGAAATCGGCGGTCAGGAATCCGAAACCGGCGATATTGGTGAGATTGGGAAAGCTCGCATCCGCCGCGATTCCCGTCAGGCCGATCGCATAGCCGGCGGTTCCGGTACGCGGCATGGCAGTGTCGGGGGTGGCGATGCCATATACGAAATCCTGGATCCGGTACTGCGTTGCCGGGCCGCTCCCGGTCGCCGTGGTCCAACGCTGCGACGCGACATATTTGAGATCGGCGAACGTGCTGTATGGAAAACCCGCGAGAGTGTTTTTCTGCGTCGTTTCCGTCAGCTGTTCGTCAACGGAACCCACTCCCCGGAGGCCTAGAAAATACTGCGACCGATCCGGAGCGATGAGCGTATATGCCTTTGAGCTGGCGTCATAGTTGACGATCAGCGAAGCCGCCGCCGCGCTGCCGGACGAGAAGGTCTGGCTGCCATCGTTGCTGCCCGACCTGCCGGTCAGCGAGGTCTTCAATGTCGCGGAGTCGTTGACGAAGAAATCGTTGACGATGAGGGATTTGATCGAGCTGTTCTTGCCGTTGACGGTTGCCCCTCGGCCGATGAGCGAGCCGACGACGACACGCTCGTCGCCCACCGCGCCCAGCCGGGCGGAAAATGCGGCGCCGATTTCCTGAGCCTGCGGGCCAAACAGGCGACCGTCGATGGTCCCGGTGAATTCGCCGAAATTGTCAAAGCGAAAACTGCCAGAGAAGCTGTTGCCACTGCTTGAGAGCATCGCTTCGCTTGAGAATTTCACCCGGTCGTCGACCATGCCATGCGTGATCACCGCGCCGCTGGCAAAATCGACCTGGGTCGAGCCTTGCCCGGTGATCCCGTAGACACCGTCGTTGCTCGTCTGCACGCCGATCAGGTCAACGGCATATTCCGCACGGCCGGCGCGAGGCAGCGCCGTATCTGGCGTTTCGACACCATAAGCGAAGGCGTCGACCGATCCCGATATGGCCGACGTGCCGGTGATGGTACGCTGCCAGAAGCCGCCCGCGACATAACGATATGTGAATCGTCCTGAATCCCCGGCCTTCGTCAGAGTGAGCGTGTCGGTGGTCGATCCATTCTTCCGCACATACACCGCGATGCTTGCCGTCGAGTTGGCGCTGTCGAGATCGGATGGCCGGAAGGTCTGTGTCCGCCCTGCTACAGTGATCGCGTAGCTGTTCGTCGCGGCATCGTAGGCGACGGTTGCGCTGCTTTGCGACGCGCTGACGGTCGGCGCCGCGCCGCTGGTCGGAAAACTGGCGCTGCCGGTGGCGGCGTTATTGGTGAAACTTTCGCTGTAGCGCAGATCCGCCAGTGAACTGTTCGTTGGTGTCGGGGTTGGAGTTGGTGTCGGGGTCGGGGTCGGAGTCGGGGTCGGAGTTGGAGTTGGAGTTGGAGTTGGAGTTGAATTGACGCCGCCGCCGCCGCAAGCTGCGGTGAACAGTGCGCACAAAGGCATCGCGACCGGCAGTGCGCGCTTCAGCATTTCGGAACTCTCCAACTCGAACAATGATTTGAGTGGCTGCTATGGCCGTGCAGGGTATCTTGTCAACGGCTCTGGCCGATCAATCCGATCCATATCCGACAATGAAATTGCGCGCTCTTGCCACACCTCTAGGCTGGCCCGGAACCGGGGAGATGGCGATGCTGAGGCGGCTGACGGCGGGTTTGATCTGGTCCTTCGGCGCGCTGGGCGAAGGCGGGCTGCGCGCGCAGGAGGACCCCGAGTCTCCGCGGCCGGCATCGGCGACGGCCGGGAGCGGCGTGATTTCCTACCCGCTCGAATTCTTCGCCGAATATCAGCCGACCATGGCGCTGGACATCATTACGCGCATTCCCGGCTTCGCTTATGACAGGGGCGACATCACGATCCGGGGGCTGGCGGGAACCGGGGGCAACATCCTGATCGACGGCCAGCGGCCATCGACCAAGTCGCAGAATCTCGACGATCTGTTGCGGAGGATTCCCGCGACCGGCATCGCGCGCATCGACATCATCCGGGGCGGTGCGCCGGGCATCGACATGCGCGGCCAGACCGTCGTCGCCAATATCGTCCGCCGGTCGGGCGCCACGACGTCGGTCGCGACCGAATTGATGACCAAATTCTACACCAACGCCATGCCCGCGCGGATCGCGCGCGTCGAAGGATCGCGTTCGGGTCGCGCGCTGTCGCTGGAGGGGGTGCTGCATTGGCGGGAGGACAAGGACCAGACCATCTCGGGGATCGGCCGCTATTCGCGCCACGACCGCAATGGCCGGCTCACCGACTGGGGGCGGTTCGAGGCGGACTGGGACCGGTTCATCGTCGGCGGCAACGGTGCGGCCGAATATCGCGAGGGCCCCGATTTCCTGCGCTTCAGCGTCAGCGGCGAACGCGACCGGCAGGACCGGCGGGACATGTCGCGGCTGACCAATATCGGCGGTACGTCATTTCAGGAAACCGTCGACGCCGATTTCGCGAGTGACGAAGGCGTGGCCAGCATCGAATATGAGCGGACATTCTCGTCGCGGCTGACGATGCGGCTGCTGGCGCTCGAAAGCCGCGAGCGCGACCGCATCGTCACCAGATCGACGGGAGCCGGGCCGGCGCAGATCTCCAGCGAGCGCGCCTTGTCGGGCGAGTCGATCGTCCGGGCCGCCGGCAGTTTCCTGCCCACGTCCAGGCTGACGATCGACGGCCGGATCGAGCGGACCTTCAATTTCCTCGACGCGGAGAACAGCCTCACTCGCGGCGGCGTGCCGGTCGCGCTGCCATCGGCGAACATCCAGGTGGAGGAACGACGCATCGATGCCGAGGGCGCGGCGCGCTGGCAGGCCGGAGATGGGGCGACGGTCGAGGCGGCGATCGGTTTCGAGACATCGACGATCGGCGTGAAGGGCGACGTCGTCCAATCCCGATCGCTCGATTTCGTGAAGCCTCGCCTGAACGTCACGATCGAGCCGGCAAAGAATTGGGAAGTGCGCCTGCGCGCCGAGCGCGTCGTCAGCCAGCTCGATTTCGAGGATTTCGCGACCACCGCGTCGCTCGATACCGGCACGGTGAATGCCGGCAATCCCGATCTGACGCCCGAACAGGCCTGGCTGTTCGAAGCGACCGTCGAGCGACGCTTCTGGGATCGCGGCGCGGTGACCCTGACCGCCGGCCATTCGGCGCTGAGCGATGTGATCGACCTGATCCCGATCGAGGGCCGGTTCGATGCGCCCGGCAATATCGGCAGCGGCACGAAGCAGGAAATGAAGCTGGCACTGAGCCTGCCGCTCGACCGGCTCGGCGCGCGCGGAACGCTGATCCGGCTCAATGCCAATTGGCGACGATCGCGGGTGACCGATCCGGTGACGGCGGAAAGGCGGCGCATCTCGTTGCAGCGGCCATTCCAGGGCGATGTGACGATCATCAAGGAATTGCCGCGCCTGCGATCGGTGATCACCGCGGATTTCTACACCGGCTTTCAGGAGACGTCGTACAGGATCAACGAGATCCGCACCGTCCACGCCTCCAGCGATCCGCTGGCCAAGATCTATTGGGACTGGACGGTGAAGCCAGGCATGTCGCTGCGCTTCATGTTCGAGAATATCGGCTTCCGTTCGCGCGGCCGCAAGCGCGTGCTGTACGATGGTTCGCGCCTCGCCGGACAGATCGCCGCCATCGAGCGCCGCAACGCGGTGATGGACCCGTTTTTCCTCGTCCGGCTGCGCAAGACGCTTTGACCGCCGGTCAGCCGCCGGTCGAGAAATAGGCATACCACAGGACGAGCAGCACCAGGCGCGGCGCGAAGGCGGAGCGGCTGATCGCGGCGAGGCCGATCGCGATCGTGGCGACTGCGGTGCCGGTGGCGAGTGCCAGCAGCAGGGGCTGGACCGAGAGATGCGCGATCGCGGCGGGCAGTGCCATCAACAGCGCCCATCCCGTCGCCGCGGCGACAAAGGCGATCCGTCGCATCGCCGGAGGCAGGACGGCGGTACCGGTCAACGCGCGCAGGCTCTCGCTGCGCCCGGCATGGGCGGAAAGCGCGAATGTCAGGAGGAGGATGGCGGCAGGACTGCCAAACTGGCGGTAATCGCCGATCGCACCGATCAAGGTCGCAGCGGCGGCGAGCAGGGCGAACAGCCGACCCTGGCCGATCAGGCGAAATTCGGCGCTTGCCAGATTGAGCGCGATGCTCCGGGCGAAAGGGGCGGGTGGAGCTTCGGGATCGGCGGCCCCGGGGGGTGACGCGGCGGTCAGACGGGCGAGGCGGCCGGGCTTCCTGATCTTCTGTCGGGCGACATGGGGGCGGTAGAGCAGGCCGGCCAGTGCCGCCAGCGCAACGGCGATCGCCGCCCAGCTCAGCCGCGAGGCGAGATAGCCGGACGCATATATGCCCGCCATCGTATCGAGCGGCACGCGCCCCGGCAGAATATCGGTGAAGCCGATGGTGAAGGCGCCCATCTCCAGCGGTGCGGGGCCGGTCAGCGGCCGCACGAAACCGGTCATGTCGAGCATGTTCGCTGCATAGGAGGATGACAGGGCGCTCAACGCGGCCGGCGCCCCGATCGCAGTGAGCCAGATGATGAAAAACAATGTGTCGCCGAGGCCGCCGCGCGTGAATTTGGTCGAATCGAGCAGGATGCGGATCGCGGCAAGGCTCATCAGGCTGGGGCCGGCGACCACCCACAAGGCCAGCGTGATATGCCAGATGTTGAGCGGGCCGCTGCCGACCATCCAGCCGAGGAACCAGCCGGCCAGCGTCAGCGCGGCGAGGATGGCGAAGAGGATCGCGACGTCGGCGGCGAAGCGGCCGAGCGTGATCGCGACACGCGAGGCCGCGGTCACTTCCTCGATCTGCCAGGGCTGGATGCGCGTGACGTTGGATCGCAGATAGAGGAAGCCGACGGGCAGCAGCATTGTCGAGACGATGATGCCCAATGTGACGCCCAAAGTGGCGGAGGTCATCACCGGCAGATGCCGGCCGATCGCGACCTGCATGCCGAAGCCGTCATCCTGAGCGATCATGAAACGCGCGCCGATCGGGGCGATCAGCAGCAGCAGCCAGAGACCCCAGCTATGGGAGTAGCGGGTCAGGCTGGTCCGGAAGGACGAGTGGGCGACCGCGACACCGCTCATGCGGGTGTCACATAGCCGTCTTCGACGCGCAGGACCTGGGTGGCCTGCGGCGCGAGTTCGTCGGCAAGATGGGTGGTCATGACGACCGCGGCGGTGCGGGCACGCTCGACGACGAGGGCGCCGACGAGACGCGCGGTTTCACGGTCCAGTTCGGCGGTCGGTTCGTCCAGCGCCAGCAGGCGAGGTGCGCCGAGCAGCGCCTGGGCGAAGATCAGCCGTCGGCGCATGCCGCCCGAATAGGTGATGATACGGTTGCAGATATCGGCATGCAGGCCGATCGCGTCGGTGATCGCGGCGAACTGCGCGTCGGCGGCGGCAAGATCGAGACCCTTGAGCGCCGCCATATGCATCGCAAAGGCCCGCGCGCTGAGATCGTCGGGCAGGTCGACCGCTTGCGGCGCATAGCCGAGTAAACGCCGTAGCGCGGCGCGGGCGGCGGGAAGCGGCTGGCCGTCCCAGCTCAGCTTGCCGGCGCTCGGCCGTTCGGCGCTGGCGATCAGGCGCAGCAATGTCGATTTGCCGGCGCCGCTGGGGCCGACAAGCAGGGTCAGGCCGATCGGAAAGCCGGCGGTCACGTCCCGCAGGACCTGCTTGCGGCCATAGGATTTGCCGACGGCGTCGAGCTGAAGAATGGTCATGGCCGAGTGTATTATGTGAATAATACACGCCCTGCAAGATCATTCGGTGGCGCCGGCATGATGCGATGACACGTTGACACGGCGTTTGCGGTCGGTCCAAGTGGTGTCACCAATCTCCAATATCCAGGATCCAATGTCCGGCACAGATTCCGCCCGTCCGCCATCGACCGGTCTCTGGCTGTTCGAGCAATTGCGTGCTGCCATCATTCGCGGCGATTATCCCGGTGGCGAACCGATCCGGCAGGAGGATATCGCCGAGCGTTTCCAGGTGAGCCGGATGCCCGTTCGGGAAGCGATGCGGCTGCTCGAAGCGGAAGGGCTGGTGACCAAGCAGCCGCATCGCGGCGCGGTGGTGGCACAACTCGATGCGGACGACGCGCTGGAGCTGTTCCAGATCCGCGCCGCGCTTGAGGGGGTGGCGGTGCGCCGGTCATTTCCGACACTGACCGATGCGCAGGTCGCCGTGATCGAGCGCGCCCATGCCGCGCTGGAAGAAGCGACCGATGCCGAGAAGCAGGCCAGGCACAGCGCTTTTCATCTGTCGCTCTACGCGGCGGCCGGGCCGCGCCTGCAGAAGATGATCAGCGATCAGCTCGATGCCGCGCGGCGTTATCATCTGCGCTTCGGCCGACCGGGGATGGAAGTGTCCGATCGCGACAGGCGGGAACATGTCGCGCTTGTCGACGCCGCGCGTCGGCGAGACGCCGAAACCGCGTTCGACATCATCATCTCGCATGTCAGCGATGGCGGTATTTCGATCTCGCGATCGATCGCCGAAGCGGAAGAGCGTCGTTCGCATGCCTTGGAATCCGCCGTAAACCGCTGATTTCTTCGAGATTCTATATTCTCAACTGTATCGATTGACATTACGAATTGACTTGGTAGATTTACAAGGTGAAAAAATGGATCCAAGATCCATGATCTGATTCGTCATCCGGGGGGCAACATGGTGCACGAACTGTCCATCCAGTGTGTGGAGTCCTTCGTCGACGGCGCGAAGGTCAGCGAAACCTCTGAACGGGGCGGGCGCTGAACATGGCGGGGGCGGCATTCGGCATGCGGCGGCGGGATGCGATTGCGGCGCTTGCCGCATTCGCGGTGACGGGGGCGGCGCGCGGCGCCGAGCCGAAAAGGTCCGGCCCCTATGTCGACGGCATGAGTTTCCTGCCCGACAATCCGGCCGATCTGCGGGCCTCGCGTCTCGATGCCTTCATCTGCGACGTTTCGAAGGGCAAGATGGATACGGATGCCGCCGGCAATCCCTTTTATCATCGCACCTTCGAACTGTGCGACGAGAGCATCGCTGCGGCGGCCGCCCGGATCGGATCGGATTTTCCAGGGCTCGGCATCGCGCTCAAGGGCGCGGACATGGCGACGGGACGTCCAGTCGCCGTTTTCCAGTTTCAGGGCTGCGAGCCGATCGGCACGGATCTCTCGCGTATCTCCTATTTTCGCGACAAGTCGCTGCGTATTCTTCAACTCACCCATAACGAAAGCAACGCCTTCGCGACCGCCTATACCGACGAGCGCGGCGGCAAGGGGCTGTCGCCGCTCGGCATCGAAGGCGTGCGCGAAATGAACCGCGTCGGTCTGATCCCCGACGTGTCGCATGCGTCGGAGGCGACCGCGCTCGAAACCGTGAAGCTGTCGAAGGCGCCGACGATCCTGTCGCATGGCGCCTGCCGCGCCTTGCTCAACCATCCACGCGCGGCGACCGACAGGATGATCCGCGCGGTGGCGGAAAGCGGCGGCGTGTTCGGCGTCTTCATGATGAGTTTCTGGCTGACCGAAGCGGCGGTGCCGACGCCCGACCATTATGTTGCGCATATCCGCCACGCGGTGAAGCTGGCGGGGATCGACGCGGTCGGCATTGCCAATGATTATGCGATGGGCGGGCTCCAGGCGGAGGGGCGCCCGTTCGACAATGGCAAGGACATGCCGGGCAGCTATCATGGCTGGTGGGAGGGCAATCGCAAGCGTGGCATTCCGGGTTTCGGCCCGCTGCCGCAGCATGCGGTGATCCCCGAATTCAACAGCATCGACCGCATGGCGCTGATCCACCGCGCGCTGCTGCGTGGCGGCTTCAAATCAGCGGAAGCGGACAAGATCATGGGCGGCAACTGGACCCGCTTCTTCAAGGAGACTCTGCGATGACCCCTCGGATCCGGACGCTGGCCGCTGCCATCTGCCTGGTTGCGGCGCCCGTTCCCGCGGCCGCCCAGTCCATCGATCGCACCTGGACGGAGATCGTCGCGGGATATGAATCCGATCTGAAGGCGCAGAGCGCGGTCGGGTCGAGCATGATCGTGTCCAAGGACGGTAAAATCGTGAAACAGGCCTATTACGGCCTCGCCGATCGTGACGGCGGGCAAAGGGTCGATGCCGACACGCTGTATCACTGGGCGTCGATCACCAAGATGTTCACCGCGATCGCGGTGCTTCAGTTGCGTGATCGCGGGCAGCTGTCGCTCGACGACCGCATTATCGACTATCTTCCCGAGACGAAGCAGATCCACAACCGCTTCGGGCCGATGTCCACCATCACGCTGCGGCACCTGCTCACCCATAGTTCGGGGCTGCGCGGCGCGACTTTCCCGTGGCGCGGCGACAGTGACTGGGCGCCGCACGAGCCCGCCAAATGGTCGCAGGTGGCGGCGATGATGCCCTATACCGAGATCGAGTTCGAGCCGGGCTCGAAGTTCAGCTATTCGAACCCGGGCACGTCGATGCTCGGTCGCGTCGTCGAGGAAATCACCGGCGACGATATCGAAGGCTATATCACCAAGAACATCCTGATGCCGCTCGGCATGACACGCAGCTATTACGACAAGACGCCCTATTTCCTGCTGCCGCATCGATCGAACAATTATTATGTGTCGAAGGGCGCGGTGAAGGCCAATGGGCTGGAGGTCGAGACGGGCGCCACCAACGGCAATGGCGGGCTTAACGGCCCGCTGTCGGATCTGATGAAATTCGCGCACTTCCTGCTCGGCGTCGGCGACAACGGCAATTACGCGACCGTGCTCAAGCGTGAGACATTGCTCGAGATGAGCAAGCCGCTGTTCGCGGCCGAGGACGATCGCGTGCCGAACCAGCAAATGGGCTTGAGCACCTTCACGATCGATCAGCCGGTGGCGGACGGACGGACGCTGCGCTTCGTCGGCCATACCGGCGGCCAGATGGGCTTTGCGACCTTCATCTACATCCAGCCCGAGAGCAACAGCGCCGCGGTGTTCGGCATGAACACGCGCAATGCCGATGTGCCGAGAAAGGAAGACGCCTTCGCCAGGACACGGACGGCTCTCTTCACGCGCCTCTTCCCGCTCTTCGGCCGCTGACCATGCTGCTTGCCGCCGAACGGCAGGTCCTGGCCCTTGCCGAATGGATCTGGGATCTGCCGCTCCTGCTCCTGCTGACCGGCGGGGGGCTCTATTTCCTGCTGGTGTCGCGCCTGCTGCCCTTTCGTCATGTCGGGCAGTCGCTGCGGGTGCTGAGCGGGCGTTACGACCGCGCCGACGATCCGGGGCAGATCAACCATTATCACGCGCTGTCGATCACGCTGGCGGCGACGATCGGCATGGGCAGCGTATCCGGCGTATCGGTGGCGATCGCGATGGGTGGCCCCGGCACGCTCTTCTGGATGTGGATCTCCGCCATCGTCGGCATGGCGACCAATTATTTCACCTGCACCCTGGCGGTGATGTACCGCGGCCGGGATTCGCTGGGCGAACTGCAGGGCGGGCCGATGTACGTCATCACCGAAGGGCTGGGACGGCGCTGGTGGCCGCTCGCCGCCTTGTTCTGCGTGACCGCGATGTTCGGCTGCCTGCCGATCTTCAATGCCAATCAGCTGACCCAGGCGATCCAGGTCCTCGGACTGGAACCCGCGGGCATCGCCATGGGCGCCAGTGGCGATCTGGTGATCGGCCTGGTGCTCGCGACGACGGCGGCGCTCGTGATCTTCGGCGGTCTCAGCCGGATCAGCCAGGTTGCCGCGGCGCTCGTGCCGGCAATGGTCGGCGTCTATTTCCTGGCCGTGCTCGGCATATTGATCGCCCATGCTGATGTCGTGCCGCACTATCTTTCGCTGATCGTCACCGACGCGTTCAAGGCCGAATATTATGAGGGCCAGGCCATGTTCGGCGGGGCGCTCGGCGGCCTCATCGTGCTCGGCGCGCGCCGCGCATCCTTCTCCAACGAAGCGGGCATCGGCACCGCCGCACTCGCCTATGGCGCGGCCAAGACGTCGGAGCCGGTCCATGAGGGGCTGGTCGCGATGCTCTCGCCCGTGGTCGACACGCTGGTCGTCTGCACGCTGACCGGCCTGGCGATCCTGGTGACCGATGCGTGGAAGGTCGAGGGGCTCAACGGCGTGCTGATGACCGCGCGCGCGTTCAGCGACACCTATCCGATGTTCGGCGGTCCGCTGCTCCTCGTCTGCATCCTCGCCTTCGGGCTCGCGACATTGTTCAGCTATTCCTATTTCGGGATGAAATGCTTCTCCTTCCTGTTCGGTGCGAAGGTGAAGGGTGCCTATAACGGCTTCTACGTCGCCAGCATCGTGGTCGGGGCGGCATCGACGACCGCACTGATCGTCAGCTTCATCGATATCATGTTCGCGCTCATGGCGATCCCGACGATGGTTTCGGGAATCCTGCTCTCCCGCAAGGTGATGGCGGAGACGCGTATCTATTTTTCGCGTGCACAAGAGGCAGCATGACAATGGATTTTTCGCCTTTCCCGCGGACCCCCCTCGCGCATCTGCCGACGCCGCTCGAACCGCTGCACATCCCGACGGGCGAGACCGAGGGCGTAAGGCTGTTCGTCAAGCGTGACGATTGCACGGGCCTTGGTTTTGGCGGCAACAAGACGCGCAAGCTCGAATTCGCGATCGGCCACGCGCTGGCGATGGGGGCGGACACGCTGATCACCAGCGGCGCATGGCAATCGAACCATGTCCGGCAGACCGCCGCCGCCGCCGCGCGGTCCGGGCTGCGCTGTCATGTCGTCATCTCCGA
Organism: Sphingobium sp. FW305-3-2-15-F-TSA7; assembly: GCF_058787155.1. NCBI lineage: Bacteria > Pseudomonadati > Pseudomonadota > Alphaproteobacteria > Sphingomonadales > Sphingobiaceae > Sphingobium > Sphingobium sp. FW305-3-2-15-F-TSA7. The sequence continues at coordinate 100,931 of NZ_JBYSZM010000007.1, read as the reverse complement.
TGCGGCCGGGCGGGATACGGAGGCTTATCGCGCCTCCGGCAATCTGCTGCTCCACAGCCTTTTCGGTGCGCATCTGCACTTCGTCGCCGATGACGGCGACGCCACCACGGCCCGGATCGATCGGTTGGTCGAAGAATCGCTGGCGCGTGGGGAAAAGCCCTATGTCGTCACGCTCGGCGTGTCCGACGCGATCGGATCGCTCGGCTATGCCGAATGTGCGCGCGAGCTTTTGACGCAGTTCGAGGCGCAGGCGATCTCGCCGACGGCGATCGTCCTGGCGACGGGCAGCGGCGGCACGCATGCCGGGTTGCTCGCGGGCCTGCGGCTCCTGGGATCCGCGATACCGGTCATCGGTATTTCGGTCAGCGAGCCGAAGGAGGTCAAGTTCGACAAGGTGCGCATGGTCGCCGATGCGATGCTCGATCTGTGCGCCGCGCCGCGTGCGACCGTCCCCGACGCCGATATCGTCGTCCTCGATGACTATACGGGGCCGGGCTATGCCATCCCGACTGCGGAGGCGAATGACGCACTGCGGATGCTCGCCGCAAGCCAGGGGCTGCTGCTCGATCCCGTCTATACGGCCAAGGCGATGGCCGGCCTGCTCGACCTGCTCGGCCGCGGCACGCTCGGCGGCGACGTCGTGTTCATCCACACCGGAGGGACGCCGGCGCTGTTCGCCTATGCGGACGAATTTCCCCTGACAAAGGCGACATGCCCATGAAATTGACCCGTGTGATTGCCCTTGCCTTGCTGGCGGCCGCACCGTCGGCGCTGATGGCTCAGGATCTTGCGTCCTCGATCAGGGACGCAGGCGGCAGTTTCGATCTGCTGATCGAGGACGCGACACTGGTCGACGGGACGGGCGCGGCGCCGGTCCAGGCCGACATATTGATCGAGGGTGACAGGATCGCCTTTATCGGCGACGTGCCGCAGGGCGCCGCCAAGGCCGACCGTACGATCGCCGCGGCGGGGCGGGCGCTGTCGCCGGGCTTCATCGACACCCACACCCATGCCGATCCCCTGAAGGATTCGTTCGACGGATTCCTCGCGATGGGCGTGACCACCGTCATCCTGGGACAGGACGGCCGCAGCGCGAACACCGCCGCGACCGGTGACGACATCTCGCGGCCCGCCGCGCCGCTGGGCGGCTGGCTGAAATCGGTCGAGGCGAAGGGCGTACAGCTCAATATCGCCGTCCTGTCGGGGCACGGGACGATCCGGCATCAGGCCGGCATCCCGGATTCGGCGCGGGGACTGACCCCGGAACAGCAGGCCCGGATGAACGACATTCTGAGCGCGGAATTGCGCGAGGGGAGTTTCGGCCTGTCCACCGGTCTCGAATATGTGCCCGGCCGCTATGCCGAAACCGCCGAGCTTGTCCCGCTGGCGAAACTCGTCGCCGATGCTGACGGCGTGATCATCAGCCATATGCGCACCGAGGATGACGGGCTGGTCGAAGGGGCCGTCCAGGAACTGGTCGATTATGGCGCCAATGCCCGCATTCAGGCATCGCATCTGAAGATCGTGTTCGGCAAGGGGCCGGAGACCGCGCATCGCCTGCTGTCCTTCATCGAGGCCAGGCAGCGCGAAGGCGCCCGGCTGTCGGCGGACGTCTATCCCTATACCGCCGGCTATGGCGGGCTGGGCCTGATCTTCCCCGACTGGGCGCTGTCGCCGGCCAATTACGCAGACGTCGTCAAGACGCGCCGGGCTGAATTGCTCGCTTATCTGAAGGCGCGCATGACGAAGCGCGGCGGCCCCGGCGCCTTGCTGTTCGGATCCGCGCCGCTCGCCGGCAAGACGCTGGCCGATGTCGCGACGGAGCGGGGCAAGCCGTTCGAGGAGGTGCTGCTCGCGCTCGGGCCGAACGGTGCCCATGGCGCGCATTTCATCATGGACGAAGGGGTTCAGGACCTGCTCGTCGCCAGCCCGCTCACCGCCATCTCCACCGACGGTGGCCCGTCGATCCGTCACCCGCGGGGCACGGGCACCTATGCCCGGTTGATCGAGCATTATGTGGAAGGGACCAAGGCACTGACGCTGCAGGAAGCGGTGCGCAAGAGCAGCAGCCTGCCCGCCGCCGCGATGGGTTTCACAGATCGTGGTGTGGTGCGCGTGGGCGCCAAGGCCGATCTGCTGTTGTTCGATCCCGCGAAGGTGCGCGCGAAATCCGACTATCTGAAACCCTATGAACGCGCCGAAGGCTTCGACATCGTCATCGTGAACGGTCGGGTCGCGCGCGAGAATGGGGTGATGGGCACCGGGCGGTACGGGCGCGTGCTGCGACGTGCGCAATAGCCGTGGAACATGATCTGAACAGTTCGGGACAGAGACGTGGGACCGCCACGCGCGTCGGGAAAGGCGATGTCTAGGTAAGCGATCGTCCGGCTGGCGGACGACATCTGAATTGCAACGCTCCGGGCGGCCGCTTCGGGGAGGGCGGATCCGTGCACCTGCGCGGGACGGACGCCCTGCTGCGCGCCGCTTTGGCCAATAAGGGGACTCTGATGATGCGTAGGAAACTGATCAAGACCAAATTGCTGGCGAACGGTGCGGCGTTCGTCGTCGCGATCGGAACCGTGAGCCCGGCGCTCGCCCAGGGCGACGCCACGGCGGCCGATACCGCCGATTCCGCGGAAGCCATCGTGGTGACGGGATCGCGCATCGCGCGCCCGGATATCGATGCCAATATTCCGATCGCGGTGCTCAACGCCGCGGCACTGGAGCAGGATGGCGCGTCGAACATCCAGGACGTGCTGCGCGAGATGCCGCAGGTCGGCATCGGCACGACGCGTTCCAATTCGAACTTCTCCGCCACCGGCAATGGCGCCGCTTCGGTCGATCTGCGCAATCTCGGCCCCAGCCGCACGCTCGTGCTGGTCAATGGGCGGCGCTTCGTCGCCGGCTTCTCGGGCACCTCGGCCGTCGATCTCAACAATATCCCGACCGATTTCGTCGAGCGCGTCGAAGTCGTGACCGGCGGAACGTCCGCCATTTACGGATCCGACGCCGTCGCGGGCGTCGTCAATTTCGTGCTCAAGGACAAGATCGACGGCATCACAGCGCGCGCCGAATATGGCCTCACGTCGCGCGGCGACAATCCGCGCTATCTGGTCAGCGTCACCGGCGGAACCAGCTGGGGAGCCGACGATCGTGGCCGGATCGCCATCAACTTCACTCACGAGTCCGACGAAGGGCTGTTGTCCAGAAACCGCAAGATCTCGAGCGAGGATCGCTCGCTCGCGCTGGTCGGCGTTCCCGCCTATAGTTCCTATGCGCCGCAGGGCCGTTTCGACCTGCGCACCGCGACGGGCAGCGCCCAGGTCTTCACCTTCGACCAGAGCAACGCGCTCGTCCTCGGCTTCCCGCAGGCGCTGGCCTATAATCGCAACGGGGATCGGCGCATCTCACTCCCGGTGGAGCGCTACATCGTATCGGCGAACCTGCGCTACGAGATTTCGGACAAGCTGACCGCCTTTGTCGAACCGACCTATGGCAAGGTCAAATCCTCGGCATTGCTCGAAGCCTATTCGTTCGACTGGAGCTTCATCTACAAGGATGGCGAGCTCGGCATGCCGATCACCAACGCCTATATTCCGGCGTCGATCCAGAGCCTGATCACCGCGCGCAACGCCGATGCCGATCCGGCGAACGACATCAAGGCGATCCAGTTCCGGCGTCGCCAGAACGAAGTGTACAACCGCAGCAACGTGAACGAGCGCGACACCTGGCGCGTCGCCGCCGGGCTTCGCGGCGAGATCGCCAATAACTGGAAATACGAACTCTCCTACGTCTTCGGCAGCATGAAGGATCGGACGAATACGCAGGATATCGATGCGCCCCGCTATCGCGCCGCACTCGATTCGATCTTCGATCCCGGGACCAACCAGGTCGTCTGCCGCGATGCCGCGGCACGTGCGGCGGGTTGCGTGCCGATCAACCTGTTCGGTTTCAACACCGTCACGCAGCCGGGCGCGAATTATGTCACCGTTCCCCGCTACGCGCATATCAAGAACACCCAGCATGTCGTCTCCGCCAGCCTGACCGGCAGCCTGCTGACCTTGCCCGCGGGCGATCTCGGCATCGCGATCGGCGGCGAGTATCGCAAGGAAAAGAGCACGACCGACTGGGATGACATCACCAATCGTGGCGACGGCACCGGTGCGGCCTATGACGATCTCGCCGGCCAGTTCGACGTCAAGGAAGTGTTCGGCGAGGTCAATGTGCCGATCCTCGCCGGTCGCCCCGTCTTCGAATATCTCGGCGTCACCGCGGCGGCGCGCTATTCGGACTATTCGACCGTCGGAACCGTGCTGAGCTGGAATGCCGGCCTGGAATATGCGCCGATCCGCGGATTGCGCTTCCGCGCCAATTATGCCGAGGCCAATCGCGCACCCAATGTCGCGGAGCTTTATGCCAGCATCACCGGCGGAGCGAGCGGGGCGACGGTCATCGATCCCTGCGCGGGCACGACGGCCACCAGCAGCCGTCCGCAGGATGCGACCTGCCGGGCGATACCGGGGCTGCTGCAGGAAGCCGCGGCGAATGGCGGTGCCTTCACCTACACGTCGTTCGACCTCAACTGGATGGGCATCACCGAAGGCGGCAATCCCAATCTGCGCGAGGAAACCGCCAAGACGCTGACGCTCGGCGCCGTGCTGACGCCGCGTGCCATTCCGGGTTTTAGCCTGTCGGTCGATTATTTCGACATCAAGGTCGACGGTGCGGTCGGTTCGCTGCCCGCGCAGATCCTGGTCAATCGCTGCATCGAAACCGGCGATCCGGTCTATTGCAGCCAGATCGAGCGCTTCCCGACCGGCAAGCTCTATACCATGTCCACCACGCTGATGAACGTGGCGAGCATCAAGACGCGGGGGTTGGATTTCAACCTGAACTACAGCCGTCCGCTGGGCCTGTCGGAGGACGACAATATCAGCGTCAACCTGCTCTACACGCGGTTGCTCGCGCTGGAGAAACAGTCGTTCAAGGGCGGGCCGATCGAGGAGAATCTTGGGCAGCTCTACGCGGCGGGCCGGCTCGGCACCGGCTTCAAGAACAAGGCGAGCGCGCGGATCGCATATAAGGCCGGCGGTCTCACCGCGAGCTGGCAGGTCACCTATATGGGCAAGATCCAGGATCGGCTCGGTTATGTCGCGTCGGGCGCGGACAAGGAATATCTCGAGGGGCTGAACCGTGTGGGTGATGTCTTCTATCACGACATCCAGCTCCGCTACGCGATCGGCCAGAAGCGGAACTACGAGGCCTATTTCGGGGTCAACAACCTGTTCGATCGCAATCCGCCGCTCATTCCCGCGGGCTTCGCGTCGAGCATCGCGGGCGTCGAGACCGCCGACGTCTATGATCCCTATGGCCGACGCTTCTATGCCGGCGTGCGGCTGAAATTCTGAAATCGCGGTCTGGAGCGGGGCGGACAATCATATCGGCGATTGTCCCCCCCGCTTCCGTCAGCCCAGGTCGCCGATCACCGATTTGATCTCCATGAACTCGGCCAGCCCGAACTTGCCATATTCGCGGCCGTTACCCGACTGTTTGTAACCGCCGAATGCGACATTGGGGTCGGGGTTGCCGGCGTTCACATAGACCATGCCGGCGCGCAGACGGGGGACGAAGGCGCGGGCCTTGGCCGGATCGCCCGAGACGACGGCGGACAGGCCGTAATTGGTGTCGTTGGCGATGCGGATCGCGTCCTCATCATCCTCGTACGGGATGATGGTGACGACGGGGCCGAAAATCTCCTCGCGTGCGATCGTCATGTCGTTGGTGACATTGGCGAACAGGGTCGGGCGGACATAATAGCCGCGATCGACGCCGTCGGGACGGCCGGGGCCGCCGGTGACCAAAGTCGCGCCTTCCTCCATGCCCTTCTGGATCAATCCCTGGATCTTGTCGAACTGCGCCTTGTTGACGACGGGGCCGATATGGCGGCCCTCGGCCTGCGGATCACCGGTGACGGTGCGGGCCAGCGCCGCCTTGGCGACCTCGACCGCCTCGGCATGCTGCGACTTGTGGACCAGCATCCGCGCGGGTGCGATGCAGCTCTGTCCCGAATTGAGCATCACGCTCATCAGTCCGGCGGGCACCGCCTTGTCGAGCGGCGCGCCTTCGAGAATGATGTTGGGCGATTTGCCGCCCAGTTCCTGATGGACGCGCTTGACCGTGTCGGCCGCGGCCTTCGCCACCATGATGCCGGCGCGCGTCGATCCGGTGAAGCTCACCATGTCGATGCCGGGATGTTCGGACAAGGCGGTGCCGACGGTGGGGCCGTCGCCCTGAATCAGGTTGAACACGCCAGCCGGCACGCCTGCGGCATCCATCACCTCGGCGAAGATCGCGGCGCAGGACGGTGCTTCCTCCGAAGGCTTCAGGATCATCGTGTTGCCAGCGGCCAGCGCGGGGGCGACCTTGGCCGCGATCTGGTTCATCGGCCAGTTCCACGGCGTGATCAGCGCGACGACGCCGATCGGCTCATGCACCACCTTGTTGCCGCCGATCGTCTCTTCGAACTCAAATTCCTTGAGCGCGGTGATCGCCGCCATGAAATGGCCGATGCCCGATCCGACCTGAGCGGTCTGCGCCATCGAGATCGGGCAGCCCATTTCGGTGGCGATGGCGCGGGCGATGTCGGGCGCACGCGTCTTATATTCGGCCAGGATGCGTTCGAGCAGGGCGATGCGCTCGTCGACGCTGGTGCGTGAGAAGCTGTCGAACGCACGGCGCGCTGCATCCACTGCCTTGTCGACATCGGCGCGGCTGCCCAGCGTGATCTCCGTGCAGGGTTCCTCGGTGGCCGGGTCGATCACCTTATGACGCGTGCCGCCTTCGCTCGCGACCCATTTCCCGTCGATATACTGGTTGAGATAGCTCTGCATGCCTCGTCCTTTCGTCACGCGCTTCCGGGGTTGACGCATGAGATGGAGGTTCGACGGGCAAAAGAAAACCCCGGAAGCGGCTGGCTCCCGGGGTTCTCCCGACTTGACGTTACGGAAAGCGTCAGGCGCTGTAGTACATGTCGTATTCGACCGGGCTCGGGGTCATCTCCCAACGGGCGACGTCCTCATATTTGAGCTCGATATAGGCTTCGATCTGGTCGCGGGTGAACACGTCGCCCTTGAGCAGGAAGTCCATGTCCGCGGTCAGCGACTCCAGCGCCTCGCGCAGCGACGCGCAGACGGTGGGCACTTCGGCCAGTTCCTCGGGCGGCAGGTCGTACAGATTCTTGTCCATCGGATCGCCCGGGTGGATCTTGTTCTGGATGCCGTCGAGGCCGGCCATCAGCAGCGATGCGTAGCAGAGATACGGATTGGCCAGCGCATCGGGGAAACGGAATTCGACGCGCTTCGCCTTGCTGCCGGTCCCATAGGGGATGCGGCACGAAGCGGAGCGGTTGCGGCTCGAATAGGCGAGCAGCACCGGTGCCTCATAACCCGGCACCAGCCGCTTGTAGCTGTTGGTGGTCGGGTTGGTGAAGGCGTTGAGCGCCTTGGCGTGCTTGATGACGCCGCCGATGAAATAGAGGCACATGTCGCTGAGGCCGGCATAGCCGTCGCCCGCGAACAGGGGCTTGCCCTTTTCCCAGATCGAGATGTGGGTATGCATCCCCGATCCGTTGTCTTCCTTGATCGGCTTGGGCATGAACGTCGCGGTCTTGCCATAGGCATTGGCGACCATGTGGACGACGTACTTGTAGATCTGCATCCGGTCGGCGGTGGTCACCAGCGTGCCGAAGGTCAGGCCCAGTTCGTGCTGCGCGGCGGCCACCTCATGGTGATGCTTGTCGCAGGGCAGGCCCATTTCGAGCATGGTCGAAACCATCTCGCCGCGGATGTCGACCGCCGAGTCCACCGGCGCGACGGGGAAATAGCCGCCCTTGGCGCGCGGACGGTGGGCCAGGTTGCCGGTCTCATATTTGGTGCCGGTGTTGGTCGGCAGCTCGATATCGTCGATCTTGTAATAGCTGGTGTTGTAGCCACTCTCGAAACGGACATCGTCGAACATGAAGAACTCGGCCTCGGGGCCGACATAGACGGTGTCGCCGATCCCGATCGACTTCACATAGGCTTCGGCGCGCTTGGCGGTCGAACGCGGATCGCGCGTATAAAGCTCACCGGTGCCCGGTTCGACGATGTCGCAGAACAGGATCAGCATCGGCGTGGCCGAGAAGGGATCGACATAGACCGCGTCCAGATCGGGCTTCAGGATCATGTCGGACTCGTTGATCGCCTTCCAGCCCTCGATCGACGAACCGTCGAACATCAGACCGTCGGTCAGTTCGTCCTCGCCGACCGCACCGGCGACCATGGTCAGGTGCTGCCACTTCCCCTTTGGGTCCGTGAAGCGCAGATCGATCCATTCGATCTCCTGGTCCTTCACCATCTTCAGAATCGTTGCGGCGTCGTTGGCCATATCGTTTTTCACCTTCCTGCAAAGCATAGCGGGGGCTGGCAGAGCGCCGACCCCTCATTGACGTTCGGCATCGATCAGATGGCGTCGCCGTCCCGTTCACCGGTCCGGATGCGGAGCGCGGTCTCGACGGGGATCACGAAGATCTTGCCGTCGCCGATCCGGCCCGTCTGGGCCGCGGACGCGATGGCCTCGACCACACGGTCGGCCAGCGAATCCTCGACGACGACTTCCAGCTTCACCTTGGGAAGAAAATCGACGACATATTCCGCCCCGCGATAGAGCTCCGTATGCCCTTTCTGGCGCCCGAATCCCTTCGCCTCGGTGACGGTGATGCCCGACACGCCGACTTCGTGAAGCGCTTCCTTCACCTCATCGAGCTTGAACGGCTTGATGATCGCTTCGATCTTCTTCATCGGCGCTCCCCGACCTCCCCAATGCTGAACGCAACGCGCGTCTTTCAATAACCGTGCCAATCGGCGATTCGCTCGCCTTGGCCGCAAACCCTATGTCGCACCGCACAATCGCTGCTGCAATATGCAGCATGATCGCGATACTGCCCAAAAAAAGGGCAATGTTTCGATGCGGACCTTGTGCCGGGGGCGTGCATGGACGATCTTGGCGATATGCAGCCCAGCTGGATCAAGCCCGAGGGCATAGCCGCCGCGACCGTGGCGCAACGCGAGATCGCCGCCGTGGCGGAGAGGATGGATCGGATCGACCCCGTCCGCCGGATCGCGGGCGCCGATACCTCTATGAAGTGGCGCGACAGTCGCGGGCCGATCCATGCGGCGATCGCGCCGATGGCATGGCCGCCGGGCGACGCCATCGCGCCCGCGTGCGTGACCGATATTCCCGATATCCCCTATGTTCCCGGCTATCTGGGTTTTCGCGAATCCCCGGTGTTGATCCAGGCATGGGAGAAGCTGGCCGACAAGCCCGACCTGATCCTGGTCGACGGCCACGGCATTTCGCACCCGCGCCGCTGCGGCATCGCGACCCACCTCGGCGTGCTGCTCGACGTGCCGACGATCGGCTGCGCCAAGACGATCCTGTGCGGCCGGGTGGAGGGCGAGCTGGATCAGGCGCCCGGCAGCCGTGCACCTTTGGTCGATCGCGGCGAAATGGTCGGCATGGCGTTGCGCACACGGGCAAAAGCGCTGCCCATCTATGTCAGCACCGGCCACCGCATCTCGCTCGATACCGCGATCGAGTGGGTGCTGCGCCTGTGCGACGGCCGCCGCCTGCCGGTGCCGATCCGCATGGCGCATGATGCGGCCAATGCGGCGCGCCGCGCGGCTGGCAGTGAGTGAAGCGGATGGCGTTCATCTGTCGACGGGTTCCCGCGGCGATATGAATCGGATTCTGCCCAGCTTTGCGTTGGCGTCCGGCCTGGCGGTTGCGCTGGGATGCGTGGCCGCGGCGGGGGCGGATGTTCCGATGGGGATCTGGATCCGCAATCCCGCGGCGTGGCTGGCGGGCGCTGCGGTCGCGGCAGCCGTCACGATGCGCATGCGCCATATGTCGCCAGGCTTGTGGCTGGTCGCGATCACGTCGTTGCTCGCGGTGACGCTCGTGGCGCCGGGCCTTGAAGGCGTTCATCGTTGGCTGACGCTGGGGCCGGTGCAGGTCAATGTTGCGGCACTGTTGTTGCCCGCGGCGATCGTGGTGCTCGCATCGTCTGCCCTGGCGCCACTGGTTGCCGTGGCGATCTTGGCGGTGCTCGTCGCACAGCCCGATGCGTCGCAGGCAACGGCGTTTGCGATCGCGTCGATCCTTGTCTTGCAAGGACGCGGCAGATGGGGCGGCGCTGCAAGCGCACTTGGTGTGGGATTGGCGATTGCGGCGTGGTTACGCCCCGATCCCTTGCGACCGGTACCGGAGGTCGAGGGCATCATGGCGTTGGCCTGGGCTGTTTCACCCGCTCTGGCGTTTCTTGGCGCTGCTGCTTTGATCGCGAGCGCTGCGGCCCCGGCAGTGCTGGTGTGGCGAGAGGATCCGCAGACCCGCAACCCTGCGCTGGCGCTTTCCGTCTATATGCTGCTGACGATGCTGGCGCCGGCGATCGGCGCCTTTCCCGTGCCTTTGCTCGGCATCGGGATGAGCCCCATTGTCGGAAGCTGGCTCGGCATCGGCTGCCTCGCCCTGTCCGCACGCCTCAATAAGGCGGGCGGTGGAGCCCCTTCGGGCTTTCGGTGAAGATCTCGCAGCCGGTTTCGGTGATGCCGATCGAATGTTCGAACTGCGCCGACAGCGTCTTGTCGCGCGTCACCGCCGTCCAGCCATCGTCGAGCATCTTCACCGACGGCTTGCCGATATTGATCATCGGCTCGATCGTGAAGAACATGCCGGGGCGCAACTCCGGGCCGGTGCCGGGGCGCCCGGCATGGACGACTTCGGGCGCGTCGTGGAACAGCTGGCCGAGGCCATGGCCGCAGAAATCGCGGACGACGCCATAGCGGTATTTCTCGGCATAGCTCTGGATCGCATGAGCGATGTCGCCCATCCGGTTGCCGGGTCTTGCCTGTTCGATGCCGAGCATCATGCAGTCATAGGTGATGTCGACCAGGCGCCGGGCCTTGATCGGCACGTCGCCGACCAGATACATGCGGCTGGTGTCGCCATGCCATCCGTCGACGATCGGGGTCACGTCGATATTGACGATATCGCCGTCGCGCAGCACCCGGTCGCCAGGAATGCCGTGGCAGATCACATGATTGATCGAGGTACAGCAGCTATGCGTATAGCCGCGATAATTAAGCGTCGCGGGAATGCCGCCGCCGCGCAGCATATGTTCGCGCACGATATCGTCGATCTCGCCGGTGGTGACGCCAGGCTCGACATGCGGCACCAATGCGTCGAGAATTTCGGCGGCCAGTCGGCCAGCCTTGTGCATCCCCTCGAAACCCGCGGGGCCATGCAGCTTGATCGCGCCATTGCGCGAGAGCGTGCCGAGATCCTCGGCCATCACATATTCGGTCATGGGGGGAATATAGCGCGGCGCGGGTTTGAAAACAACGAAGCGGAATTTGTCGTCGCTGCACTCGCGCCCCTTTGCGCGGTGGCCGATCAGGCTCTAAGGGCAGGGCGATGAGCGGGGAACGTATCTGGACTGCGGGGCTGTGCGTGATCGGGGACGAGATCCTGTCCGGTCGCACGCAGGACAAGAATGTCGCGCAGATCGGGCTGTGGCTCAATCTCCAGGGCATCCGCCTGGCCGAGGTGCGCGTCGTCGCCGACCGCGAGGACGCGATCGTCGAGGCGGTCAACCAATTGCGCGCGCGCAACGACTATCTCTTCACCACCGGCGGGATCGGCCCGACCCATGACGATATCACCGTCGATGCGATCGCCGCGGCGCTTGGTGTCGGCGTGATCATCCATCCGCGCGCGCGCGCGGCGCTGGAGGGGTATTACGCGACGCGCGGCGGGCTCACCGAGGCGCGGCTGCGCATGGCGCGCGTGCCCGAAGGGGCCGAGCTGATCGAAAACCGCACGTCCGGGGCACCGGGCATCCGCGTCGGCAATGTCTTCATCATGGCCGGCGTGCCCGCCATCACCGCGGGCATGCTCGATGCGCTGACCGGCACGATCGAGGGTGGCCGCCCGCTGCTGTCGCATGTCATCGGTTGCTGGGTCGCCGAAAGCGAAATCGCGGAGATGCTGGGCGCGACCGAGCGCGCGCATCCGGGTTGCCAGATCGGCAGCTACCCCTTTTTCCGCGAGGGCCGCACCGGCTCCAATTTCGTGATCCGTTCGACCGATTCCGACTCGCTGGCCGCCTGTGCCGCCGCGCTTGCCGAGGCACTGGCCGTGCTGGGGCGCGATCCGGTCGATGGCGGCATCTGACCACACCTATCTGCAGGAATGACCGCATGACCGCCCAGATCGATCTGTTCCACGCGATGACGATCAGCACGCTCGCGCACCGTATGACCGCCGAGGGACGATCGGTGATCCATATGGAATTCGGCCAGCCCTCCACCGGCGCGCCGACCAAGGCGATCGCTGTCGCGCACCGCGTGCTCGACACCGACGGCATGGGCTATTGGGAGAATCAGGCGCTAAAGGAACGGATCGCGCGCCATTATCACGAGACCTATGGCGTCGCGATCGAGCCCGCGCAGCTCATCCTCACGTGCGGCGCGTCGCCCGCCTTCGTGCTCGCATTGAGCTGTGCCTTCGCGCCGGGTGCACGGGTCGCGCTCGCGCGGCCGGGCTATGTCGCCTATCGCAACACGCTGAAGGCGATGCACATGGTGCCGATCGAGGTGGCCTGCGGCGCCGAGGAGCGGTTCCAGATCTCCGCCGACGCCATCGCCGCGATCGATCCGGCGCCCGACGGCGTGATCGTCGCGAGCCCGGCCAATCCCACCGGCACGATCATCCCCGAAGACGAGATGCGCGCGATCGTCGAAGTCTGCCGCGCACGCGGCATCCGCATCATCTCCGACGAAATCTATCATGGGCTCACCTATGCCGGCCAGGCGCGCTCGATCCTGCAGGACGAGCCCGAAGCGCTGGTCGTCAACAGCTTCTCCAAATATTTCAGCATGGCGGGCTGGCGGCTCGGCTGGCTGGTCGTGCCCCCCGCGCTGGTCGGCGCGGCGCGCGCGCGGATGAGCAATATGTTCCTGACCCCGCCTTCGCTCAGCCAGCATGCCGGACTTGCCGCCTTCGACTGCCGCGAAGAGCTGGAGGGACATGTCGAAACCTATCGCCGCAATCGCGACCTGATGCTCGCCGCATTGCCCGCGCTCGGCCTGACCAGCATCGCGCCGCCTGACGGTGCCTTCTACATCTATGCCGATGTCGGCGACCTGACCGACGACAGCCTGGCATTCTGCACCAGGCTGCTCGAGGATACCGGTGTCGCGACCGCACCCGGCGTGGATTTCGATCCGGTCGAGGGGCACCGCTTCATGCGCTTCAGCTTCGCGGTCTCCACCGACCGTGTCGAAGATGCCATCTCCCGCATGATCCCCTGGTTTGCCGCGGCACGGGCTCGAGTGGCGGAAGCCCAGCCGGCCTAAAGTTCGCGGCGCGCCGCGACGATCGGGCGGCTGAGCAAGCCGCCATCGACGCGCAACGCGGTGCCGTTGATGTAGGACGCCATGTCGCTCGCCAGGAACAATATGGCCTGCGCGACCTCCTCGGCATCGGCAAAGCGGCCCTCGGGGATCTGCGCGATCCAGGCGTCGCGATAGTCGGGCGGCATCCCGCCGGTCATCGGCGTCTCGGCCATGCCGGGCATCAGGCAGTTGCAGCGCAGCCGCGCGCCGGAAAGTGCTGCGGCAGCGGCGACGCTTTGCGTCAGCTGGACCACCGCGGCCTTGGATGCGCCATAGGCGGCGAGCGCCGGGCTCGGCGCCGCTGCTGCGCTCGATGCGATGTTGACGATCGTGCCCGGCCGTTCGCGGCCCATGCTGCGCATCGCCGCCTGACAGCCGAGCAGCGTGCCGTCGACATTGACGGCGAAGACGCGACGCCAATGGTCGAGCGTGACGGTTGCGAGGGCAGGGGCGTCGTCCGCGCCGGCGGATGCGATGCCCGCGGCATTGACGAGGATATCGAGGCCGCCATCCTCTTCGCGGATCCTGTCGAATGCGGATGACCAGGCCGCTTCGCTGGTGACGTCGAGATCGAGCGTGCCGGCGCCGCATATATCGCCGCGCCAGACCGTCGCGCCTTCGGCCTCGAACAGGCTGGCCGTTGCGGCACCGATGCCCGACGCACCGCCGGTGACGAGCGCTACCTTGCCGGTGAGACGTCCACCCGGGTCAGGCACGCGCGGCCACCGGGCTGTCGGACGGCTCGCGCTCGACCCGCGTCGGATTGGGCAGCGTCATCAGGATCACGGCGCCAGCCACGGTGCCGATCATCGAGACGATCAGCGCCGTCGCATAGCCGCCGCCCAGATCCGCGACCTTGCTGATCAGGACCGGGCTGGCGCCCGCGGAGGTGATCAGGCAGGCATAAGCGAGCGCATAGAGCCGGCCGAAACTCTCCAGCCCGAAATAGCGCGAGATGAAATAGGCCATGATGTCGAGTTCGGCACCGATGGTCAGGCCGATCCCCAGCGCGGCGACGCCGACAAGCAGCGGATCCGACTGGAGCAGCAGCGCACAGCTGAGCCCGGAGATCAGGAACGCGATCGCCGCCACCCATTGCGGCGGGAAATGATCGAGCGCCCAGCCCGACCCCATGCGCCCGGCCAGCACGGCGACGCCGATCAATGACTGGACTTGCGCTGCGCCCTCCGGCGTGAAGCCGCGCTCGCGCAGCAAGGTGATCATATGGAGAAGATAGCCGCCGCTGAAAAAGGCCGGAGCAAGGAAACCGAGCAACATCATCCAGAACAAAGGACGGCGGAGTGCCGAGAAATCGCCGGTCTTGAGGGACGGCCTCGCGCTCTCGTCATGGGTTGCGCCTTCGCTGCGGATCAGCAGCACGCCGGCCCCGCCGAGCAGCAGGACGAGCCCGGCCATCACCAGATAGCCGCCGCGCCAGCCGAACTGATCGATCACCCAGGTTGCCCAGATCGGTCCGGTGATCGCCATGATGCCGAGGCCGCTGATCATCAGGCCCAGCGCCAGCCCGCGCGACCGGTCGAAGCGAGTCGTCACCATACGCGCGAAACCGGGCGGGGTGGTGCCGACACCCAATATCGCGAGCAGCAATATGCCGGCGGCGTAGAAGCCGAAATCGGCGGGGATCAGCCCGAGCAATGCAAAGGCGAGCGCTTCGCCCACCACCGCGATCGAAACCACGCGCAGCGCTCCGTAACGATCCATCAGCACGCCGGCAAAGGGCGCGCATATCGCGACGCAGGCCGACAGGATCAGCGTCGCCAGCGACATCTGGTCGCGGGTGAAGCCGGCATCGGTGGTCAGTGCGTGGACGAATGCGCCGCTGGTATAGGCATGCAGCCCGATCGTGCCGATCGAAGCGGCGATGGTGCACCCCGCCAGCGTACGCCAATGCTGTCGGAACTCGTGCGACACCGCCATCTTGTTCTCCCTCCCGCCCGTCAGAATTTGAAGGCGGCCGATGCGCCGATCACGCGTGGCTTGTTCAGCCCGACCTGCGGATAGCTGAAGGTCACCGCCGCCGTATTGATGATCCGGGCATTGGCCAGATTGGTCCCGAAGACCGAGAATGACCAGCTTTCGTCATTGGGCTTCACCGTCAACCGCGCGCCGATCTCGCCATTGGCCGGATCCTGCCAGGGCTGGGCGGTCTGATCGGTGAAGAAGAAATAGATGCGATCGCGCCAGCGGTAATTGGCCTCGGCGGTCAGCATCAGGTCTCCACCCAGTGCGAAATCCTGTTCGGCCTGGACGAAGAACTGCCAGTCTGGTGTCCGTGGCAGCTTGTTGCCGGTCGCGTCCACCGGGCGATCGAGCGTGTCGCGCGCCGTCGGGAAGCTGGTGAATTTGGCGTCGGTATAAGCGAGGTTGCCGGTCAGCCGCGTCATCGGGCCGGGGCGTGCGACCAGCTCGAGCTCGATGCCCTTGATCCGCGCCTCGGCGGCGTTGGTGATGATCGCACCGCCGGTCGGCACGCCCGCGCGCAGCTGGAGGTTCGAATAGTCGGACAGGAATGCCGCGAACGAGAAATTGAGCGCCCGGTCGAGCAGGCTGCCCTTGGCGCCGACTTCCCAGCTCTTGTTGACCTCGGGCTGATAGGAGGGTTGCACCGCGAAGGGGTTGTAGCCGCCGGCGCGGAAGCCCCGGCCATAGCCCGCGAAGAACATCAGGTCGCGCGACGGCTGATAGACGAGCTTCGCGCGATAGGATGTGTCGGTCCAGGTTTCGCTGGGTGGCGCATAGATCGTCGTGGTCGTGACCTTGGTATCGAGATTGGTCGGCTGGATGATCGCGTCGAGCGTCTTCTTGTCGTGCGTGTAGCGGATGCCGCCGATGATCGAGAGTTGTTCGGTCACGCGGAAGGTGGCGTCGGCAAAGGCGGCATAGGATGTGGTATCGAGATTGCCGCGATATTTGGTGACGGTGTTGGTCGGCAGCGAGAAGCGCAGATTGTAGATATCGTCGTCGTAAAACTGATTCTCGTCGAAGAAATAGGCCCCGAGAATCCATGAGAAGCGCCGGTTGCCCGACGATTGCAGGCGGAGTTCCTGGCTGAACTGGCTGCTGCGGGCGTCATTGTGGTTGTAACCCATGCGCGCGGTGGCGAGGCCGTCGGAATCGTTGGTTCCCTCGACCAGCGCGCGCCGCCAGCCGGTGACCGAGACGAGATCGACGCCGCCGAACGAATATTGCAGCTTCGCCGCGAAGCCGCCGGTGCGCACCGTCGTATCGGTGCCGGGATCGAGCGCGATGATATCGTCCTTGAAGATCGCCTTGCGATCGGCGGGCAGCAGCGGCGCGTTCGGCGTGGCGGTGCCTGCCGGGACCAGCGCGCCCGTCGGCAAGGTGCTGAAATTGGTGTTGGCGTAGCGGAAGATCGCGGGCTGGTTGTTGGTCCAGCTGTAATCGCCGACGATGCGGGCGTCGAAATCGCCGGATTCATAGGTGAGCACGAGGCGCGACTGGACGCTTTCCGCGCCGCCGATATGCTTGTCGGTGACGGGATTATAGGCCCAGCCCCGGTCGTTGACATAGCCGGCGGCGAAACGCGCGGCGAGGCCGTTGCCGAGCGAACCCGAGACAGCACCCTGCGCCCGGAATTCCAGGGGATCGGCGATGCTGGCGTTGACATAGCCGCTGAGCGCGTCGGTCGGATCGGCGCTGCGGATCAGGATCGCGCCCGCGGTCGCGTTGCGGCCCTGCAGCGTACCCTGCGGTCCGCGCACGATCTCGATGCCGCCAAGGTCGAGCAGGTCGGACATGCCGACGGTGACGCCGCGCGCGATATAGATGTCGTCGACATAGACCGCGACCGGTTCGTCGCCGGTGTTGAGCGCCAGGCCGGTCGCGCCGCGCAGCGTGATATAAGTGCGGCCGCCGCCCGAATTGCCGTGGAAGAAGACGCCCGGCACCACGCCCTGAAGCTCGGCGAAATTGCGCGCATTGGTGCTTTCCAGCAGCTCGGGATTGACCACGGTGATCGAGATCGGAACGTCCTGAAGCCGTTCGGAGCGCTTCTGGGCGGTCACGACGATCTCGGCTTCGCGCGGCGCGCTTTCGTCGGCCGGCCGGTCCTGCGCCAGCGCCGGCGCGGCCGCAAATCCTATCGCCAATGCCGACGCGGCGCCGATCATCCGGCTGCGCGTCGTCGTGACTTGAAGTGCCATCTTCCCCTCCATGTGTCGCTTTATTTGATCGTGCTTTTGGACAGGGGCGGGGGTGGGCAAAAGTGAAACTTGCGCGCGGAGCAATAGGCTGAGGTTATCGCTGGTTGCCGAAGGCTCCACTTCCTCTCATTATTCATCGATCGGATATCGGGGCTCGGAGGAATGAATGGACCTGAGATTGCTGCGCTATTTCATGGCCTGCGTCGAGAACAAGACGATGCATGCCGCCGCCGAAGCCGTGCATGTGTCGCAGCCCGCGCTGAGCAAGGCGATCCATAGCCTTGAGGCGCAACTGGGCGTGCCTCTGCTCGACCGGCGGCCCCGCGGCGTCGAGCCGACGCGCTTTGGCGAGACGCTGTTCCGCTATGCCAAGCTGATCGACAGCGAGGTACGCCGCGCCGTGGCGGAGATCGACGCGATGCGCGGCCTGACCCGCGGCACGATCGTGATCGGCGTGATCCCGACGATGAGCGCTGTGATGGCCGACGTCGCCCGTATCGTCATGGAGACGCTGCCGGGCCTGCGGCTGAAGCTCAAGATCGCCTTTTCGGCCGAACTGACCGCGGCACTGCTCGACGGCGAACTCGACACCGCGCTGCTGCTGCTGCCGGCGAACAACGATCCGCTCGGCCTCGCTTTCGAGCCTCTGGTCCAGACCGGACCGCGCGTCGCGACCCGGTCCGGTCATCCGCTGGTGGGCCGCAAGGATCTGTCGCTGGCCGATCTTGCCGGGTTTCCGTGGCTCATTCCCGACTATCCGCCGTCGCATCGCGAGATCATCAATCGCGCCTTCCTCGATGCCGGGGTGCCGCCACCACAGAGTGCGATCGACGTGAGCACCGTGATCCTGTTCGATTCGGTGGTGCAGAATACCGATCTGATCACCGTCGTGCCCTCCACCCTGCTCAGCACCCGCCCGACCAATCTCGTCGCGCTCGAGGTCGATTTCGCCTTTCCCCCCGAACAGGTCGGTCTCGCTTATCGCCAGCACAGCTCGCTGCTGCCCGGCGCACGCGCGGTCATGCAGTTGATCCGCGACGCCTGTACCGCGCTTCCCGGGGCGGTTTCGTCTGATCGATAATCTCAAGTTATCGAAATCGGCCTCAACGGTCTTTGTCCATTAAGTCATGCGTCGATAGCCCTCGCCGAAACAGCATTGCCGATCGGGGCGATGCGGCAGGGGCTGATCGAAGGGCATGACGAGTTCCGACGGGTACGATATCGCGATCATCGGCATGGGGCCGGTAGGGGCCGCAGCCGCCAATCTCGCGGGGATGGCGGGGCTGCGCACGCTCGTGCTGGAACGCGGCGGCGCACCCTATCGTCAGCCGCGCGCGATCGTCTTCGATGCCGAGATCATGCGCATCTTCGCCGCGATCGGGCTGGCGGAGCGGATCGCGGAGGTGACGAGGCCGCTGGGCGGTTCGGTCTATCTGGGGTCGGATCTCCAGCCGATCCGTACCTTCCGTGCGCCGCTGCGGGCCGATCCGCTCGCCTGGCATCCCAGCAACCTCTTTTACCAGCCGCAACTGGAAGCATTGCTGCGCGAGGGGCTGGAACGCTTCGCGCATGTCGATGTGCGCACCGGTCATGACGTGCTGGGGATCGAGGACGGCACGATCCGCGCGCGCGATGCGGATGGAAAGCATGTCGTGCTATCCGCCCGCATCATCCTTGCGTGCGATGGCGCAAGCAGCATCGTGCGCAAGAGCCTGGGCGTTCCGCTCGACGATATCGGCTTCGAGGAACGCTGGCTGGTCGTCGATACTTTGGTCGACGGGCCGATGCGCTGGCCGGAAAGTCATGGCATCCCGCCCGAGGTGCGCGACGGCCGCTTCTCGCTGATGGTCTGCGATCCGGCACGGCCCGCGACGCTGATCCCCGGCGCGGGGCGCCATCGCCGCTGGGAATATATGCTGCTGGCCGGCGAGAGCGACGATCAGGTCGTGGCCGATGCCTGGCTGCGCGATCGTATCGGCGACTGGATCGATCCCGACCAGGTCGAGATCGTCCGCGCCGCGGTCTATCGCTTTCGCGCATTGCTCGCCGCGCAGTGGCGGATCGGCAATGTCTTCCTGCTGGGCGATGCCGCGCACCAGACGCCGCCTTTCTACGGGCAGGGCATGTGCCATGGCATCCGCGATGCGGCGCAACTCATCTGGCGGCTGTCGCTGGTATTGCGCGGCGGGGCAGGCGACACGCTGCTCGACAGCTATCAGGCGGAGCGCGAACCGCATGTCCGCGCGATCGTCTCCGCCTCGGTCGCAGCCGGGGCGGCGGTCTGCACGCGCGACCCCGACGAAGCCGCCCGGCGCGACGCCATGTTCCGCGAGATGGAGCGCAACCGCAACGGAACGGTCGCGATGACCGATATCGTGCCGCCGATCCGCTCGGGCGTGGTCGATCCACCGAGCGGCGGCATGCGCCTGCCCGAATTCGTCGTCGACACGTCCGATGGCCGCTGCCATTTCGATCGACTGCTCGACGGGCGTTTCGCGCTGGTCGCGGCGGATGCGGCCGGCCTGACGATCGGCGATCCGCGCTGGCGTGCCATAGACGGGCAGATATGCTCGGTGCCGGATGCAGGCATCGCCGACTGGCTCGGCGCGCGCGCGGCGGGCTGGGCGCTGGTCAGGCCCGATCGCTATGTCTTCGCGATCGGACGCGGGCAGGCGGCGCTCGAAGTCATGTGCGCTGCGCTGCTCGATCAACTGCATATCCTGCCGGACGGCGTCGCTGCGCCGCCGGCTTCCACGGAGACCGTCCAGCCATGACGCGCATCAATTTCTCGCTCAACCATGTCGGCATCTATGTGATCGACATCGATCGGATGACCGATTTCTACACGGACTTCTTCGGTTTCATCGTCACCGACGAGCGCACCGACGTGAATCCGATCCGCTTCATGACGATGTCGCCCGACGAGCATCATCAATTGCTGCTGGTATCGGGCCGCGCGCCGGACAGTCCGTCGACCGTCGCGCAGATATCCTTCCTGCTCGACGATTTCGGCCAGTTGCGCGCGGTCCATGACCGGGCACAGGCCGATCCCCGGATCACCAAGATCTGGACGCTCGACCATGGCAATAGCTGGACCGTCTATTTCCGCGATCCCGAGGACAATATCATCGAGACTTATGTCCACACGCCCTGGCATATCAGCCAGCCCTATGGGACGCCGATCGATTTCTCGCTGTCCGACGAGGATATCTTCGCCGCGACCGAGCAGGCGGTGAAGGCCAATCCCAGTTACATGCCCGCGGGCGATTTCCGCGAGGCGCTGGTGGAACGGCTCGGCCAATGAGGCTGGTCACCTATCTCAGCGGATCGACGCAGCGTGTCGGCGTGGTGCGGGACGACCGTGTCTTCGCGGTCGACGCATCGTCGATGGAGGATCTGCTGGCCGAGGGAGAGGCGGGCATGGCGCGCGCCGCCCGCGCCGCGGAAACCGGATCGGGCGAGGCGTTGACCGATGTCCGGCTGCGCGCGCCGGTGCTGCGCCCGCGCAAGTTCCTGGGCATCGCTGCCAATTACCAGAGCCATATCGACGAGGTGAAGGCGGCCAATCCCGATTATCTGCCGCCCGTCCACCAGCGCTGGTTCGTCAAGCTGCCGACTTCGATCAACGGCCCTTTTGATCCGATCCTGCTGCCGCCGGAGGGCAGTGAGCTCGATTGGGAAGTGGAACTGGCGATCGTGATCGGCCGCCGCTGCCGGCGCGTCGCCGTCGACCGCGCGCATGAGGTGGTCGCGGGCTACACGATCTGCAACGATGTCAGCGTGCGGGACTGGCAGCGGCGCAGCCCGACGATCATGCTTGGCAAGTCGTTCGACAGCCACGGCCCGCTCGGCCCATGGATCGTGACGCCCGACGAACTGGGCGATCCGCACGGGCTGCGCCTGCGCTGCCTGGTCAATGGTGAGGTGGTGCAGGACGGCTCGACGCGCGAGATGATCAACACTTGCTGGGAACAGATCGCCTATCTGTCGACGGTCTGCACGCTGGAGCCCGGTGACGTGCTGGCGACGGGTACGCCCAAGGGCACCGGTGGATCGATGAAACCGCCGCGTTTCCTGAAGCCCGGCGATCGGGTGCGATGCGAGATCGACGGAATCGGCGCGATCGAGGCCGACGTGGAGAAGGAGCGGGTCGAGTGACTGCGGTCGAGCGATACAAGATCAAGCAGGAGATACTGGACCTGCTCCATTCGCGTGCACGTGGCGCCGATCGTTACGATCCCGCGCTGATGAAGGCGTGTCACCCCGTCGACGGCACCGACAATCACGGCACCTATCAGGGGCTGATGCACGGTTTCATCGACAGCCTGGAAGCTGCGCGACTGAAGGGGCCGGAATGCATTTCCAAGCTCCACATCATCGGCAATGCGCTGTTCGAGTTCCGCGACGATGGTGATGTGTTCGTCGAAAGCTATCATGTCGCGCACGAGACTTTCGTGGAGGGCGGTGCCACCGTCTTCTTCCATATCGGCGGGCGCTATCTCGACACATTCAGGAACGTGGGCGGGCGCTGGCTGATCCAGCATCGCGATATCGTCTATGACTGGTCGCGGGTGATGCCCGGCACCGCGCCCTTCTGGAATCCCGAAACCCAGCCCGCGCATCTGATGGGCACGCGCACCGCACAGGATCCGCTCTACGCGACAGGCGGGGCGACCCGCGGCGCGCTTCTTCCCACTCCCGGCATCAAGGAACCGATCGATATGGACGCAGCCATCCAGCAGCTTCTCGACAAGCAGGCTATCGCTGAAGTGCTTTACCGCCGCGCGCGGGCGGGCGACCGTTCGGATGCGGAACTGGCGCATGGCTGCTATCATCCCGGCGCCACCGAACGGCATGGCGAGTTCGACGGGCTGGCGACCGAGTTTATCGATGTCGTCTCGTTCACCCGGCCCAAACCGGGATCGCCGATCAAGGGCATGATGCACATGATCACCAACATCCTCTGCGAATTCGGCGATGCTGACCATGCCTTTGTCGAAAGCTATCACGTCGCCTGGTGCCAGATGACCGACGGCACCGATGCGGAGATCGGCGGCCGTTATCTCGACCGGTTCGAGCGGCGCGACGGGCGCTGGGCGATCACCCACCGCGACGTGATCTTCGACTGGAGCCGCATGGAGCCCGAGACCGCGAAATTCTGGGAACGCCATCCCGCCAAGCCGTTCCTGTTCGGCAAGCGCGGCGCGGACGATCCGCTCTATGCCTATGTCGAACGGGCTGCCTGACCATGGGCCGCCGCTTCGTCGATATCTCGGTGCCGCTGGAGAATGACGTCGCCTCCGACCCGGCGCCTTATCGCCCCAAGATCGACTATTTCAGCCACCGGGATCAGGTGGGTGAGCTGGCGCAATTCTTTCCGGGGCTGACGGCGGAGGATCTGCCCGATCAGGAGGCTTGGTCGTACGAGAAGATCGAACTGATCACGCATAATGGCACGCATCTCGACGCACCCTATCATTTCGCCTCGACGATGAATGGCGGCGAGCGTGCGATCACGATCGACGAAGTGCCGCTCGACTGGTGTTTCCGGCCGGGTGTGAAGCTCGATTTCCGCGGCTTTCCCGACGGCCATGTGGTGACCGCGGCGGAAGTCGAAGCCGAGCTGGCGCGCATCGGCCATGACCTCCAGCCCTTCGACATCGTGCTGGTGAACACGCGCGCCGGCAGCCGCTATGGCGCGGACGATTATCTCTCGGCCGGCGCCGGCATGGGCCGCGAGGCGACCTTGTACCTGCTCGAACGCGGCGTGCGCGTGACCGGCACAGACGCCTGGAGCTGGGATGCGCCGTTCAGCCACACCGCCCGGCGTTATGCCGAGACCGGCGATGCGAGCCTGATCTGGGAAGGGCATAAGGTGGGCCGCGATATCGGTTATTGCCATCTCGAGAAGCTGCACAATCTCGAGGCGCTGCCGCCCAACGGCTTCACCATTTCCTGCTTTCCGGTGAAGATCCGGGCGGCTTCGGCAGGCTGGACGCGCGCCGTCGCCATTTTCGAGGATGCATCATGAAATTCGCGACGCTTCGAACCGGCGGTGACGGGCGGCTGCTTGTCGTCTCGAACGATCTTGCCCGCGCCGAATTCGCCGCCGCCGCGCCGACATTGCAGGCGGCGCTGGACGACTGGACCGGTGTCGAACCCGAACTGCGCGCGCAGGCGGCGCGGTTGGTAGCGGGCGGGGGCGATGCGTTTCCAGTGGACCCATCCGCGCTCGATGCGGTGCTGCCGCGCGGCTATCAGTTCCTCGACGCCTCGGCTTTCCTGGCGCACAATCATATCCTCGCCGATGCCTGGGGTTTCGAGAAGCGCGGCGAGCATGAGCCGCCACTGATGTATCAGGGTATCTCGCATCGCTATCTGGCGCCGCACGAAGAGGTCGTCTTTCCCGACATACGCCATGACGTCGATTTCGAGGCCGAGATCGGCGTGATCACCGATGCGGTGCCGATGGGCATCACGCCGGAGGCGGCGCTCGATCATGTCCGGCTGATCGTGATCATCAACGACTGGAGCCTGCGCGCCTTCGGCCCGGCGGAAATGAAGGGCGGCTTCGGCTTCATCCATGCCAAGCCGCCGAGCACGCTTTCGGCCTTTGCCGTCACGGCCGACGAGTTCGGCGATGCCTGGCGCGACGGGCGCGTGCACCTGCCGCTGCGTCTGTGGCGCGGCGACGTGCTGTTCGGCGAACCGCTGGGCGGGGCGATGCATTTCGGCTTTGGCGAGCTCATTGCCCATGCCGCCGCGACGCGCGATCTGTGCGCCGGCACTGTGATCGGATCGGGCACCGTCTCCAACTATGACGCCGACCGGGTCGGCTCCGCCTGCATCGCCGAACGCCGCGCGCTCGACGCGCTCGCCGACCGGCCTGCGACGCCGTTCCTGCGCAACGGCGAACGGGTGCGGCTGGAACTGGGCGAGGCGGGCGCCGGTATCGCGGGGCTGATCGATCAGAAGGTGCGGATCATCGCCGGCGGCTGACCGGAGGCAAGCGCTACGTCAGAATCGCGGAAATGCCGGGATGGGTTCGAACATCAGCGCCACGAGCCCATAGAAGCTGGTCGCGATCAGCACCGCGCCGACCAGCTGCATCAGGGGTTTCGGCGGGATGCGGCTGGCGAGATAGGCGCCGAGCGGGGCGGCGGCGATGCCGCCGACGAGCAGGCCCGAGGCCGCGATCGTGAAGGATTCGAGGCCGAGCGCGCCGATCAGCGCGGCAAGCACGGTGACGGTCACGAAGAATTCCGATGCATTGACCGTCCCGATCGCCATGCGCGGCGTCATGCCCTGGGCCAGGAGATTGCCCGTGACCAGCGGACCCCAGCCGCCGCCGCCCGACGCATCAAGGAAACCGCCGACGAGCCCGAGCGGACCGACGAGCCGCATGCGCCGATAGGCCTGTGGGCGCCGCGGTCCGCGCCAGATGAGATAGGCGCCGATTGCGGCCAGATAAACGAGCACCACGGGCTTCATGATGTCGGCATCGATCATGGTGAGCACCCAGACGCCGATGATCCCGCCGACGACGCCGGGAACGACGAGCCGCGCGAACAAGGGCCAGTCGACATTCCGCTGCACGACATGGCTCAGCCCGGACGCGCCGCTGGTGAAGCTTTCGGCGGTGTGGATGGCGGCTGTCGCCGCAACGGGCGGCACGCCGATCATCACCAGCAGCGCGTTCGAGAAGACACCGAAGGCCATGCCGAGCGTGCCGTCCACAAGCTGCGCGAGAAAGCCGATGGCGATGAACGGCGCAAGATCGACCCAGGGGATCAGCGACAGGTCCATCATCGTCCTCCGGCCTTGAGGGCCGAGGACGATGATTTGCGGATACGCCTCGCTGGCGCGGTGAGCAGGAAGAGGATCGGGAAGAGCAATGCGATCACCGACAGCGCGCCGCTGATCATGGCGTGCGCGCCGGCCAGCCAGGGCAGCACGGCCGCCCAGATCGAGACCGCGAGGATCACGACGAGCGTGCGTTCCTGTTCCGAGTCGTCGAAAGCGGTCATGTCGGTCCGCACACGGCCTTCGAACAGCGTCCGCAGGCCCTGGCTCGTGCGGCTCTTTTCGTCGATCAGGGCGGGCGGCATGGCGGCATGGACCAGGCATGCCATACCGGCCGCGATCATGCGCACGCCGACGGCACTCGCAAAGCGGTGATAGCCCGTGCTGCGGTCGCTGATCGCACGCAGGCCGCTGCGTCCGCCGAACGCGAGCTCGGCCAGCGCGGTGCTTTCCACCGGCGCGGGCGCGGCGGCAGGCGCATTCTGGGTCGACACGATCCATTCGAGGATGATCTGCGGTACGTCGAGACCGCTGGCGCGCTCCAGCCCCTGAAAGCCCGGTGCGGAATTGGCTTCGCAGATCCGATATCCATCCTCGTCGAACAGGATGTCGATGCCGGTCACGTCCAGTTCCAATATGTCCGCCGCCTGCACCGCCAGTTCGGCCATTTCGGGTGGCGGATTATAGGCTGCGCCGACACCGCCCAGCGACACGTTCGACTTGAAGCCCCCGGTCAGCGACCGGCGTTCCATCGCGGCGACCACCCGCCCACCGACGACCAGAACCCGAACGTCGCGACCATGGCTCGCGCGGATATAATGCTGGAGCAGGAAATCCGCCTGCGCGTCCGCGCTTTCGAGCAGTCCGGTCAGATCCTCGAACTGGCTGCGATCCTCGCATTTGAGCACGCCGGCGCCGCGCGTGCCTTTCAGCGTCTTCACGATGACGGGGAAACCCAGCTCGCGCTCGACGAGATCGACATCCATCGGGAATTTGCCGAGAATCGTCCGCGGAATGGGAAGGCCGGCACGGATCAGCGCCTGCAGCGTATGGAGCTTGTCGGCGACCAGTTCGATGGAAGCGGGGCTGTTGATGAGGCGGACGCCGCGCCGCTCGAAATGGCGGAGCAGCGCCAGCGTGAAATAATCGGTCTCCGCGCCGGTCCGGCAGATGATGAAGTCGGGCCGTTCCATCAGCCGGTCCTGATAGGTCACCGACCAATCGTCGTCCGCGCCGACGATAAGGTCGAAGCTGTGCGGATTGAGGACCTCGAGCGCGATCTCCATCGCCTGCGCGGTTTCCTGGAACCGGAATATCTCGGGCACTTCCGGAAGCGCCGGATCAAGCTCTCGGTGAAACAGGATCCAGCCGCGCACCATCTTTCTCCACCAACGCTTACACAGGCACAGGCTACCAGTCCCGGATGGGCGCGCAAATCGCCATGATGGATTCAATGCGAGGCTCGAACGGATTGGATACGGCGCGATTGTCTGAAATAGGGGGCTGATGGTCAGAATCGTCCACACGGCTGATTGGCAGCTCGGCAAGCCGTTTGGCGGCTTTCCGGATGACGTGCGCGCGGCATTGGCGGATGCGCGTCTCGATGTGATCGATCGGATCGCGGAGATCGCATCGCGGAAGCAGGCCGGCCATGTGCTCGTCGCCGGCGACGTGTTCGACAATATCGATCCGGGCGACCGCGTTCTGGTCCAGGCGCTTTCGCGCATGGGGCGTACGTCGCTGCACTGGTGGCTGATGCCGGGCAATCACGATCATGCGCGTGCGGGTGGGCTCTGGTCGCGTGTGCGGGCGAAGGCGTCGGACAATGTCCACGTAACCGACACCGCCGATGCCGTGATGCTGGAGGAGGGCGCATGGCTTCTGCCCGCGCCGCTCGATCACCGCCGGACCCGCGACGATCCGACGGCCCAGTTCGACGCCATGGATACGCCGCCGGGCGCCGTGCGGATCGGCCTGGCGCATGGTTCGATCACCGAGTTCGGCGGGTCGGGCGAGGCGAGCAATCTCATTCCGCCCGACCGTGCCCGATTGTCGGGGCTCGACTATCTCGCGCTGGGCGACTGGCATGGCCATCTCATGGTCAATGCCAATACCGCCTATAGCGGAACCCCGGAGGTCGACCGATTTGGCCGCGACGAACCCGGCAGCATCATCGTGGCGGACGTGGCCGCGGGTGCCGCGCCAAGGCTCGAGCGGATCGAGACCGGCCGCTATCGCTGGCTGACCCGTCAATGGGAACTGGCCCGGTCCGACGACCTCCGACACGAGCTGGACACGTTCAAGCAGAATTGTCAGCCGGCGCAGACCCTGCTCAATCTCGATCTGACCGGATCGGTGTCGCTCGCCGATCGCGTATCGGTCCTCCGTCAGCTCGAAGATGGTCTTGCGCACGAACTGCGCTGGCTTGAACTCACGAGCGACGGCCTGCTGGCAAGCCCGACCGATGACGATCTTGCCAATATCGATGTGCAGGGAACCCTGGCGATCGCTGCCGAGCGCTTGCGGGCGAAAGCGCTCGATGGCGGCCCCGAGGCCGTATCGGCGCGCGCGGCGCTGGAGCGTCTCTATATCGAAGCGCTGAGAGTCCGGGACGAGGCACAGCCATGAAGCTGCTTTCGATCGAACTCGCCAATTTCCGGAAATTCAGAAAACCGATCACGATCTCGGGATTCAGCGACGACCTCAATATCATTGTCGAGCCCAATGAAACCGGCAAGTCGACGCTTCTGGAGGCGTTGCGCGCGGCCTTTTTCATCCGGCATTCGGCAAAGAGCGAGCTGGTGCGGTCCTATTGTCCGTTCGGCGATGATGTTGCTCCGAAAGTCGCCGTGGCGTTCGAGATCGACGGCGCGCAATGGCGGATCGAAAAGCAATTCCTCAAATCCCCCCATGCGGTGCTGATCGGCCCCAATGGCCGGATCGAAAGCGATGCCGCGGAGGAACGGCTGCAAGGCTTGCTGGGGTTCGAAAGGAACAACAGCCGCGGTAACGACCCCGAGACCCGCGGCGCGCTCGGTCTCTTGTGGGTGGAGCAGGCCAGCGCTCTTTCCGTGGAAGCGCCCAACCGCCTTGTCAGGGACAGCATCCATGGTGCGCTCGAGGCCGAGGTGGGCGTGGTTCTTGGCGGGCGCCGCTTCGAACTCGTCAAGGCCCGGATCGAAGAGGCCTATGCCGGCTATCGTACGGCCAAGACGGGCAAGGCGACCGGCAAGCTGGCGGAAGCCGAGGCTGCGCTGGACGGCGCCCGGACCCGGCGCGAGGCAGCGGTGACGATTTTGCGGGACTATGAGCAGACGCTGTCTCGCCTTGAAGAGGCCCGGACCGCAAAGCGTCTGGTGGAACGCGATCTGGCGGACCCCGAACTGGTCGAGCGATTGCATCGGTTGAAGGAGGATCTCAAGCTCGCGGAGACGGCTCAGCTTCGTCTGTCCAATGCGACGGCCCGCCATGGCGAAATCGAAGCGAAGCTGCGCAGTGCGGAGCAATGGCTGCAACGCTATGACGCGGCGGTGATCGCCACGGCCGCCTGCGCGGACGCCCTGGTCGCTGCAGACAAGGTGCTGGCGGAGCAACGCGCGGAGAATGCGGCGGCTCTCGAAACGGTGGCGGCCAGGCGGGCGGCGCTTGCTGAGATCCGAACCCGCAAGACGGCTGCCGAGTCATCGCTCGATCAGGCGCGCGCGATCCTGGCCGGTCGCGAACGGTCCGGCGCATTGCAGCGCGCCCGGGCCCAGCTTGTCGAAGTGCGGCGGATCGAGGGCCTGATCGCCGAGCGGGAGGTGGAGGCGAGGCTCGCGATCGACGACGACGCGCTGGAGGCGCTTGCCAGGCTCGATCGCAAGGCCACGGAGGCGCGCATCCTGTTCGAGGCGGGGGCGGTGGCCGTCGACATCGAATTGCTCGGCGACGGTTCGTTGAAGATCGACGGCGACGAAGCGCCCGCCGGCCGTCACGATCTTGTCCGTCCGACCGAGATCGTGCTGGAACGGGTGGCGCGGATCGTCGTGACGCCACCCAATGCCGGCGGGCTGTCGGCCGAAGCCAGCCTGCGTTCGGCCGATGAAGCGCTCGCTTCCGCGCTTGGCGCGCTCGGCGTGGCGAACCATGCGGCCGCCCGCAGCCGGGCGGAGCAAGCGCGCGCGGCGGCGCAGGAGATCGCCACGCTCAAGCGGCAGATCGAGACTCTGTGTCCCGGCGAAGCGGGATTGGGGCTGGCGCCGGGGTCGAATGCGTTGAAGGCCTTGCTGGGTGAGCTTGCCGAGGCGCCTGAAGCCGCTCGCGAGGACATCGATATCGACATTGCCGCTCTCGACGCGACGCTCCAGGCGGTGCGCGAGGAAGAACGCGTCGCGCTGTCCCATCTAGAAGCCGCTCAGGCCGCGGCCCACGAACATGAGAAACGCCTCGTCCAGTTTCAGGCCGAGCGGGCGGGCGCCGCCCGTGAAACCGAAGCGGCGGATCAGAGGCTTGTCGCGCTGCACGGAGAGGCCGATCGCGAAACCGTCGGGCAATCGCGTCAGGACGCGCGGGAGGAGCTTGCCCGGCGAGCGGAGGCGCTCGATCAGGCAAGGCAGGCAGCGACCAGTTTCGATGCCGAACGTCTTCGCAAGGGCATTGCCAATATCGAGCGCGAACAGGTTCGCGGGCGCGAAGAGCAACTGGAGCTGGCGGCGCGGATCGCGTCGCTGGAGACCAGTGTCGCCAGCGATGGTCCCAAGGGGCCGGCGAGCCTGGCAAGCGAGGCGGAGGAACTCGAACAGGCCGCGGCTGCGCGCCTGTCGCGGCTCGTCGCCGAAGCGGACGCGCTGGAACTGCTGCGCCGGACCTTGCGCGAAGTCGGCGACGAGGCATCCCGAACCTTTTTGGGGCCGGTCACGCGACGCGCGGCGCGTTACATCGAACGGATCCTTCCCGGTGGCGATCCCGAGTTCGACGAGGAGATGAGCCTGACCGGAATCACGCGGGACGGAACCGCGGAGGCCAGCGGCGATCTCAGCCGTGGCACGCAGGAACAACTCGCCGTGCTCACGCGGCTCGCCTTTGCCGACCTCCTTCTGGAAAAGGGCGCGCCGGTCTCGCTCATCCTCGACGATCCGCTGGTCTATTCCGACGATGGCCGGTTCGAGGCGATGACGGACATTCTGACCGAGGCCGCGAACCGAATGCAGGTGATCCTGTTCACTTGCCGTGCCAAGGCGTTCCGTCATGTGCCCGGCCATCGCATCACCCTTGCGGGAGGAGCGGCGTGATACAGGCTCCGGCGTCTTGCACCGCGCCATTTTCGCGATTACGTCCGCCCCATGCCTATCTTTGAGCTTGTAGCCCGTAAATAGGCGGCCTCGGGGCGTGTCGCCCCGTCTGCTGCCCATTTGCGCGGCGGAACCATGCGCTTCTTCGCATGCTGTTCCGCGGCGTGGTTCAACATGCCAGCCATATCGCATGCTCAGCTGGTGCGATCGCGAGATGGCGGGCCGGAACGGGCAAAGTTCAATCATGAATGTTTCGAAGACCGAACAGCGCGTGCTCCACGTGCTGGCGCGAGGTGGGCGTATCGTTCACCGGCGGGATGAAGATACCGGCCGCATCGACGAAGTCGATTGCTTCACGCATGAAGGCTGGCGGCTGTCCAATTGCACGATAGATATTTTCAGATCGCTCAAGCGCAAAAGGATGATCGCCAGCAAGGAAGGCGGCCCCTATCGCATCGCGCGAAAAGGGTTGCTCGCCCTGCGCGGGCAGGCCGACAATCGGTAGCGAGCCGCGAGGCTTGGGGGAGGTTCGGCAGAGGCTTCAGCGCTCAGCGGGGTGCGAGCCTGGCAGGCCTCCCCCTCACAAATGCCTGTCCACAAGGGAGCAATGACGGTCGGGGCGATCGGCGTGGGCCTTGTCCCCTGCTCAGCTCAGGATGGGGTGCCGAGATAAGCGATCAGTTCGATCTCGATCATCAATTCCGGCATGGCGAGGCTTTTGACTTCGACGCCCGTGGTCGCCGGCGGCAGCCCGGCGACATAGAAGTCATGCCGTGCCGCAGACTCGGACAGGAAGCGCTGGATGTCGGTGGTGAAGATCGTCTCCTTCACCACATCGGCGGGCGTCGCGCCCGCGCGGTCGAGTATCGAGCGCAAATTCTCATAGGCTTGTGCGACCTGGTCGGCCATCGACCCTTGCCC
This sequence comes from Sphingobium sp. FW305-3-2-15-F-TSA7, assembly GCF_058787155.1. NCBI lineage: Bacteria > Pseudomonadati > Pseudomonadota > Alphaproteobacteria > Sphingomonadales > Sphingobiaceae > Sphingobium > Sphingobium sp. FW305-3-2-15-F-TSA7. The sequence goes on along the minus strand of NZ_JBYSZM010000007.1, from coordinate 69,260 downwards.
GACGACGGTGCCCTCCGCATCGACGCCGACCGTGCCGGAAACGAAAAGCAGATTGTCGCATCGGACCGCGCGGGAGAAGCCATATTTGCGCTCGACCCGTTCGTTCAGGAAAAGGGGCATTGGGCGGGTCATGATGGCTCCATCGCGGCGATGCTGGCGGACGTGGTGATCGAAAGCGTCTCGGTGGTGAATTCGGAAACATCACCGTTGAGGCCGCCGACGAGCATGCTGAACCACAATGCCTCGTCGAGCTTCACGTCCGCGCGCGACAGTTCCAACAAACCGGGGGCGGACACGCAGACATAGTCGTCGCCGATCGGCGTGAGCATGAGATCCGAACGGTCCGCATAGTCGATCAGCGGTCGATATTCGGGCAGGCACGGCACATAGATTGCGGGGGCGGCCGGGTCGATCTGGTGGAACCCGTATGTGTCCCGGACGATCCTTGCCTTCAGCCGCCACATATCCTCGATCGACCGTCCGGTGATCGTGGCGCCTTCGGGATTGGGGCCGAAGGTTTCGGCGATGGCCATCAGCGATCTTTCGGCGTCGCTCTTGTCTAGCGGCGTCAGGTCGCGAAGCCGCCGCGTGATTTCGAGCGGATAGTCATTGGGATCGAGGAAATAGATCGACTCGATCAGTTCGTGCCGGATCTGGGGCGTCACCTTGACGCCTTTGGCCTTGAGGCGGGTGTGCCAGGCGATCATCTCTTCGTCGGTTTCGACCGACCATGCCGTATGGCGCGCCTGTGCCTGATAGCCGAACGGATTTTCCGGACGCGGCGGCGGGGGGCTGCCAATATGGTAGAAGAACGCGATGGTGCTGCCGCGCCCGGCGTCGAAGAAGAAATGGAAGAAGTCCGGATAGCCGTTTTTCCACCCCCATCCTTTTGCCGTGATCGCATGAAGCACGGGCAGCCCGAGCACGTCGCGATAGAATTCGATGGTTTCCTTCGGCTTCGCCGTCGGAAAGGCGGTGTGGTCGACACCGTTGAGGGACAAGGGGGGAAGGGGAGTTGTCATGAGCGCACCTAAAGGCTGATGACGCTAAAATCAGACTCAATTGTTGAATTGTCAACTCTTGTGTCAAATCAATTGAGCTTCCAAAAGGCTGTGGCGGGCGGTGTGCCCATGTGCAATTTCCTGTCACCCTTGGCGCGATGGCGCATTTGCGGGGGACGATGATGAACGGAGTGAACCCGGTGAGCGCCAAGGGGCCTAGAAACAAGATGATCCGTGGCGACCTGCTTCAGAAGGCCGCGGCGCTGTTCGCGGAGAAGGGCTTCGCCTCCACCAATATCCAGGACATTGCGGACGCCGTGGGCCTGAGCCGCCCGTCGCTCTATTATTATTTCAAGAACAAGGACGAAGTGCTGACCGCGCTGGTCGAGGAAGCGACGACCTATCCGGTCACGATCCTCGACAAGCATCGCCGGGACAGCCGGCTGCAACCGGCGGATCGGCTCCGCAATGCGATGGCGGAACTGGTCGCCTGGATCATCAGGTCGCCGCTGGTGATCAAGGTCCTCGAAACGAACGAGTCCAGATTGCCGGTGAACTTGGCGGAAGAGCACCAGCAGGCGAAACGGCGCGTGCTGAAGGCATTTGTCGATATGATCACCGATGGCATTCAATCGGGAGATTTCCGCCCGGTCGATCCGCGTGTCGCGGCCTTCGCCCTGATCGGCATGGGGAACTGGACGGCCTGGTGGTATGCGCCGGACGGCGACCGGACTGCCGTCGAGGTGGCTGAGCAATTCGCCGAAATGGCCGTCCGTTCGCTGAGCTGGGCGGACGTGCCGACGTCGCAGGGCAGCAGCGTCGACCAGGCTTTCGCCTTGCTGAAGACCAATATCGCGCTTCTGGAAAACGCCATTTCAATCGAGAAATCGGGCACGCCCAAGGGCTGACCCCGCTTGCCGCATTCGCGGTGAGCGCACCTGCTCGCACATCTATTGACACTAACGTCGAATATTCGACATAAATGGAGAGAATCAGATGATGCGATGATCGGGGTATCGAATGACAATGAAGACCTATCGGATCGGCCAGATCGTTCCGAGCTCCAACACGACGATGGAGATCGAGATTCCGGCGATGCTCAATGCGCGCCGCGCGCTGTTTCCCGAAGATACGTTCAGCTTCCATTCCAGCCGCATGCGCATGCGCAAGGTGTCGAAGGAGGAGCTTTCGGCGATGGACGGCGAGTCCAGCCGCTGCGCGGTCGAGCTCGCCGACGCGCGTGTCGACGTGATGGGCTATGCCTGCCTGGTGGCGATCATGAGCCGGGGCGCCGGCTATCATCGCGAGAGCGAGGCGCGGCTGGCCAAGGTCGCCCTGGCCGAGGGTGCCGACGCGCCCGTGGTGTCGAGCGCGGGCGCGCTGGTCGAGGCGCTGTCGACGATGGGGATCAGGAAGGTCGCGATCGTCACGCCCTATGTCGAATCGCTCACCCGCCTCGTCGTCGAATATATCGAGCATGAAGGCTATGAGGTAACGGACTGCATCTCGCTCGGCATCGCGGACAATCTGGAGGTCGGCCGTCGGGATCCTCTGGCGCTGGTCGAGATATCGCAAGGCCTCAATGTCGCCGGTGCCGACGCGGTGGTTCTTTCCGCGTGCGTCCAGATGCCGTCGCTGGCGTCCGTGCCGATCGTCGAGACCCGGCTCCAGCGGCCCGTCGTGACAGCGGCGATCGCGACCACTCATCAGATGCTCAAGCGGCTTGGGCTCGACGCGCAGGCACCGGGCTGTGGCGCGCTTCTCGCCGGGGGCTATCGCTGATGGATATGAGCGATAGCCGGCTGGAGACCGTGGCGCGCGACCTCCAGGCATTCATGGACACCCATGTCCACCCGGTCGAACACGCATTCTACGAGGCGATCGATACCACGCAGCCCGAATGGCACATGCCGCCATTGCTTGAGGAGCTGAAAAGCAAGGCGCGCGAGGCCGGGTTGTGGAACCTGTTCGTGACGCGGGACTATGGATCGGGCGCTGGCCTGACCAACCGGCAATATGCCCGACTTGGCGAAATCATGGGCCGGGTGTTGTGGGCGCCGGAGGTGTTCAACTGCAGCGCACCCGATACCGGCAATATGGAAGTCCTGCTGAAATTCGGGTCGGTCGCGCAGCAGCGGCAATGGCTCGATCCGTTGCTGCGCGGCGTGTTGCGTTCGGTTTTCTGCATGACCGAGCCCGATGTCGCGTCCTCGGACGCGACCAATATCGCGACGCGGATCGAACGGCGCGGCGACACATATGTCGTCAACGGGCGGAAATGGTTCGCATCCGGCGCGATGAATCCGCGCGCGGAAATCTTCTTCGTGATGGGCAAGACCGATCCGGACGCCGCCCGGCACAAGCAGCAGTCCATTGTTCTCGTGCCTCGCGGCACGCCCGGCCTGTCGATCGTTCGGCATATGCCCGTCTATGCCGGGACCGACGCGCATTTCGGCGGGCATGCCGAAGTGACTTTCGAGAATGTCGAGATTCCCGCCGCGAACCTCATCCTGGGCGAGGGGCGCGGTTTCGAGATCGCGCAAGGTCGGCTGGGGCCGGGCCGGGTCCATCATTGCATGAGATTGATCGGCATCGCGGAACGGGCGCTGGAAGCAATGTGCCAGCGCTCCATCGCGCGGGTCGCGTTCGGGCGGCCGCTGGCGGACTTCGGCACCATCCGGCTCGACATCGCCCGTTCGCGCGCCGAGATCGAACAGGCCCGCCTGCTCGTTCTGCGAACCGCGGAGCTGATCGATGCGCACGGCGCGAAAAATGCTCGGCGCGAGATCGCGCTCATCAAACTGGTGACCCCCGATATCGTGGCGGGAATCGTCGATCGCGCGATCCAGGCGCACGGTGCCGCGGGTGTCACCAACGATCATTTTCTCGCTCGCGCCTGGGTCTATGCCCGCACCATCCGGCTCGCCGACGGGCCGGACGCGGTTCACGCCGAGTCGATCGCGCGCGGCGAAATCGCTGCGATGCGCGAACGATTGGCGGCCTAGCGCCGTCGGATCCTGTGCCCGCTTCGCGCGGACCGAACCGGGAATCTGGAAGAATGTGGAAAAACGACCCTCTGCCACGCCGGGCATTCCGCCTCGAAACCGATCGGCTGTGGATTGTGCCGTGCAGCGAATATGACCCGCATGCCTATGCCGGGATACTCGCACGCAATCGCCGGCATATCGGCCATTATATGCCTGACGAGATCCTGGATCTTGATGCCGGGGATGTTGGCGGCTTTCTGGAATCGCTCGGCGCATCCTGGGACGCGGGCGATGCCCTGTGCCTGATCGCGGTCGACAGGGGCGAGGGGGCGTTTCGGGCACAGATCTATGCTCAGCCGATCGACAGGCATGCGAACATCGTCGAGATCGGTTATTTCACCGATGTCGAAAGCCAGAGGCGCGGGTTTGCGACGGAAGCGGTCCGGCATGTGTCGCGCTTCCTGTTCGAGCGGACCGCGACACGAAAAATCTGCCTGATCTGCGATGTCGACAACCAGGCGAGCATCGGTGTGGCCGAACGCAGCGGCTACATCCTGGAAGGTACGCTGCGTGCGCATGCGCTCAACAAGGACGGCACTCGTCCGGATCGGCGTTTCTACGCCCGCTTGCCCGACGATCCTTGATCCGGCGCGAAAGCGAGTGGACAATATCGTCGAATTTTCGACATCAATGAGATAGCGAAGGGAGAGATCATGACCGGCATCGACACCATGACGGCGACCATGAAGCGCAGCCACGCGGTTCAATATCATGCGCATTGCCCATGGTCCGAGCTGACCCCCGAGGATGGCCTCGTCATTGTGCGGGGTGAAGGAATCCACGTCTTCGACATGGAGGGGCGCCGCTATATCGACGCGATCTCCGGCGGATGGAATGTCGCGCTGGGCTTCAGTTCGCAGCCGCTCATCGAGGCGGCGTCCACGCAGCTGCGCATCCTTCCTTATTATCACACGCTCTACAATTGCAGCACCGATGCATCGGTGATGCTGTGCGAACAACTCGCGGCGCTCGCCCCCTTCGAACTTGGTCGCATCGCATTCTCGAACTCGGGTTCGGAAGCGGTGGAAGTGGCCGTCAAGATGGCCTGGCTTTATCACATGGCGAACGGCCAGCCCGAACGCCGAAAGCTGCTGGCCCGACACGGCAGCGTGCATGGGACGACGATATTCGCGTCCTGTCTCGGGGGGCTCGGGATGAAGGAATTGTTCGGCCCGGAAGACACGCTGATCCACCATGTATCGAGCCCCAATATCGCGCTCTATGGCGATCCGGACGAGAGCGAACACGCTTTTGTCGATCGGCTGCTGCAAGAGGTTGAGGACCTGATCGCGCAGCAGGGCGCCGGGACGATCGCCGCGATGATCATCGAGCCCATCCCGGTCGTCGAGGGATTCCATGTTCCACCGCCGGGCTATCTTACCGGTCTTCGCTCGCTTCTCGACAGGCACGGCATCCTGCTCGTCTTCGACGAGGTGATCACCGGCTGCGGCAGGACCGGATCCGTTTTTGCGAGCGCCTGGCTCGATTGCCACCCCGACATTCTTGTCCTCGGCAAGGGGCTGACCTCCGGATATGCGGCGCTCGCGGCGACACTGCCGTCGCGGCGGATCGGTGAAGCGGTCGATGGGTTTTGCGAGGTTATCGGCGAATTTCCGCACGCGGGAACCACGGCGATGCACCCCGTTGCGATGCGCATCGCCTCCGCCGCGCTGACCGAGTTGGAAAGCGGCGGCGTACTCGATCATGCCAGATCGGTGATCCCCGTATTCCAGGCGCGTTTGCGGGCATTGTCCGGCCACCCCGGCATAGCCCGTGTCGACGGCGTCGGCCTTGGCGGCAGTATCCATTTGCTGCCCGATGCGGACGGAGCCGATCCGGTATCGCGCATCGCGCGCCGCTGTCGGGCGCGTGGCATCCAGCTGCACGGTCAGCATGGTGCCATCATTCTGGCGCCGCCGCTCATCATCACGGCCGGGCAGATCGACGAGATTTTCGACGTGCTGGCCGCCGTGCTGGCGGAGACGGACTGAGCGGTCCGCATGAAAGTCCGGGTTCAAGAGAGAGTGAAAATGCGAATTGGCCAGAAAGAAGACGATATCGTCGACACAGTGGGGGTTCGTCACCCTTTGCCGGGTGTGGTTTATCCGGACGCCGGACGTCTGCGTGCCTATCATGACCGTGGCATTCTGGGGGATGTGCCCCTGGGGCAGGCATTTCACGAAGCCGCCCGCCAGGCGCCCGACAGGATAGCGCTGATCGGCTGCGAGTCCGGCCGTCGCTACACCTATGGCCAGCTCGACACGATGTCGGATTGCTTCGGCGCGGCCTTGCTCGAACTTGGCCTGAAGCCGCGCGACCGGATGATATTCCAGATCGGCAATGTCGAGGAACTGTTCTTCTGCCTCTATGGCTGTTTCAAGGCCGGCATCGTTCCGATCGCGACTCTCCCCAATCACCGGGAGCAGGAAATAGGCTTCATCGCCGATTTTACCGAAGCGCGGGGGCATATCGTCCAGGCGAATTTCCGCGGAGGCGAGTTGCCGGACTTTGCGCTCGCGATGGCCGGCAAATGCCCGTCGCTGGAATTCCTCATCACGATATGTGGAGATCCGCCAGAAGGCGGTCATGGCTTCGAGGCACTGGTCCGCAGTCAGGATCCCGCGGTTGCCCGTGCGCGGCTGGCGGCGCTCGATATCGACCCGTTCGACATCGCGATGTTCCAATTGTCGGGCGGAACGACGGGCATTCCCAAGATCATTCCCCGTTTCCACAATGAATATCTCTACAATATGGAGGCCTGGGCGGACGCGTCGGGTTATGACGGGGATGTGCGGGTCTATTGGCCGCTGCCGATCATCCACAATGCGGGGATCGTCTGCGGCGCGCCACCGGCGCATCTGCGCGGCGGCTGCGTGATCGTCCAGCAATCGCTCGATCCTTCGGCGATGCTGAGGGCGATCTCCGAGCATCGCGTGACCATGACGGTCGCCAGCATTCCCCTGATCGTGCGGATCATCGATGCCGGCATCGCACAGGATCACGATCTGTCATCGCTACGCGACCTGATCACTGCCGGTGAGACCAATCTTGTCGAGCGCAGCTTCAATGTCCCCGGCCATCACCTGTTCGGCATGAGCGAGGGGCTTTGCATGCGAACGACGCCTGGCCATCCCGCCCGGGCAAGGGGCGCCACGGTGGGGCAGCCGCTCAGCCCGGCCGACGAAATCAGGATCCTGCATCCCGGCAGCGAAGTGCCGGTCGAGATCGGTGAGGTCGGCGAATTGTGTTGCAGGGGCCCCTATACGATCGCGGGCTATTACAAGGCCGAGGAGCATAACGGAAAGGCATTCACCGCCGACGGCTTCTACCGCTCGGGCGATCTCATGCGCGCGCACGAGATCGACGGGCAGATTTTCTATTCGTTCGAAGGGCGCATCAAGGACAATATCGACCGGGGCGGCGAGAAGATCAGCGCCGAGGAAGTCGAGCGCGCGGTCCTCGATCATCCCTCGGTGCGCGAGGTCGCGGTGGTGGGAATGCCCGACCGGGAGTTTGGGGAGCGGGTCTGCGCCTATGTGATCCCGGAGGTCGGGCAGGCGATGCCCGATGTCGCGGCGTTGAGCCTATATCTGAAGGAACGTGGGCTCGCGCGGTACAAGCACCCCGACCATATCGAGATCGTGCAGACATTTCCCGTCACCAAGGTCGGCAAGGTCAGCAAGCCGGCGCTCAGGCAGGATATCGCGGACAAGCTCTCCAGGCGAAGCTGACGACCGATCCAATCATGGACATGCGAGGACGGCGGGTGCGCGAAAGCGGGCTCGCCGTTCTGCTTTTTGATGCGTGCCTGCCTGCCGGCCATCATTTTTCCCCGGAAAACCTGACTTGTGGACATGCAATGCCGCGTGATCGGATTTCCATTTGACTCGAATCAACTCTAGTGTCAGATTATCAACACTAAAGTCCGATACGAGAAAAAGGGGGAGCCAGATGCGACATTTCAAAAGGACGTGGGTCTGCTCGAGCGCGATCGCGATCGCCGTCATGTCCTCGAGCGCTCTGGCGCAGGCCGATGCCGATCAATCGGCGACCGAAGCCGCCGCCGATCCCGGCCTTGGCGACATTGTCGTGACCGCCGAGCGTCGCTCTTCCTCGATTCAGAAAACGCCGCTTTCGATCGTCGCGATGACGGGGGATGCGCTCAAGGAGGCCGGCGTCGAAAGCACGCTGGACCTGCAACTGATCGCGCCGGGCGTGGCGGTCTCTACCAACACCGCCACAGCGCAGATCTATGTGCGCGGTGTCGGCACGAATTTCGGCGGCGATCAAAGCGTCGCGGTCCATGTCGACGGCGTCTACCAGGTCACCACCCAGGCAGCGCTCCAGGAATTCCTCGGCGTCGATCGCGTCGAAGTGCTCAAGGGGCCGCAAGGCACGCTTTATGGCCGCAATGCCACCGCCGGCGTGGTGAACATCATCACCCAGCGGCCGACCATGGATTTCGAGCTTGAGGGCGACCTCGAGATCGGAAACTTCGATCGCCTTCGCGAACGGCTGTTGGTGAATGTGCCGATCGTCAGTGACAAGGTGGCATTGCGCGCCACGTTCCTGAACACGGATCGCGACGGATTCAGGCGCAACCCCTATCTCAACACACGCATCGACGACGAAAACTACTGGGCTGGTCGCACGCAACTGCTGCTGACCCCGAACGAGGATGTCGAGCTGCTGCTGATCGGCAATTACAGCCACGAAAAGGATTCCCGCACGCTGGGATTCAAGATCAACAAGAACGTCTTCGCGCCGCAGGTCGATCTGCTGCCGAGCTTTGGGCTTGCCCCCGGCACGGTCCCCGATGATCCGATGGTGATCTATTCGGACAAGCGATCGGTCCAGAATTTCAAGCAATATGGTGCAAGCGCGCATCTCACCTGGCGGCTTGGCGATGTGAATCTGCGCAGCCTGACGGCGTATCAGGCGAACAAGGCGGCCGAGGATATCGACATTGACGGTACCGAGGTTCCGTATTTCAACGGATTTACCGATGGTGGCAAGGTCAGCTGGTTCTCGCAGGAACTCCAGTTCTCCAGCGAAGGCAGTGGACCGCTGCAATGGGTCGCGGGCCTGTTCTACCTTCGCGACAAGCGGCGCGAGCGCGGCGTCTATACCACCCCGCTGTTCGACTCGCTGGGGCTTTCCAACGGCCCGATCGGGCGCGATTTCGATCAGCGGTCCGAGGCATATGCCGCCTTCGGCCAGGCAACCTATGCGCTGAGCGAGCAGTTCCGCGTCACCGCCGGCGCGCGTTTTGGCCGGGAGAGCAAATCGGCGATCCAATATGTGAACGCCGATGCGTCGCTCGGGGTGGATGAACGGGGGCGCAAATCATGGAATTCGTTCACGCCCCGATTGGCGGTCGAGTTCAGCCCGAGCAAGGATGTGATGCTCTATGCATCGGTCACCAAGGGCTTCAAGTCCGGCGGCTTCAACGAGAGCGCGCGCGACGTGTTCGATCCGGAGACCATCTGGAGCTATGAAACGGGGCTGCGTTCGACCTGGCTCGATGGCAAGCTCAGGTTCAATGCGAGCGCCTTCTTCTACGACTATAGCAACATCCAGGTGAACCAGGCGCTTCCGGCGCCCGATCCCGAAACCGGCGCGACGACCGAGGTCGGCAACGCTGCTTCCGCCGAAGTGAAGGGGCTGGAATTCGAACTCTCGGCCCTGCCGGTCGAGGGGCTCAGGCTGAGCGCCGGCGTCTCGTTGCTGGATGCGAAATACAAGCGCTTCCTTTCGCCCAACAGCGAGGTCGACGGAACGCTCATCGTCGATCTGTCGGGCAACAGGCTGCCGCGTGCGCCGAAATTCGCGGCGACTTTGTCCGCCCAGTACAGCCGCGAAATCGGCGGGGCGGGCAGCGCGTACATCCAGGGCGATCTCTACCATCAGTCGCGGGTGTTCTTCACTGCCTTCAACAATCTGAACGACCGTTACGGCCAGCAGGACTCCTACGAGATTCTCAATGGCAGGATCGGTTTCGATACCGCCGACAAGCGATGGAGCATCGCCGTGTTCGGCCGGAACCTGACCAACAGGGTCTACAAGCAGAATGTGATCCGGGCGCTCGGCTTCTTCGGCCAACTCGATCTGCTGGCGCCGCCAAGGACATATGGCGTGCAGTTGGGCTTCCGGTTCTGACCGGGGCCCAGGGGCGCGCCCAGCGTCTCGCTGCATGGCCTGTCACGCTCCGGAGCCGGTCGCTTCAGGGAATTACCGCGCGCGCTTCCGGATCGGGCCGGGCGGAGCAATCACAAGGAGTTATTTGTGACGATCAAGGGGCGCACTGCTACCGCCGGCCTGCGAGGCGCGCATTGGAATCCGGCGCGGCTGCCAGAGGGGATGTCGCTTTCGAGCCACAGCCTCTCGACCGCCGATGGCGCCGTAACATCGGGCTTCCTGTTCTCGACCGGTGGCGAGCGCCTTGTGGTGTGCCTCATGCATCCGCGCGAAGTGCTGGTGTCGCATTATCTGGTGCCGGATATCCTGAAGGCCGGCGCGGCGGTCTGGGTGCAGGCGCCCCGGTCGCCCGGCAACGACATCCGGCTGGAACATGAAATCGCGCTGCTGGATGTCGCGGCGGGGCTCGCATTCCTGCGGCAGGCCGGTTTCGAGAAGATCGTGCTGCTGGGCAATTCCGGCGGAGCCGGGCTCTATGCGCTGTACAATCAGCAAGCCGGTGCCGCACCCGGCGATCGGCTGGCGACCACGCCGGCGGGCCGACCGACCGGGCTATCCACCGCCGATCTGCCCGTTCCCGATGGCGTCATCCTGGTTTCACCCCATCCCGGCCAGGGGCGGCTGCTGATGAATGCCCTCGATCCGTCCGTGGTCGACGAAAACGATCCTCGTTCGGTGGAGCCGATGCTCGATCCGTTTTCGGAGCAGAACGGCTACCCGCCCCATCCATCTGGCCCCTGCTATTCGCCCGAATTCGTGGCGCGTTACAGGGCCGCTCAGGCGCTTCGTGTCGCGCGTATCGATCAGACGGCGCGCACCATTGTCGAGCGCCGCACCGTCGCGCGCCGCAAACTCAAGGCCGGCGCAACCGATCGCGCCACGCGCATCGATGCGGCGCATTCGCCGCTGATCACGGTCTGGCGGACCGATGCCGACCTTCGCTGCTTCGATCTGACGCTCGATCCCTCCGATCGCCGTTTCGGGTCGCTATGGGGCACCGACCCTTTCGTTTCCAACTGGGGCTCGATCGGCTTCGCGCGCATCTGCACGGCGGAAAGCTGGCTGTCGACCTGGTCTGGATTGAGCTCGCGGGCAGCGGTGGAGCCGTGTGCGCCCGCGATCGGCCAACCCAGCCTGCTCATCCAATATACCGGGGACAATTGCGTCTTCCCCGCCGACATCGCGCTGATCTTCGCCGCCATCGGATCGTCCGACAAGGTGCTGGAGGCGATACCCGGCGATCATCATGGCCGCCGATTGTCCCCAGACGGCGTCGACGGCCAACTGATCGCCGGCGAAACCATTCGAAACTGGCTCGGCGAAACATTCGGCGCGTTCCTCCCTGCTGCCGCGAGGGCCTCATGAAGATCAATATCATCGGCGGCGGACCCGCCGGCCTGTACTTCGCGATTCTCGCCAAGAAGGCGAACCCTGATGCCCGGATACGGGTGTTCGAGCGCAATCCCAAAGGCGCGACCTATGGCTTTGGCGTCGTCCTCGCCGACCAGGGGTTGCAGCATCTCAAACGTGCCGATCCCGCGTCGTACATCCAGATCTCGGCTGCGATGGAAATGCTGGGCGAGCAACTCATCACGGTTCCGGCCGGGTCGGTCGTCATCGATTCCGAGGCGAAGGCGGGCAGCATTTCGAGATTGCGCCTTCTCGACATCCTGCAGTCCTGCTGTGCCGAGGCGGGCGTCGAAATGTGCTTCGATCATGGTGTCGAGGCGGTGGGCGACTATCTCGATGCCGATCTCGTCGTGGGCGCGGACGGTGTCAATTCGCTGGTGCGGGCCGGTTTCGAGCAGGAATTCGGCACATCGGTCTACATGCTGACCAACCGGTTCGCATGGTATGGCGTCCAGTTCGCCTTCGACCGTCCCGCTCTTGCCTTTCGCGCCTTTCGCGGCGGCTCCTTTGTCGGCCATTATTATCCCTATCAGTCCGACATGAGCACATTCGTGGCCGAATGCGACGAAGCCACATGGTTGGCCTGCGGGCTGGATGCGATGACCGACGACGCGCGACAGAATTTCATCGAGCATGTCTTCGCCGAGGATCTGCGCGGCCATCGCCTCATCGCCAATCATTCGCCGTGGCGCCAGTTTCCGGTGGTCCAGAATGCGCGCTGGACGCACGGCAATATCGTGCTGCTGGGCGATGCGCAGCGCAGTGTCCATTTCTCGATCGGATCCGGCACTCGCCTGGCGATGGAGGACGCGATCGCGCTTGGCGACGTCTTCTCGACTTCAGGCGGCGATATTCCGCGCATGCTGGAACTCTTCGAGCAATTGAGGCGCCCGGCGGTGACCCTGCTCAGCGATGCCGCGGCAAAAAGCTTCTCCTGGTATGAGAATTTCAGCGAGAAGATGGGCCTGAATCCGCTCGACTTCGCGCATGATTACATGACCCGGACTGGCCGCATGACCGACAAGCGCCTCCGATCCCGTCATCCAGGATTTATGTCCGACTATGATGCGAAGCAGCCCGACCACGCTGAAGCATCCGTAAGAGTGAATGGGGAAATGCCATGAAATTCCTATCCGTCGCGCCGATCCTCGCCGCCATCGCGGTTGCCCAGGCGGGCCATGCGCGCGCCGCCGATACGAGCGACGCCAAATGGGATGTTTCCGTCCCGCGCGGCGAGACCCGCCAGATCGAATTCAATGTCAGCGAAGGCACCTGGATGTCCGCCGACATATCGCCTGACGGACGCTGGATCATATTCGACCTGCTCGGCAACATCTATCGTGTTGCGGCCGATGGTGGCGCCGCGACCCTGCTTACAAAGGCGTCGGGCATATCGGTGAACTACCATCCGCGCTATTCGCCCGATGGCAGGACGATCGCGTTCGTCTCCGACCGCAGCTCGCAGGACAATCTCTGGCTGATGGATGCCGACGGATCGAATCCGCGGCCGCTCCACCCGGATCAGGATTCGCGCTTCGCGGAACCGGCCTGGACACCCGATGGGCAGAGCATCGTCGCCACGCGCCGGTTCCAACGGCCCGGCATGGGCTTCATCGTCACCACCGATACGGTGTGGCGGGTGCCGGTCGATGGCGGCGCGCCCGAGCAGCTTGTCGGCATTTCCGGGCGCCCGGACATCACCGAGGATCGCAACGAGATCTGGCGTGGTACGAACCTGTGGAACGGCGCCGACCGCCATCAATGGCCGAGCGTGTCGCCCGACGGCCAGTTCGTCTATTTCCAGACTTCACCCTATGGCGGCAATCCCCGGCGTATCCAGCGCATCGACCTGAAGACGCGGCAGGTGCAGGATGTCACCGAAACCAAGGACCGGTATTTCGGCGACTGGGCATCGGAACGGCCGTTCCCGCTCTACCTGACCGAACTCGCGCCCGAAGTGTCGCCGGACGGCCGGTGGCTTGCCTTCGCACGGCGCATTCCCGAGGGACGGGTGGAGCAGGCCGGCCATGAGATGACGGGTCGCACAGCGCTCTGGCTCCGCGACCTCAAGACCGGTGAGGACAGGATCGTCGTCGACCCGATCACGCGGGACGCCGGCACCAACCTTCCCAATTACCAGGACCGCATTCTGCCGGGATATAGCTGGGCGAAGGACAGCAAGTCCCTGGTCCTGAGCATCGGTGGCAAGCTGAAGCGCTATTGGCTCGACGATGCCAGGACGACCACGATCGAGTTCACCGCCGAAGTCAAGCGCGAGATATCGCAGATGACCCGCGCGAACGTGCGGATCGAGGATGACAGCTTCAGTCCACGCTTCGTGCGCTGGCCGCTGACATCGCCGACCGGCAAGCACGCGCTGTTCGAGGCGGCCGGCCGTCTCTGGCTCACCTCGACTGGACATGCGACACCGCGCGCGATCAGCGCGGGCGGGGACGATGCGGTTCAACTCACGCCATCCTGGTCGGGCGACGGCAAGGCGTTCGTCTTCACCACCGCGACGGAGGCTCGCGCCGGTCATATCTGGATGGTCAAGGCATCCGACGCGGTCGCGCGCCAGATTTCCCTTGAACCGGCGCTCTATATGCGGCCGTCCTTCAGCGCCGATGGCGCGCGCATCCTCGCGGATCGCTGGCCGGCAGCGCTTACCTTCACCGCCGACAAGCAATATTGGGAACTGGTATCGCTGCCGGCGACGGGGGGCACCGCGACGATCGTCGCGCGCGACAAGGGCGCGTCATCCGGCAATGCGGCGCATCCGGGCAAGCGCTTCTTCCTGAAACCGGGCGACAAGGGGATGACGCTCACCGCGTTCGATCCGCAGTCGAAGACCGACCAGCCGATCGTGACCGTCGCGGGCCCCGTGTCCGAACTGGCATTGTCGCCCAATGGCAAGCTGCTCGCCATCGGCCAGTATCAGGACGCCTATCTGGTGCGGCTCAAATCGGTTCCCGGCGAACTGGTCGATACCACCGGGCCCGACGCGCAACAGATCACCCGCAAGGGCGCGCGCTACCTGAACTGGCGCGACGACAATGTTCTGGAGATGGCCAGCGGCGGTGCGCTGACGAGCTACGACGTGTCGTCGCAGACATTGCGATCGACGCCCAGCGGCCTTGTGCTGCCACGCGCGATCGCGCGCGGTTCGATCGTCTTCGCGAATGCGACCGTGATCACGATGAACCAGCGACAGGTCGTCACCGGCAATGTCGTCGTCACCAATGGACGGATCACCTGTGTCGGGCGCTGCGATACGCCGGCCGATGCGCGGACCGTCGATGCGAGCGGAAAATACATCATGCCCGGCATGTTCGATGTGCATGCCCACTCGATCCATGAGGACGAGGGCAGCGACATCATCAACCTGCGCCGCCTCGATTCCTCGGCCTATCTCGCTTACGGCGTCACTACGATCCATGATCCGTTCGGTTCGCCGGTTCCGCAATTCTCGATCAGCGATCTGGTCGAGGCGGGGCGGATCGTCGGTCCACGCACTTATTCGACCGGATATGCGCTGACCTGCACCGGGCCGGGCGGATTGCTCCGGAACATCGAGACGTTCGAAGACGCGCTCGATCATGTCGATCGAGCGGCCAGTTATGGCGTGCTCTCGCTCAAGGATTATCTGCTGTGCAACCGCAAGCAGCGCCAGATGATCGTCGAGGCGGCGCGGATGCGGAACATGACCGTGACCACCGAACTTGGTCCGCTCAACTATATGCTGGGCCAGGCGATGAACGGGCTGACGGGCTGGGAACACCCCCTGCAGTACAGGCTCTACGACGATGTGGTGCAGTTCTTCGGCAAGGTCGGATCGACGAACTCGGCGCAGATCTATCTGAGCGATTTCTCGAACGGTTCGGCGCTCGAATATTGGTACAGCCGCAACAACCTGCTCACCGACAGCAAGGCCAGCCGCTGGACCTCGTGGCAGCGCGGCACGGCGCGGCGGATCTTCAACAAGAAGCCGGAAACCGAATATCTGTTTCCGGTCGTCGCCGACGGATTGCGCAGGATCAAGCGTGAAGGCGGCCATGTCGCCGTGGGCGCGCATGGCGAAGTCGTCGGACTGGGGACGCATTGGGAACTCTGGACGATGACCAGCGGCCAATCGGGCCTCAGCAACGACGAGGCCCTTGAAGCGGCGACGATCGACAGTGCCCGCTTCATCGGTCTGGATCGTGAGCTCGGGAGCATCGAGACCGGCAAGATCGCGGACCTGCTCGTGCTCGACGCGGACCCGCGCGCGAATATCCGCAACACCCTGTCGCTGCGCTATGTCGTGAAGGCGGGGCGCATGTACCAGGCGGACACGCTGGACGAGCTGTGGCCCAGGGCTGTCAAATATGGCGATCCCAGCGGCTTTCGTACCGACATCCTGCGGGATGACGTCCGTGCCGAATAGTCCCGATCCTTGCCGGGGTGCGGGAACGGCCGCTTTCGACCTGACCGGGCGCACTGCGCTCATCACCGGCTCGTCGCGCGGAATCGGAGAGGCGATCGCGCGCCAGCTTGCCAGCCAGGGCGCGCGCGTCGTGATCTCCTCCCGGCAGGTCGAGGCATGCGAGGCGGTCGCGCATGACATCAACCGGCGTCATGGCGATGGTATCGCCATCGCCGTCGCGGCGAATATTTCGCGGAAACAGGATCTGGCGCGGCTGGTCGAGCAAACACGCGATCGACTGGGCGATATCGACATATTGGTCTGCAACGCCGCGACCAACCCTGTTTACGGGCCGATGCTCGATATCACCGACGAGCAGTTCGAGAAGATCCTGTCGAACAACATCCTGTCCAATCACTGGCTCGTCCAACTCGTCGCGCCGGGGATGATCGCGCGGCGTCGGGGATCGATCATATTGATCAGTTCGATCGGCGGGCTGACGGGCTCGACGGTGGTCGGCGCCTATAATGTCTCGAAGGCGGCGGACCTCCAGCTTGCACGCAACCTCGCGCTTGAATTCGGACCGCATGATGTGCGGGTGAACGCGATCGCACCCGGCCTGATCCGCACCGATTTCGCACGGTCGCTATGGGAGGATCCGCGCGCGCAGGCGCGCGTCGTCCAGGCGACGGCATTGCAGCGGATCGGGGAAGCGGCGGAAATCGCGGGTGCCGCCGGCTATCTGGCATCGGATGCCGCCGCGTACATGACGGGACAGACGCTCGTGGTCGATGGCGGCGCGACGATATCGGGGCTGACGCCATGACCCGTGCCGCGCATCAGCGGGGCTGAGCCTCCCGCACGGTCCCGCCAATCATTCCAGCCAGCCAGGGAGGTCAACGATGAACCGGGTTAAATATTATCACATGGCCGATGGCGATGCCGAGGATTATCGGCTGGCGACGGAGAGATTCGACCGATCGCGGTGCGTGACCCAGCATGCCGACGCGGTGATGGATCATCTGAAATTCCTCCTCGGCGACGATGCCGGCCATCATGTCGACCGTTTCGAGCATTCGTTGCAGACGGCGACACGCGCGCTGCGCGATCACCGGCCCGATGACTATGTCGTCATGGCGTTGTTCCACGACATTGGCGACACGCTCTCTCCGCACAATCATGGCGATGTCGCTGCGGGCATCCTCAAGCCGTACGTCACCGAGGAACAGCATTTCATCGTGAAGAACCACGCGGTCTTCCAGGGCTATTATTTCTGGCATCTGGACGGGCAGGGACGCGACCGGAACGCGCGCGACATGTTCCGCGACCATCCCCATTTTCAGGCCACCGTCGATTTCTGTGAAAAATACGACCAGATGTCGTTCGATCCCACATACGACACCCTGCCGCTCAGGGAATTCGAGCCCCTGGTCCGCCGGGTGCTCTCCGCGCCCAGGATGTGGGCTTCCTGACACTCGATAGGTGGGGCGCATCGGCATGGATGAGCAGGGGCTCAAGCGCGACATCGGGTTCGTGCAATATTTCAATCTCGCCTTCGGCACGATCGTCGGTGTCGGCTGGATCATCATCATGTCGACCTGGCTGCTTGAGGGCGGGGCGCTCGGCGCGAGCCTTGCTTTCCTGGTCGCCGGCATCTTCATGTCGGCCATCGGCCTTTGCTACGCGAAGCTCGCGATCCGTTATCCCGTGACCGGCGGGTCGATCGCCTATGCCTATAATGTCTTCGGCGCTCCGGCGTCGTTCATGACCGGGTGGCTGATGGTGCTCACCTATGTCGCCGCGTCCGCATTCGGGGTCGTGTCGACGAGCTGGGTGATCGAGGCGTTGCTGCCCGGCATAAAGGGGCCCGCGCTCTACGAGGTGATGGGAACGACGGTCCATCTTGGAACGATGATCGTCGGATTCCTGCTGTTGCTGGCGATCGGATATGTCAATTATCGCGGGGCCGGCCTCACCGCGCGGATCCAGGATTATCTGACCTATATCTTCCTCCTGCTCGGGGCGGTCATCGTCGTGGGCGGGGTCTATAACGGGCGGGTCGACAATCTCTGGCCGCTGTTCAAAAGCGCGGACTGGTCCGTCTCCTTCGCGGGGTTTCTGACCGTGCTGGCCACGACGCCCTTTTTCCTCTCCGGTTTCGATGTCGTCCCGCAGGCGATGGGGGAAAAGCATCCAAGCGTCACGCCACGGCACGTCATGATCGCCGTCGTCGGTGCGATCATGCTCGCGGTGATATTCTATGTTTCGGTGATCCTGGGCACGGCGATGCTGCTGCCGCGCGGGCAGTTCGCCGGTCTCGAACTGGTCGTCGCCGAGGCATTCACATTGAGCCTGGGGTCTCCGATCTTTGGAAAACTCGTGCTCGTCTGCGGACTTTTCGGTGTTCTTTCGAGCTGGAACGCCCTGTTCTTCGCGGGAACGCGCGTCCTGTTCGCGCTCGGCAGGGCTCGGCTCCTGCCGCCCTCGCTTGCCCGGCTCTCCCCCCACGGGACACCTTCGATCGCGACGCTGCTTGTCGCCCTGACCGGCGCGGCGGTCATTTTCTTCGGAAAGGGGATCATCCTGCCGCTGGTGAAGACGCATGTGACGGTCATTTCGATCGTGTTCTTCGTCATGGCGCTTTCGGTTCACGTCTCACAGAGCCGGAGGCAGATCGCGTTCGCGCATCCGGTCTTCGGTCGGCTGGTCTCGACAAGCGCGATGCTGTTTTCCGCCGCCCTGGTCTGCATCGCCCTGGCCGAAGCCTATCGCAACAGGACCGGTATCGTTCCACTGGAATGGATCACGCTTTGCATCTGGCTGATGCTGGGGGGCGCGGCCTGGGCGCTGGGCAGGGTTTCGCGCGCGCAATTGTCCGAAGGCGCGCGTGCGCAGATCCTCTTGCACGGTTGAAGGGAGCGATGACGACCATATCCATCAATGCTCCGGCGGATCGCGCGATCGACACCGCATCGCTTGCGCGGTGGATGTCGGATCATGTCGACGGCTTTTCCGGCACCCTGGCGATCGAGCGATTCAGCGGTGGACAGTCCAATCCCACCTACAGGGTCACGGGTTCCGGCCGATCGTTCGTGCTTCGGCGCAAGCCGTTCGGCCCTATCGTCAAGGGGGCCCATGCCATCGACCGCGAGGCGTTGGTCATGGACAGGCTTCACGGTGTCGGTTTTCCGGTGCCGCGCATCCATGCGCTCTGCACCGACGCCGATGTCATCGGCAGCGCATTCTATGTGATGGAACTGGTGGAGGGGCGGATCTTCTGGGATCCGGCGCTGCCGGACTGTACGGTCGAAGAGCGGTCATCGCTCTATGGCGCGATGAACCGGACGATCGCGCGGCTTCATTCGATCGACCCCGCCGCCGCCGGCCTGACCGGGTTCGGGCGCCCGGAAAACTACATTGCCCGGCAGATATCCCGCTGGTCGGGCCAGTATCTGGCCGATCGCGATGCGGGGCGTGATCCCGCGATGGACAGGCTGGTCGAACTGCTCGCCGACTATGATCCGGGTGATGAGGAGGTCAGCCTCGTTCACGGCGATTTTCGCATCGACAATCTGATTTTCGATCCGGTCGAACCGCGCGTGATCGCGGTTCTCGACTGGGAATTGTCGACGATCGGCAATCCCGTGGCGGACTTTGCCTATCACGCCATGATGTACCGGATGCCTGTCGGCCTCGTCGCAGGGCTCCGGGGCACCGACTATTGGCGGACCGGCATTCCCGACGAGCAATCCTATCTCGCGGAATATTGCCGGCGGACCGGTCGCACGGACCTTCCCCATTTCGAATTCTATCTGGCGTTCAATCTGTTCCGGGTCGCGGCGATCCTCCACGGCATCAAGGGGAGGATCGTGCGCGGCAACGCCGCATCCGATGCGGCCCGGGAGCGGGTCGCGATGCTACCCGAAGTCACGCATATCGCATTGCAACAGGCCGAACGCGCCCTCGGCCACCCGCCTCGGGCTGCGAACCATGTGCCCCAATCATTCAGCCCGCCGGCGTGACAGCCGATCTCGCGAGCAGGTGCATCAGGGCCCGGAACTGGGCGAGTTCCTCGGGATCGGCGGGGTCGTAGCGGCGGTTGTCGCCGATCTGGTTGCCGTTGCAGACATAGAAGAGCGCGCCGCTGCCCACCGCATTGACCAGATGCATCGCGGAGAGCGGCCTGAAGTCGCCCGAGGCGACCCCTTCGGCGACCAGCTTCTCGATATCGCTCAGCAGCACGTTGGAGAATTGCGTCGGATCGCCATGCCGTGGCGTGACGTCGGCGACCAGGCGCAGGATGATGCGCGCCGCGGTTGGGCGTGCCACGAGGAAGTCGAGCCACGCGTCGAACAATGCGAACAGCCGGTCGAGCGGCGCCGTCGCATCGGCGACGCGCCCCAGCGCAGCCTCGTGCATCGATGCGAAGATCTCCGCCTCGACCGCGTCGTAGAGTTCCTGCTTGCCCGCGAAATAATAGATGATGGACGGGCGGCGGATGCCGACCGCCTGCGCCACATCCTCGAGGCGCGCGGTCGCGAAGCCGAGATCGGCGAAGACCTGCTCGGCTGCGTCCAGGATCGACTGGCGGGTCGCTTCGCCACGGTGATGTTTGATCGGCTTCATTGCCGTTCTTCCTAAAGCATCGCGTGACGAAGTGGGAACCGGTTTTCCGCGCAATATGATGCGATCCCGGTGGCCCGGGGCAGGGGGATGCAGCACGCGAAGCGACGGCGTGGAAGCCTTCATTCTTTTCATGATTGCAATTCTACCTTCATGTAGGTAAAAATGTCTACCGTCGCGTAGGTAGAAGTGGAGTGCCACCACTGCGACATGGCATTCAGGGGAGGATGATTTCGATGAAAAGAGACGGATTGCTGCTGCGCGCGCTGATGGGTTCGGCGGTTCTCGCCATGGCTGCGCCGGTCTGGGCACAGGACGAATCGCAGGCTGCGCAGGCGACCGACGACGGACTGGGCGACATCGTCGTCACCGCGCAGAAGCGTGAGGAGTCGCTGCAGGATACGCCGATCTCGATCGCCGCCTTCACCCAGGCCGATCTGGAGACCAAGGGCATCACCGGACTGACCGATCTGCGCGCCAACGTCCCCAACCTTCAGCTCACCCCGCATCCCAACAGCGCGGCGACGACGCAGATCTTCATGCGCGGCGTCGGGCTGAGCGACGACCAGATCACCCAGGATGGCGGCGTCGCGGTCTATATGGACGGCGTCTATGTCGCGCGCAGCCAGGGCCAGGCGCTCGAAGTCGCCGAGCTGGAGCGTGTCGAGGTGCTGCGCGGCCCGCAGGGCACGCTTTACGGCCGCAACGCCACGGGCGGCGCGATCAACTTCATCACCAAAAAGCCCGATCTTGGCGAGTTCGGCTTCAAGGGGCAGGCGACCTACGGCAATTACGACAATCTTCGCCTGAAGGGCGCGGTCAACATCCCGATCGGCAGCACGCTCGCGGCGCGGTTGTCCTATGCCTATATCCGGCAGGACGGATTCGTCGCCAATCCGGGCACCGGCGTGAAGCGCTGGGGCGACAAGGATCGCCGGGCGATGCGCGGCGATGTGCTGTGGCAGCCGTCCGACGATTTCAGCCTGCGCTACAGCTATGATCGTTCGGAGATCAATGACACGCCGATCTATGTGGCGTTCTCTCCACTGCATCCGCTGACGGTGCGGCGCCCCAAGGCGGGCAGCCCCTTTGTCCGCGATCTGCTGCCCAACGACGTCACCGCCGAAGGGCACAGCCTGATCGCCGAATGGCATGCGAGCGACGCGCTCACCGTCCGCTCGATCACCGGCTATCGCAAGCTCGATAACTTCCAGAACCAGGATTATCTGTCCGGCGTCACCGGGCCCAATCCGTTGCAGAAGAACAGCAGCCGGGCGAAGCAGGACCAGTGGAGCGAGGAACTGCAACTGATCGGCGACACGTTCGACCGGCAGCTCGAATATGTGCTGGGCGTCTATTATTTCTCCGAGGACGGCAGCAATTTCTCCAACAGCTACAGCCCACCGACGCTGACGCGCAGCTTCACCACCGCGACGATCGCCAATGAAAGCTGGGCGGTGTTCGGCCAGGCGACCTACAGCCCCGAATGGCTCGATCGCCGCCTTCATTTGACCGTCGGCATGCGCCATAGCTGGGATCAGCGCGCCGCCACGCTGGCGCGCCAGACCCAGGTCAACAACGGCGCGATCGTCACCGTGCCGGGCTTCGGCAACGGTGACCGCAAGTTCAAGGATTTCAGCCCCAGCTTCATCCTGGCTTATGACGCCGCCGACAACGTCAATCTCTATGCCAAGGCGGTGAAGGGCTATAAATCCGGCGGCTACAATATCCGCGCCAGCTCGATCGCGCGCTTCAACGACGGTTTCGATTCGGAGACGCTCTGGTCGTACGAACTGGGCATGAAGAGCCAGTGGCTCGACAACCGCGTCCGTTTCAACGTCGCGGCCTTCCAGTCCAAATATCGCGACATCCAGATCAACGTGCAGTCCGATCCGACCAATGCGCGGATCACCGACGTGCTCAACGCGGGCAAGGCGACGGTGAAGGGCGTAGAGGCCGATCTGACCCTGGCGCCGGTGCGCAACCTGCGCTTCACCGTCAATTATGGCTGGCTCTCCGCGCGCTATGACGAGGTGATCGACGCCAACGGCGCCGATATCTCGGCGAATTATCGCTTCACCAACGCGCCGCGCCACACGCTGGCGCTCGACCTCAACCATGATCTCAAATCGCTGCCGATCGGCACGCTCTCGACCAACATCAACTACACGATGCAGAGCGACAAATATGCCAGCTCGACGATCGCGGGGGGCAAGTACATCATCGGCGATTACGGCCTGCTCAACGCGCGGCTGACCTTGTCCGACATTCCGGGGCTCGATGGCGTGCGCGTCGGCCTGTGGGGCCGCAACCTCACCGACAAGGAATATTACATCATGCAGTTCAACATCGGCCGCCCCGGCGCGCTGTTCGGCGAACCGCGCACCTATGGCATCGATCTGAGCGTCGAATTCTGATGCGCGGGCGTGCGATGCGCCGCCTGGGCCTTGTGCTCGGCCTGGCGGCGCTGGCGCTGCCCATGGCCGGCGCGCAGGGGGCGGGTGCGCAACCATCGATCGCGCGCACGCAGAAGCCGTTCGGCGGCGGCGCGCGCGAATTCCGCTTCGTCGTGATCGGCGATCGGACCGGCCAGCACCGGCCGGGCGTGTTCGAGGATGCGATGGCGAAGGTCGAGCAGCTCCGCCCCGATTTCGTCATCAATATTGGCGACCTGATCGAGGGGAATACGGAGGATCGCGCGCGGATCGAGGGGGAGTGGGATGAAGTGGACGCCGCGGTCGCCAGGCTCGGCGTCCCCTTCTTCTACGTGCCGGGCAATCACGACCTGACCAACGCGGTCCAGCGCGAGATCTGGCGCAAGCGGTTGGGCGCGGATTACTACAGTTTCACCTATAAGGACGCGCTGTTCCTCGTGCTCAACACCGAGGATCCGCCTCAGCCCAAGATCGCACGGATGCAATTGCTCCAGCAATATGGCGCGGACGCGATGAAGACCGTCTTCGCCGCGCTGCAGGGCGATCCCGCCAAGGCTGAGGCGATCTTCGCGGGCGATCCGAAGCTCGCCGAGCTTGCCGCCAGGGTTCGCGGATCGGAGAATGTCGCGTTCAGCGCGGACCAGGTGAAGATGGTGCGCGACGCGCTGGCGAAGCACCGCAAGGCGCGCTGGACCTTCGTCCTGATGCACCGCCCGGCATGGAAGGTCGAATCCGCCGCTTTCCGAGAGATCGAGACGATGCTGAAGGGGCGCCCGCATACCGTGCTGGCGGGGCATTATCACAAATATGCCTATGAACAGCGCGGGGGTGTCGATCATATCCAGCTCGGTACGACGGGCGGGATGCCTGGTGGTGCACCGGGCGATCCGGCGGTGGTCGATCATGTGATGTGGGTGTCGATGGCGGAGGGCGCACCGCGCATCAGCAATCTGAAGCTCGACGGCATGTTTGGAAAACAAGGGCCGGGCGCGGCCCGATGATCATGATATGGAGATGATGTTCCGATGAGTTCGACCAGTTTATCGCCCGCGCTCGGCGCACCCGCCACTGGCGTGATCGTGACCGGGGGTGCCTCCGGCATCGGGCTGGCGTCCGCGCGCGCGCTTGCCGCGGTCGGCCGTCCCGTCGCGCTCTGGGATATCGACGCCGATCGCGCCCGAACGAGCGCTGCCGCGATCGCCGCCGAATTCCGTGTGGCCGCGCTGGGCGTGGCGATCGACCTTACAGACCTTGATAGCTATCCTGCGGCGATCGCCGCGAGCCGCGAAGCGATGGGCACGATCGGCGGGCTCGTCCATGCCGCGGGCATCGTCGACACCGCCTCGCTCGAAGGGATCACGGCGGAAAGCTGGGCGGCGGGCATCAACACGCATCTGCGCCCGCTGGCGATGCTGACCCAGGCGATCCATGGCGACCTCGCCGCCAATCCGGGATCGGCTGTGGTCGCGATCACCTCGATCAACGCGACGCTCGGCAATGGCATCAACCCGATCTACAGCGCGGCCAAGGGCGGCATGCTCTCGCTCGTCCGTTCGCTCGCCGACCGGCTGGCGCGCGACGGCATCCGGATCAATTCGGTCTCGCCCGGCCAGATCGTGACGCCGATGACCCGCCCCGCGATCGACAATCTGCCTCAGGGTTTCTTTGAAAAGCGCATTCTGCTCGAACGGATCGGTGCGCCGGAGGAAGTGGGCCGTGTCGTCCGCTTCCTGCTGTCGGACGAAGCGAGCTATGTCACCGCAGCCGAGATCGTCGTCGATGGCGGCAATATCTCCTCGCAGCGCGTATAGGATCGACATGATGAAGCGCCTGCCCATCCTGTTCGCGCTCGCGCTGACACCCGCGCTCCAGGCGTGCACGACGGTCGAGCCGCACGCGGCGACCGCAGCCGTCCGGTCCGATGTCATTCCCTTTGCGCAGGCCGAAATCGTGCGCGGCGATGGTGGCCATGATATCCGCTGGTCGGCGCCTGGCGCGTCGAACGTCACCATCTATGCCGGCGCCAGCCCCGATGCGATCGATCGGACGCGTGCCGTCGCGAAGGGCGGGGCGACGGGCAATGCCACCGTCATGGGCCTCGCACCGGACCGGCGCTGGTTCTTCGCGCTCGTGCCCGATCGCGGTGCGGCGCTCGTCGTCGCCGATCGCGGCCTGCATCTCGCGACCGTCCCCAATCTCCGCGATATCGGTGGTTATCGCACCGCCGATGGCCGCTGGGTGCGGATGGGGCTGATCTATCGTTCGGATCAGCTCGATCGCTTGGACGATCGCGACTTCGCGGCGCTCTCTACGCTCGGCCTGGGCGCGATCGCCGATCTGCGCACCGAAGCCGAACGCAAGCGCGAACCCGATCGCGTGCCCGCCGGGGTCGAGCATCTGATCCTCGACGTCGCGGCGGACAGCGAGGGCAGCCTGGGCGGCGACATGCGTCAGGCCATGGCGATGATCCAGAGCGGGCGCGGCGTCGAGATGCTGACCGCGGCCAATCGCGACTTCGTCGCGCTGCCGAGTGCACGTAACGCCTATCAGCGCTTGCTGACACGCATGGCTTCGGCAGGCGGGCGCGGGGTGCTCTATCATTGTACCGCCGGCAAGGACCGGACGGGCTGGGCCAGTGCGGTGCTGCTGAGCTTGCTCGGCGTGCCGCGCGAGACGGTGATGGCGGATTATCTGGCGAGCAACACCTATCTCGCGGGCAAGAACCGCGCGACGCTTGCCGCGCTCGCCAAATCATCGACGCCGCTCGATCCGGCGAAGCTCGAACCGGTGCTGACCGTTCGTGCCGCCTATATCGAGGCCGCCTTTGCCGAGGTGGACAAACGTTATGGGTCAATGGAGGCCTATGTGCGTGACGGCCTAGGCATCGACGATGCCACCGTTGCGGCGCTCAAAAAGGCTTTGCTGACCGGCGCCTGAGAGCGCTCATACCAAGGTGCAGGGATGCTGACGCATCCGCACCTTGGAACGCTCAAGCGCCGCGCGGGCTTCACCAAGATGCGATGAGTCAAGCTCATCGCATCTTGGTATCAGGCGGGCAACGGCGATCGCTGGTCGACAATGTTGAGGCCGTATCCGGCAAGGGCCACCGGCGACTGGGTGCCGGTGGTGAGCAGCACCATGTCCTGCACGCCCAGTTCGGCCAGGATCTGTGCGCCGACGCCATAGTCGCGCAGCGTTTCGGTCTCGCTCACGTCGTCAGCATCGTCATCGCCGTCGCGGGCCAGCGCCTTGACCGCGCGTGAAAGCAGGTCGGGCATCTGCCGGTTGATGACGACGATCGCCCCCGCACCTTCCGCGCCGATGATCTCCATCGATCCGCGCAGCAGCCCGGCGCGGGTGCCGGTGCCGCCGAACATGTCTGTGCCGAACTCCATGGCATGCATGCGCACCAAAGTCGGGCGATCGGGATCGATCATGCCCTTGACGAGCGCGAGCTGTTCGGACCGCGTGGCGCTGTTGCGATAGGTGATCAGGCGCCAGCGCCCGCCCCATTGGCTGTCGAACTCGGTCTCGGCGACCTTCTCGACGAGATGGTCGTGCTGTCTGCGATAGGCGATGAGGTCGCGGATGGTGCCGATCTTGAGGCCATGTTCCTGTGCGAAGGCGACGAGGTCGTCCATGCGCGCCATGGTGCCGTCGTCCTTCATGATCTCGCAGATCACGCCGGAGGGATTGAGCCCGGCAAGGCGCGAGACGTCGACGGCGGCTTCGGTATGGCCGGCGCGCACGAGCACGCCGCCCTCGCGCGCGACCAGCGGGAAGACATGGCCGGGGGTCGCGATCTCCTCGGGGCCCTTCGACGCGTCGATCGCCACCGAGACGGTGCGCGCGCGGTCGGCGGCCGAAATGCCGGTGGTGACGCCTTCGCGCGCCTCGATCGAGACGGTGAAGGCGGTCTCGTGCCGCGTGCCGTTGTTGCGGCTCATCAGGTCGAGCCCGAGCTGGTCGACGCGTGCCTTGGACAGCGCCAGGCAGATCAGTCCGCGGCCATGCTTCGCCATGAAGTTGATCGCCGACGGCGTCGCCATCTGCGCCGGAATGATCAGGTCGCCTTCATTCTCGCGATCCTCGTCGTCGACCAGGATGAACATCCGGCCATTGCGGGCCTCGTCGATGATCTCCTCGACGCTGGAAAGGTGGGAGCGGGTCATCAACATGGTCATGGGCCTCCTGATCGGAAGCCATATCCCGGCACGCTGCGTCGCAAATCCTCCGTTCGGACTAAATGGACGTGACCGCGTGACGTGCTGCACGGCGCCCGGAAAAGACGCAGTCGGCGGCCGACAGACCGCTTACATAGATGTTTGAACAGATGCCGATCGCGGTGCGGCCCGCGGCATAGAGGCCGGCGATCGGTTTGCCCGCTTCGTCGAGCACGGCGCCGCTCTCCTCCTCGACGCGAAGCCCGCCCAGCGTGAGCACGGGCAGCGGCATCAGCCGTGCCGTGATCGACATGTCGAGCGCGTAGAAGGGGCCGGTGCCGATCGCGTGCATATCCTCCGTCGCCTTGTCGAAGGCATCGGGGGTCTCGCCGCGTGCCGCGGCATTGTAGCGCGCGACATTGGCCTGGAAGATCGCCGGATCGAAGCCGCATTTCCGCGCGAGCGCCTCAATCGTCGCGGCCTTTTTGCGGCCAAGGCGCATCGCCGCGATCGCCGGATATTTCTGGAAGGGCAGGATCAGCTTGTCGCGGCTCTGCGCCATCGCTTCGTCATAGAGCGACTGGTCGATGATCAGCCAGGCGACGCCGCCGCGATCCTCGACCATCGGTTGCCCGATCGTGGCGCCATAAAGCGCTTCGTTGACATAGCGTTCGCCGCGCGCGTCGACGATCATGCCCTTCGCCCAGGCAAAAGGCGGATTGATGAAGCGCCAGGCGCTGACATGGTCGAGCCGCGAGACCGTACCGCCGGCGCTCTGGCCCAGGCGGATCCCGCTGCCGTCGTCGCCGGGCGAGCCCAGCGGCATGCCCTGGGCATAGCGCGGCGCATAATGCCGCACCATCGCGCGGTTGAAGATGAAGCCGCCCGCCGACAGCACCACGCCGCGCCGCGCGCGGACATGGCGGGCGACGCCGTGCTTCGCCTCGATCCGGCGCGTTTCGGCGAACCAGCGTTCGGCGATGCGCGCGGCGAACCCGGCGCCGGGAAAGGCCGGCGGCAGTTTGAGCAGCAGGCGCGTCGCGCGCCGCTGGAGCTTCTGATAGCGCACCGCGACCGGCGCGTCGCCAGGCACCTGGATCAGCTTGACGCCTAGGACGCGGCCGGCGCGATCGACGACAAGCTGGCGCGCCTCGGCGCCGGTGAGCAGGCGAACGCCCGCCTTTTCGGCGGCGTCGCGCAGCGGATCGTAAAGGCCCACGCCATAGCCGACCGGGCTGCTCGTGCCCGGCACGAAGGCGCGATGGCCGCGCGGTGCGGGGCGGGCGACGCGGGCATAGGCGGGCTGCAGCGAATTGTCGGGATGATAGAGATAGAAGCTCGAATGCGGATAGCTGGTTTTCTTGGGATAGAGGATGCCGCGAAAGCGCACGCCATGGCGTGTCATCCAGTCGACCGTCTCGACGCTGGTGTCGCAGAAGCGCCTGAGCGTCGCGTCGGAAACCACGCCCGCCGCCTCGATGCGGAGATATTTGAACATCTCCCCGGCATCGTCGCTGACGCCGGCTTCATGCTGCGCGGGCGTGCCGCCGCCGGCATAGAAGACGCCGCCATTCATCGCCGTGGCGCCGCCACCCTCGAAGCGGTCGGCGGCGATCACCTCCAGCCCGGCCTCTGCCGCCTCGAGCGCCGCCGAGACGCCGGCGCCGCCATAGCCGATCACCACCAGGTCGGCGGCATCGTCCCAGGCGATGGCGTCCGGCCCATCGACGATGTGCGCGGCCTCGACGTCCGAATGCCAATGCGGGTCGCCGGGCCGCGCATCGGGCAATCCGGCAATGTCAGCCATGCAGAAACGCCAGCGTGTAGCGGTTGAATTCCTCCGTCCGCTCGACCTGGACCCAGTGGCCGACCTTGTTGAAAGTCATGAAGCGCGCATTCGGGCAGGCATCCAGAAAATGCTGCGCACCCGAGGCCGGGCAGAATTCGTCGTTCAATCCCCAGAAGCCGAGGATCGGCATGGGCAGTTCGCCGAGCCGCGGTGCGAGATTGGGCGTGCGCATTCGTGCAAGCACGTCCTTGGGCTGGGTCCGCGCGACGGCATAGCGTTCGGCGACGAGCGCATCGGTGATGGCCGAGGCGTCATAGACCAGGTTCGAGACGAGCTTGCGCTGATCCTCGAGCGTGAAGTCCGGGCTGGTGAAGTCGCCGACCATCCTGGCGATGCCGGGCATCGCGAAATAGACCGGCAGCTCCTCGATACAGCCCGGCGCCATCAGCACCAGTCGGGTCGCGAAACCGGGATGGTCGAGCGCCATCTGCACCGCCACGCCGCCGCCGAGCGAATTGCCGACCAGAACGGCTTCTGTCACGCCCGCCTGGGTCAGCGCTTCGAACAGGGTGTCGGTGAACAGCGCGAGCGTATAGTCGATCCCCTCGGGCTTGGACGAGGCGCCATAGCCGATCATGTCGGGCAGCAGCACGCGATAGCCCGCCGCCACGAACGGCGCGATATTCTGCTTGAAGTTCGATTGGCCGGACGCGCCGGGGCCGCTGCCGTGGATGAATATGATCGCCGGGCCGGATCCTGCCTCCGCGATCGCAATCTCATACCCACCCGTAACGGCGTAGCGCGCCTGGCTGATCCCGCCCATTCTCGTCTCTCCCATCGTTTCGGCCTTGCTCAAAGGAACATGAAGCCCGGCGCTTCGCCCAGCAGCCCGTTGGTGAGGTCGGGTCCGAAATTATTGGGGTCGTTGGCGATGTGCGCGCGCGCGGCGTGGAGGTCGAGCCAGGGCTGGACGACCGGGCTCGACGTGTAGATTGCGCGCCCACCCAGCAACGGCATCAGCGTATCGACGAGCGCGGCGCAGCGCCGGACGACCGATGCCGACTGGAAACGGTAAAGCGTGCGCTTGTCCATCGGCACATCCTCGCTCGCTTCGGCATGGGCGATCATCGCGTCGAAATTGCGCGCCAGCACGGTTTCCATCTCGTCGATCTCGGCCCAGGCTTTCGCGATCGCGTTCTGGAGCAGCGGATCGGCCTTCGATGCCTTGCCGGTATTGGTCGAGACGCGTGTCTGCATGATCTCCAGCGCGCCTTTAGTCGCGGCGCGGGCGCCGCCCAGCGCGGCCGTCGAAACGAGCCTTACGAAGATCTGCGCCCAGGGCAGGCGGTAGAGTGGCGCGTCATTCTCGGCCTGGCCGGGATTCTGGCAGAGGAAGCCGTCGACCGCCCGGTGCGTGCGGTGGTCGGGCACGAAGGCGCCATCGACGACGATGTCCTGGCTGCCCGTTCCCTGCAGTCCGAAGACATGCCATGCATCCTCGATCCTGTAGTCGCTACGCGGCACCAGGAAAGTGCGCATATCGGGTGCGTCGCTTTCCTTTGCGGGCGGCACGACGGCGCCGAGCAGCACCCAGCCGCAATGTTCCGATCCGCTCGAAAAGCCCCAGCGGCCGGAAAGGCGGAAGCCGCCCTCGACATGTTCGACCCTGCCGACGGGCTGATAGGAGGAGGAAACGAGCATCGCGTCGTCGTCGCCCCAGACCTCTTGCTGCGCGCGATCGTGGAACAGCGCGAGTTCATAGGGGTGCCCGCCGACCACGCCATAGACCCAGCCGGTCGACATGCAGCCTTCGGCAAGCAGCTTCTGGACTTCGAAAAACACATTGGGGTGCATTTCATAGCCGCCCCAGCGCCTCGGCTGGAGAATGCGGAAAAATCCCGCCGCCTGCATCTCCGCGATCGTCTCGTCGGGGATGCGGCGATCGGCGGTGGCCTGTGCGGCGCGCGCCTTGAGTGCGGGGATCATTGCCCGCGCGCGTTCGATCAGTGCCTCGGCGCTGGGAATCGCGATCTGCCCGGTCTGGTCGAGGGCGGTGGCCATGGTCTCTCCTTGCGATTCTTGTACGCCGTTTGCAGCAAATAAGAATGATCAACTGCTATATTCGTACAGAAATCTATTATTTGCTACGCAAGCTGTCAATCCACTTCGGGGGAGCGTCGTGCCGCCTCCAGGCTGCGTGCGACGGTATCGTGCGATTCCTGCCGTTTAGCAGTGATTGTTGTGTTGCGTATGAAATATGCTTCCAAACTACGCAAAACGCGTTCTATGACGCAATATCGAATCGAATATCCGATCACGGATGTCAACGGGCCCGCAATCGGGCAAGCGAGGATGTTGCAGATGGGCGAGCAGAAGGTGGCAGTGGTGACGGGCGCGAGCCGCGGCGCGGGTGCGGGGATCGCGCGCGCGCTCGGTGAACAGGGCTATGCCGTCTATGTGACGGGGCGGACGGTGGAGGAGGGGAGCGCGCCGCTTCCCGGAACCGTTGCCGCCACTGCCGCAGCGGTGACCGCTGCTGGTGGGCGCGGTGTTGCCGCTGCCGTCGATCATGGCGACGACGCGCAGGTCGCCGCCTTGTTCGAGCGCGTGCGTCGCGACGAAGGCCGGCTCGACATCCTCGTCAACAACGCCACCGCGATCCACGACGCGCTGATCATGCCCGGCGGCTTCTGGGAGCGGCCCGTCGCGCTGGTCGATATCCTCGATATCGGGCTGCGTTCGAGCTATGTCGCGAGCTTCCATGCGGCGCCGCTGATGATCGAGACGGGCGGTGGGCTGATCGCCTTCACTTCGTCCTTCGGATCGGTCTGCTATATGCACGGCCCGGCCTATGGCGCGCAAAAGGCCGGGGTCGACAAGTTCGCCGCCGATATGGGTGTCGATCTCAAGGATCATGACGTCGCGACGATCGCGATCTGGATGGGGCCGCTTGCCACCGAGCGTACCGCGCGTGCGCTCGGTGAGCGGCCCGATCAGTATGAGAGTTTCATGGCCAATGCCGAGACGCCCGAATTCACGGGGCGGCTGATCGCGGCGGTCCACAAGGACCCCGAGCGCATGACGCTGTCGGGCAGCACCCGGATCGGCGCGGAGCTCGCCGAACGCTATGGCATTACCGAGGCGGGCGGCCGTCGTCCGCCCTCCTATCGCGAAATGCTCGGCGAGCCGCGCATCCCGCATCCCGCGATCGTTCGTTGAAATTTTCTGCGGTATGCGTATGATTTATACGTCATAGGTACGTATAATGCTTGTATGATGCCAAATATGCTATTAGCTTGCGCAGCGAGAGGCGTCAGGAGACGCGCAATCTGGGGATGAAGCGAATGGCGATACGATCGCTTGCCTATGTGGTCGTCGACACGGCGGACGTCGAAGCCTGGCGCGTTTACGGCGAAACCGTGCTGGGCATGCAGGCCATTGATCATCAAGACGGCATCCGCCTGCGCATGGACGACCGGCCCTTCCGCATTCAGATCCGCAAGGGCGATACGGACAGCTTTCACGCGGCGGGTCTGGTCTATGCCGATGCGCATGCGTTCGAGGCCGGGCTTGCCCGGCTTCGCGCCGCCGGCGTCACGTTCGAAGCGGCGAGTGCGGAGGAGGCGGCCGAGCGCCATCTGCGCGCCTTTGTCCGCTGCAGCGATCCGTCGGGCAATCGGCTCGAACTGGGCTGGGGCAACATCGTCGATGGCAGGCCCTTCGTCTCGCCCGCCGGCGTGCCGGGTTTCGTGACCGGCGAGATGGGGCTGGGCCATGTGGTCTTTCCCGCGATGAAGCTCGCCGAGACGCGCGCTTTCTATGTCGACCTGCTCGGTTTCGGCGACAGCGACGAGATGCGCGCCTTCATGCAGGGCGGGCCCGACGATCCGGGGATCGGTTTCCATTTCCTGCATTGCGACAATCCGCGCCATCACAGCGTGGCGCTCGGCGAATATCCAGCGCCTTCGGGGTTGATCCACATGATGGTCGAAGTGCCCGGGCTCGACGATGTCGGCCGCGCGCTCGACCGTGCGATCGCCGCCGGCGTCCATATCTCGTCGAGTCTCGGCAAGCATATGAACGACAAGATGACGAGCTTCTACATGCGCACGCCATCGGGCTTCGACGTCGAATATGGCTGCGGCGGCATCCGTCCCGACTGGAAAACCTTCACGCCGACGATCAGCCTGAAGGAGGATGAGTGGGGCCATCACTGGAATTTCGGCGGCTGAGAATGGCCGGTCGATGACGACCGGGACGTTCGAAAGACGGGTAGCCCCGAAATGGTGGTGGCGTCCCATGTCGCCGTTGGGACAATGGGGATCCGATCGGTTCGCCGGTTCCCGGAATTTTTGCGGTTGAGGAGGAATGGATGCCCAGTCACGCGGTGATGGTCGAGGCGGTCGAGCGCTATGTCGAAGCGTTCGAAAAGGGCGATCCCGAAATGGTCGTGGCGCTCTATGCCGCCGATGCGACGGTGGAGGATCCGATCGGCACGCCCGCTCATGCGGGGCATGACGCCATCCGGGAATTCTACACGCGCTCGATGACGATGGGGCCGAAGCTGAAGCTGCACGGCCCCGTTCGCACCGGTGGCGACTATGCGGCCTTCGCTTTCTCGGTCGAGCTCGATTATGGCGGCCGCAAGTCGATCGACGTGATCGACACGTTCAAGTTCGACGAGGAGGGCAAAGTGGTCGAAATGCGCGCTTTCTGGAGCCAGGCGAATATGCAGGGCTTCGAGGCATGACGAGTTTGCGCGAAGCCGCCATCGTCGCCACTGCCCGCACCGGCATCGGCAAGGCCTATCGCGGGGCCTTCAACGATACCGAAGTGCCCGTGCTGACCGCGCATGTCGTGAATGCCGCGATCGCGCGCGCCGGGATCGATCCCGCCCGGGTCGACGATGTCTATATGGGCGTCGGCAATCATTGGGGTACGCAGGGCTATAATGTCGGCCGCCTGACGGTTCAGGGCTCGGTGCTGCCCGATGCGACCGGGGGCTTCACGCTCGACCGCAAATGTTCGTCGGGGCTCAACGCCATCGCGCTCGCCGCGCGCGGCATCATGTGCGACGAGATCGACGTCGCGGTGGCCGGCGGCGTGGAGAGCATCTCGCTCACCATCAACAAGCATGCGCCCAGCTATCGCAACCGCTCCGAATTCGTGAAGGCGGCCGATCCCCACGCCTATATGGCGATGATCGAGACCGCCGAGATCGTGGCCGATCGCTACGGCGTCTCGCGTGAGGCGCAGGACGCATTCTCCGCGACCAGCCAGCAGCGCGCCGGCGCGGCTCAGGCGGCGGGCCGGTTCGACGACGAGATCGTGCCGATCACCGTCACCAAGGCGCTGTTCGACAAGGAAGGCAACGAGACCGGCAAGGAAGAGGTGACGCTGGATCGCGACGAGGGCGTGCGCGGCGACACCACCGCCGAGAAGCTCGCCGCGCTCAAGCCGGTGTTCAAGGACGGGCTCGTCGTCAAGGAAGGCCGCCACATCACTGCGGGCAATGCCAGCCAGCTTTCGGACGGCGCCTCGGCGCAGCTGGTGATGGACCGCGCGACCGCTGAAAGGGAAGGGCTGCCGATCCTGGGCATCTATCGCGGTTTCCAGGT
The DNA here is from genome assembly GCF_058787155.1 of Sphingobium sp. FW305-3-2-15-F-TSA7. Taxonomy (NCBI): domain Bacteria; kingdom Pseudomonadati; phylum Pseudomonadota; class Alphaproteobacteria; order Sphingomonadales; family Sphingobiaceae; genus Sphingobium; species Sphingobium sp. FW305-3-2-15-F-TSA7. Next base: position 34,574 of record NZ_JBYSZM010000007.1, on the reverse strand, counting down.
TGCTGGCTGCAAGGCGGAGGAAATGGGGATCGGCCCGGTTTTCGCGGTTCCCAAGCTGCTCGATCGCGCGGGGCTGAAGGTCGACGACATCGGCCTGTGGGAAATCAACGAGGCCTTTGCCAGCCAGGCGCTCTATTGCCGCGATACGCTGGGCATCGATCCCGAAAGGATCAATGTCGATGGCGGTGCGATCGCGCTCGGCCATCCTTTCGGCATGACGGGTTCGCGGCTGGTCGGCCATGCGCTGATCGAGGGAAGGCGCCGCGGCGTCCGCTATGTCGTGGTGTCGATGTGCGTCGCCGGCGGCATGGGTGCTGCCGGACTGTTCGAGATCGTCTGAGGCGGTCATGGCGTCTTCGCTGCATGGAAAAAGCGTGTTCGTGACCGGTGGTGGCAGTGGCATCGGCCGCGCCGCCGCGCTCGCCTTTGCCGCGGAGGGCGCACGCGTCGCTGTCGCCGACCTCAATGCCGACAGCGCCGCCGAGACCGCCGCGATGGTGCGTGCGGCGGGCGCCGAGGCGCATCATGGCGCGCTCGACGTGACCGATCGGGCGGCGGTCGATGCCTTTGTCGACGATATCGTCTTGCGCTGGGGCGGACTCGACTGCGCATTTAACAATGCCGGCGTGTCGCTGGAGGGCATGGAGACCCCTTGGGGTGATCTGGACGCCTATGACCGCACGATCGCGGTCAACCAGCGCGGGCTGACCCTGTGCATGGCGGCCGAGCTTCGTCACATGGAACGCGCCGGGCGCGGCGCGATCGTCAACACCGCCTCGATCGCGGGCATGGCCGGGGCAGGGGGCGCCGGCTATTGCGCGTCCAAACATGCGGTGATCGGCCTCACCCGGTCGGCCGCGATGCGCTATGCCGCGCAAGGCATCCGCATCAACGCGGTCTGCCCCGGCGCGATCCGCACGCCGATGGTCGAGGCGGTGGTGAAGGAGGAAGCCGCGGCGCGCTTCATCGCCGAAATGCATCCGATGAACCGGCTGGGCGAAGCGCAGGAAGTCGCCGATGCCGTCGTCTTCCTCTGTTCGGACAAGGCCAGCTTCATCACCGGCCATCCGCTCGCCGTCGATGGCGGTTATCTGGCGCGGTAGTTAAGACATGCTCTGTCATTCTCGCGCACGCGGGAATGACAAGAAATGAGACAGCCCATTAGATTTACGGGCGGCAGATCGCGCTCTCGGTTTCATCGACGACCAGCAGCCGTGTCTGCGAGCGGTCGAGAAATTCCTCCTCATCCGCCGCGAGCCGCGCGGCATTTGCCGGCTGCATGAGCACGGCCAGCGCCTCCTCATAAGCCCCGCGATCGCGAAACCATATCTCGGTGACCGCATCATAGTCGAAGGGCGGCGTCCGATCGAAGGCGATGCCGCCGTCCGCCGCGACGTAATTGCGCCGATAGGCGAGGATATTGGGCATCAACTCCAGGATCAGCGGCGCATGATCGGTTTCGTAATAGTCGCGAAAGCGCGCGCGATCGATATCGGCGCGCGCCTTCAAGAGCGAGATGACCTTGAAGCCGCCCGTCACCGGTTGACGCCCAGCATGTCGCGCGCGGCGATCCAGCCAAAGGTCATCGCCGGGCCCAATGTCGCGCCGGCACCCGGATAGGTCCGGCCCATGGCGGCGGCGGAGACGTTGCCCACCGCGTAGAGACCCTGGATCGGCTTGCCGTCCTCATCGAGCACGCGCGCCCGTTCGTCGGTCGCGAGCCCGCCATTGGTGCCGAGATCGCACGGATAGATGGCGATCGCGTAGAAGGGCCCGTGCTCGATCGGCGCGAGCGTGGGATTGGGCGAGACCGAGGCGTCGCCATAGTGACGGTCATAGGCCGACTGGCCGCGCGCATAATCGGGGTCCTCGCCGCGCGCCGCGAAACCGTTGAAGCGCGCGACTGTTTCGCGGAGCGCCGCCGGATCGACGCCCATCTGCGCCGCCAGCCCGTCGAGCGAATCCGCCTTTTTCAGGATCTTGCGCATCGGCGCCGGGATGCGCGCATCGGCCGATGGTTTTCCGGGCATCATCGGGCCGAGCATGTATTTCCCGCGATAGCGCGCGTCGAAGACGAACCAGGACGGCACGGTCGGCGCATCGGGCCGGTTGGCGCGATGCATCTCGCCGCCCGCGACATGATAGGACGCGGCCTCGTTCATGTAGCGCCGGCCCGCCTGGTTGACGATGATCGAGGACGGCAATGCGCGCTCGACGAACATGATACGTGCACGATCCTCGCCATCGAGCATGAAGCCCGGCCCCCACCAGGCGGAATCCATCAGTCCGGTCGCGGCGCCGACGCTGATGCCGGCCTTCAGCCCGTCGCCGGTGTTGCTGGGCACGCCCGCGCTCCAGTCGGCCGAGGCGGGCTGGGGCGAATGGCGTGCGCGCAATGCCGGATCATGATCGAAGCCGCCGCTGGCGAGGATCACGCCCTTGCGCGCGCGGATCTCGATTGCCTCGCCGTCGCGTTCGACGATTGCGCCGGTCACGCCATGGGGGCCGTCGACGAGCGAGACCATCGGCGCATCCAGCCAGATCGGAACGCCCTTGGCATCGATCGACAGTTTGAGCCGGCCGATCAGCGCGTTGCCCCCGGTCAGACGGCGCGAGCGCTTGGTCTTGAAGCGCCAGGGCAGGTCGAACAGATATTTCATCATCAGCTTGAAGAGGAGGGGCTTGGCGCCCGGGCTCATCGTCAGCAACAGCTTGGCTTCCTCCATCGTCCAGGTGAAGCGGCCGAAGGTGAGTGTCAGCGTGTGCGGCGGCTCCATCCGCCAGAAATCCTCGCCCAGTCGGTCGGCCATCAGCGGGATCGGGTCGTGCGTCCGCCAGCCGTCACGCGCGCCCGCCACGTCCATGTGATAATCGGCATAGGCATAGGCGGTATAGCGCAGCTCCGAATGCGCCTCCATGTCGCGCAGCATCCGCGGCGCATTGTCGACAAAGGCGCGGAGCTTGGTCTCGGGCACGTCGTCGCCGATCAGGGCCTTGATATAGCCGAGCGCCTCTTCGGGATCGTCGGCATGTCCCTTGGCGCGGGCATCGTCGCTGGCGGGAATCCAGATGCCGCCGCCCGATGTCGCCGAGGTGCCGCCATATCGCGCCGATTTCTCCACCACGAGAACCTCCGCGCCCGCATTGGCGGCGGTGAACGCCGCGGTCAGCGCGCCCGCGCCCGATCCCACGACCAGCACATCGACTTCATGCAAGGCTTCCACGGCGGCTCCAATCCCGGCTTCCGGCATCATTCCGGTTCATGATGAGGTTTTGCATACGAAATGCGTTCTGAGAAGTCATAATCTGTACGCAAAGTGTGATAATGACTTGCTTCGGCCGAAAATATTGACACGATTGCGGCAATAAGGTCTGTGCATCGTCGTTTCGCGTAGGTCGCCTGCTGGATGGCCGCGCATTGTCGCAATTGAGGAGAGAGCCGCGTTGCGAACCGAGGGCAAGAGCGAGCGCCGGACGCGCGGCAAGGCGCAGGGGAGCGGCCGCGAGGACGGCATGTACCGCGTCGACGAGGTCGACGACCAGATCATCGCGGCACTCCGTAAGAACGGCCGCATCGCCAATCGCGATCTCGCACGCGACATGGACGTCAATGAGGCGACGGTCCGCACGCGGCTGCGCCGGCTGGAAGAGGCCAATATGGTGCGTGTCGTCGCAATTCGCGACCTGGCGGCGCTGGGCTTCGAATATCTCTCGCCGGTCGGCGTGCAGGTGAAAGGGCGCTCGGCCGCCGCCGTCGGCGCCGACATCGCCAAGCTCGAACGCGTGATCACGGTCAATGTGGCGATCGGTACGCACGATCTGGAGATCCAGGTGGTCGCGCAGAGCCTGGACGAGATGCAGAATCTGCTGACCAACGTGATCGCGAAGATCGAGGGGGTCGAACGCCTGTTCCCGAGCCTGGCGCTCAAGGTCTTCAAATATAATCCGGAATGGGCACCCCTATGAGCACGCGTATCGGCCTCGACGAGCTCGATCACCGGATCATCGACCGGCTGGGCCATGACGCCCGCGTTTCCAACCGCGAGATCGGCCGGGAATTCGGGCTGACCGAAGGCACGATCCGGTCGCGGCTGAAGCGCCTGCTGGACGCCAAGGTGATCCGCGTCGCCGCGGTGACCAATGCCAACCGGCTGCGCAATCCGATCCTCGCCTATCTCTGGATCGAGGCCGACACCGCCGCCGATATCGAGAATGTCGCGACGAGCCTGGCCGCGCTGCCCGAGATTGCCTTTGTCGCGACGACGCTCGGCCGCGCCGACGTGCTCGCGATGACATTGGTCGAGAACGGCAACGAGCTCACCGATTTCCTGCACCAGACGGTCGACAAGATCCCGGGAATCCGGCGGGTCAATTACAGCCTGGGCCAGAATTTCATCAAGCACGACTATCGGTGGTGCGCGCTGGTCGACTGACGCGCACCGGAGCTCAGGGGCCAACCCAGCCGGCTTTCAGCCCATCCTCTGCCAGTGTGCCGTCGACGATCGCGCGCGGTTCGGAGCGGGTGTAGCAGATGCGCCAGCCATCGGCGGTGCGGCGATAGCGGTCGTGATAGAAATTGGCGAGCAGCCGGAAGCTGCGCTCACGCGGATCATAGCTGGCATAGCCCAGATTCCAGCGCGCGCTCGCCGCGTCGCCGTCGATTTCGATCTCGCCATTATGTGCCTGATGCACGTCGACGATCGGCGTCGTCGCCGCCATCTGCGTGAATATGCCGATCAGGCCGTCGAGATCGAATGTGCCGACCGGCGGGAAGTCGATCACCGCGTCGGGCGTGAAGCAGGCGCGGATCGCCGCCACGTCCTTGGCGTCGCAGGCATTGAGATAGCGTGCCTTGAGGCGGCGGATATCGCTCTCGGCCTCGAGCCGGGCGATGCGCGGTTCGAGATCAGTCATCGAGGCGGATGATCCTGCTTTGTGGGACGGGATGGTCGGTGGCGCCGGTCCAGCGCAGCAGCATCGTGCCGCGATCGTGGCCGGCGGTGTCGATCCAGTTGCCGAAGCCCGGATCGCGATCGGCGACGACCAGCGTCAACGTGCCGTCGTCGTTGAGGCGCGCGCCATGGCCGTTCACATGGATGCGATGGTATCGATAATCGAGCGATTCCATCCAGTAATTGTCGAGCTGGAAATTCCAGAAGCTGCATTCGGGAACGGGCGTGTCGATGCGCAGCGCCTCGCCGGGGGCGAGCTGCCACCAGCCATGGAGATAGAAGATCGTCGGATCGCCGCCCGCGCGAAAGAAGCGCGTCTGGTCGATCGTCGCGAGCCGGTTGAACTGTTCGGCACGGAAGCTTTCGGTCCAGTCGACAAAGGTCCTGGCAGTGCCCTCGACAAAGGCGGTGACGCGCCCGAGCGCCGAACCGAGCCGGCCGGCGGTGAGCGGAACGGGGGTGGCGGGGCCGTCGATCGCGGCGATCTCGACGGTCGCCGGCGTCTCCACGGCACGATCGAGAAAGGTCTGGCGCACGATCACCATCGTGCTGTCCTCGGCGAGCGGCAGCCAATTGCCCTCCGCCCGTTCGCGGCTCACGACGATCTCGAACGATCCGTCGGGCGCGACCTGCATGTCGGCGGAATCGAGCTCGCCCGTCGACGCCATCGTGCCGTCGATCGCATAGCGATTGGCCTTGGTCCCGAAGCTCAGGATCGGCACGCTGCCGCGCCTGCCGGTGATGCGGTAGCGCCGCGCACCCGAAACCGTGGCGTTCATATAGATATTGTCGGGATTGTCGGCGCCGATCTTCGCGGTCTGGTGGGATGCCGCGTAGAAGCTGGGGAAATCGGGATCGGCATGCTCCAGATGCATGTCGAGCCCGATGCGCAGCAGCCGCGTCAGATAGCGGAAGCCCTCGGCGCGATCGAGCGGCGATGCCGCCGCCTCGGGCGCCAGCACCACCTCTCCCGCGGCTTCCAGCCGTCGGCAGAAATCCTGCCACATCTCGCGCGTGAACATCTCGTCTCCCATGGTCAGGGCGCCATATATTGGCCGCCATTGACGTCGAGCGTGGCGCCCGTGACGACCCTGGCGTGATCGGACAGGAAGAAGAGCACGCTCCTCGCGCAATCCTCTTCGGGTGGAATGATGCCGAGCGGGATGCGCGCGGTGATTTCGCCGACCAGCGCCTCGCGATCGGCGCCGTTCGCGACTTGTCCGTCGATATAATCGTAAACCGGCTTGCCGCCGATCCAGCCCATGCGCGTCGCGTTGACGCGGATGTTGAAGCGGCCGAGATCCTTGGCCATGTGTTTGGTCATCGTCGTCAGCGCACCCTTGCCCGTCGCATAGCCGCCTTCTCCCGGAAAGGGATTGACCTGGGACATGGTGGCGACGTTGACGATCGCACCGTCCTGCTGCGCCTTCATCGCGGGCAGCACCGCCTGCGCCATGCGCAGAGCGCCCAGACAGTTGACGTCGAACACCCGCGCCCAATCCTCGGGGTCGGCCTGATCGACCGTCACCCAGGCGCCGTGGATATAGGCGGTGTTGACCAGGCCATCGATCCGCCCGAACGCATCGGTCGTCGCCTTGGCCAACGCGTTGCACTGGGCGGCATCGGCGATGTCGGTGGCCAGCGCCACCGCTTCGCCGCCGTCGGCGCGGATCTCGCTCGCCACCGCTTCGATGAAATCGCGATTGCGCGCGCCGAGCGCGACCCGGGCGCCTTCGCGGGCGGCGATGCGCGCCAGCGCCTGGCCCATGCCGGGGCCGACTCCGCTGATCACCACCACCTTGTCCTTAAGCAGCATCCGCCAGTTCCTTTCCTGCGAGTATGTCCTTGAGCGCCGGATCGAGCGCATTGCCGACCTCCGGGCAATGCGTGCCCGACGGGCCGTACATCGCGGCGACGCAGCGATTGCACGCGGTGCAGCCCGATCGGAGATCCGTGCCCAGGCGCCATTTGGCGACCAGGCCGGGATCGTGGATCAGCGCGCGCGCCATCACGATCGCGTCGAATCCTTCCGCCATCGCCTGGTTCGCGGCGGCGAGCGACTGGACGCCGCCCAGATGCGCGAGCTTCATCGGGCTGCCGGCCAGTGCGGCCTTGAGCTTCAGGCCATGTTCGATCAGATAGTTTTCGCGGAAGGGCGGCAGGCGCGGCACGCTCATCTTGAGGATCGCGAACTGGAGCCGGGCGAGCAGGCCCGTCTGCATCGCCGCCAGATCGTCATAGGGCAGCGCGCTGCCGAACATCGCCCAGGTGCTTTCGATGTTGCGGCCGGCGGACAGCACGAGCATGTCGGCGCCCGCGCGTTCCAGCGCACGCGCCGTCACGATCGCATCGTCGACCGTCGCCCCCTTGGGCACGCCGTCGGTCAGGTTGATCTTGGCGAGCACCGCCAGCCGCCCGCCCGTCGCCTGCTTCACCGCCTCCAGCACCTCGGCGGGGAAGCGCGCGCGGTTCTCGGCCGAACCGCCATAATCGTCGCGGCGGACATTGGAGAGCGGCGAGATGAACTGGTTGAGCAGATAGCCGTGGCCCATATGGATCTCGACCGCGTCGAAGCCGGCCTGTTCGGCGAGCAAAGCGGCCTGTGCGAACTCGTCGCGTACCATCTCCATATCGGCGCGGGTCATGGCGCGCTGGAGGAAACGGCCCTTGAGCACGCCCATCTTGTCGATGCCGCCCGATGCCGACATGGCGCGCGGCGTCGACAGATCGTCGATCTGGCAGAAACTGCCGCCATGCGTGATCTGGGCGGAGGCCTTGGCGCCCTCGGCATGGATCGCATCGGTGACGGCACGGTAGTGCGGCACGCTTTCGGCGCGCATCGTGCCTTGCCCCGGCAAGGTCCGTCCGTCCTTCGACACCGCGACATAGGCAAGCGTCGTCATGCCGACGCCGCCGCGCGCATAGGCGCGATGGAATTCGGTCAGCGCGCGCGTCGGGAACATGTCCTTGTTCATCATCTCGTTCGCGCCCGAACGGATGAAACGGTTGCGCAGCGTGACGGGGCCGATCTGGACCGGACTGAACGGATCGGCGCTCACGCCATCGGCTCCGGCGTGAAATCGGCGGGCGGATCCTTCACCCAGAAATCGGTTTCGACACGCTTGGCGATCCGCCAGCCATCGGGCGTGCGCACCAGTTCGTCCGCATAGGTGCAGCCGAGCAGGAACAGATGCTCGCCCTGGGGACGGGCCAATTGCATCGGATTGAACAGCATCGTCCGCGCGGTCGCCCGGTCCCCGTCGAGCCGGATGAGCGGCAGCCCGATCAGATGCTGGGTGAGCGGGAAGGGGGCCAGCGCCCGTCCGAGCCAGGGCTTGATCTCCGGATAGCGCCCCGCCGCACCGCCGGTTGCGCGATAGTCGATCTCGGCATCGGGGGTGAACACCGCGTCGAGCGCGTCATAATCCTTCGCGTCGATCGCGAAGACATAGGTCGCCAGCAATTGCTGGATCGCGACGATATCCTCCGCGCTCATGCGCTTGCGTCCCGGGTGAGCATGGCGACGATCCGCGCCTTCATCGGCTTCACCCAGTCGCGCTTGAGGTCGGCGCTGAGCAGGCCCGCGGCATCGAGTTCGTCGCACAGATGCATCTGGTGCGCGATGTCGAACAAATCCATCTGGTAGGAGAATTTGCCGCCGCCGCCATAGGTGATCAGAGAGACGCCGCGCGTTTCGTAATGGCTGCCGTCGGGGCGCATGCCGGGACCGCGATTGACCCATTCGCTGATGATGCGATCCTCGTTGATCGCCCAACTCAGGATCGGAAAACTCCATCCCTGCCAGCCCGAGCCGACATCCATGTCGCGGCCATAATGGGTGGTGCGGATCGCTTCGCGCCCCTCGGCGCGGACGAACATCGCGCCGCCATAGGGGCATTCATAGACGCAATCCTCATGATAGAAGGCGTCGGCGATCCACGACCAGCTGCCGCGCCTTTCCGCCTCGACGAAAGCGTCGCGCAATCCCCTGATCGCGGCTTCGACCTCTTCCCTGGGATAGTGCATCGCCGCGTCCTCCTGTCTGAGCGGTTCAGTCGAAATTGGCCTGCCCGCCGTCGAGCGGGATGGTCGCGCCGGTCAGATATGCCAGGTCCTCGCCGCAGAGCGCCGCCACAGCATTGCCGATATCGGTTTCGCAATCGCCGACGCGGCGCAGCGGGATCGAACGGAAGAACGCCTCCGCTTCCTCAGGATTGGCGTCGATCCACGCAGCCAGCCCGGGCGAACGGGCGTGCGGCGCGATCGTCAGCACGCGGATATTGGCGGGGCCCCATTCGGCGGCGGCGGCGCGGGTCAGCGCGCGCGTCGCCTGCTTGACCGCGGCATAGGCGCCATAGCCCGACATGTCCCAGCGCAGCGCCGCCGAGCTGGCGAGATTGACGATCGTGCCGCCGCCGCGCCGTTCGAGATGGGGATGGCAAGCCTTCATGAAGCGGAAGCTGGCGAGCGGGCCCGATGCGAAGCCCGCTTCGAACGCCTCGTCGCTGACCGAGAGCAGCGGGCCGAGCGGCACTTCCTGTGCATTGTTGACGAGGATGTCGATGCCGCCGAAGCGATCCGCGACGGCATCGACGGTCGCGCGGACCGCCGCGGCATCCTTGACGTCGCACGCAAAGGCGACCGCACCGTCGCCGATCTCTGCGGCGACCGTGTCGAGCTTGGCAACCGTCCGGCCGAGCAAGGCCACGGCGGCGCCGCGCGCGGCGAGCGCGACAGCGATGCCACGCCCGACGCCCTGGCCGGCGCCGGTGACGATCGCGACCTTGCCGTCGAGCCGGCTCATAGGCCCAGGCTGGTCGGCGCGCCCGGCAGCATCGACTGATAATAGCCGGCGGACCAGCCACCATCGACCGCCAGCTCGGCGCCGGTGATATAGCTCGCCTCGTCCGACGCGATGAACAGGCTCGCGCGCGCAATCTCCTCGGGCTCGCCGATGCGCTGGAGCGGGACGCGCTCATAGCCGGTGTTGAGCGCATCGCCGCTCAGCCCCGCGGGATTGCCCATTTGCGTGTTCACGCCGCCGGGATGGACGCTGCACACGCGCACGCCGCGCGGGCCGAGTTCATAAGCGAGCGATTTGGACAGACCGCGCACCGCCCATTTGCTGGCGGTATAGGCTGTGAGGCCGTTGCAGCCGCGCAGGCCGTCGACCGACGAGATGTTGACGATCACGCCGCGCCCGGCCTTCGTCATCTCCGGCGCGGCATGTTTCGCGCCCAGGATCACGCCGAGCACATTGATCGAGAGCACGCGCTCGATATCCTCGGCCGACATCGCCTCGATCGGCGAATAATGCACGATCGCTGCATTGTTGACGAGGATGTCGAGCTTGCCGAAATGCGCGACCGCGGCGGCGACCAAAGCCGCCCAATCTTGTTCGGATCGCACGTCATGCTTCAGGAACAGCGCCGCGTCGCCGATCTCGGCGGCGGTCGCCTTGCCCTTGTCCTCCAATATGTCGGCGAGCACCACTTTCGCGCCCTCGGCGGCGAAAAGCCGCGCGGTGGCGGCCCCCATGCCCTGCGCCGCACCGGTGACGATCGCCACCTTGCCATCCAGTCTGGCCAAAATCTTCTCCTGTCCTTGTAGCTAGCGTCGCGCTCAGGCGACTTTCTGTTCGAACGGCGCGGACAATGTTCCGCGCGTGATGTGCGTGCCGTTGACGCGCGCCTGGAACTCCTGCGCCCGCGCGCGGGGATTGTAGAACTGGCGGTACCAGATCCTCAGCTTGCCCACCGGCCCGTCGCCCTGCACCGCCATCGGGTTGATGCACGGCTTCTTGTTCGACCAGATCTCGAAATCCTGCGCGAAGGCGGCGCAGGCGGCCGCCTGATAGGCGCGCGCCATGGCGGTGTCCTCGGCCGTCGGCTCGGCATTGGGAACCTTGACCAGCAACCCGTGCCACACCTTCACCACGCCGTCGTCGATGGGCGTGTGCGTGATCATGATGATCGCCGGGAACTGGCCCGACATGCGCGACTGCAGGATGCCGGGGCCGGTATACCAGGTATCGGTTTCCAGCGGCGCGTCGCCCTGCAGCGTGCGATGGCCGGCGCGCAGGCGCTGGACGACGCGGTGCCCGTCGAAATCATTCTCGAAGACGTCGACCTTGTCGTTGCCGTGGACGGGCTCGAAATGCGCGCGGTCCGCCATATTGTCGAGGATCTCGACGGGATGGCTGGCAAGCTCGCCCAACTGGTCGAGTTCCCATTTCACCCAATGCGGCTGTTCATATTCCTCGAAGGGCGGCAGGTCATATTCGGGTTCCAGCCCTTCGGGATCGTGCCACATCCAGATGCAGCCCGCGCGTTCGATCACCGGCCAGGTCTCGAGCCGGGCGGCCGCCGGGATCTTCTGCGGCGAATAGGGGATCTGGTTGCACGTGCCGTCGGGGCCGAAACGCCAGCCATGATAGGGGCAGCGGATCGAATCGCCCTGCACATGTTCCTTGTCGCGGATCACGAAGCTCGTCTGGTTCTTGGCCAGATGCGCGCCCATGTGCGGGCAATAGGCATCGACCAGATAGGCCTGCCCCGATTCGCCGCGATACAGGATGCGATCGCGCCCGAAGAAGCGCACGGGAAGCGGCGTGGTGCCCTCGAGCTCGGCGGCGGCGGCGATCATGAACCAGCCGCGCGGAAAGCTGTGTTCGCCCAGCCCATATTCTGCGGTCGTCGCCATTGAAAACCCTCTCTCTGATTGCTGCGACGTCATATTGACTACGGTTTGCGTTTTATGTTGCGGGTTTACTACCGCATTTCGTGGTAGCATCCCACAAATGATAGCGGCATACAAGGCGGATCAGATCAAGGAGGATGCAAATGGGTGATGATCGGCTTTTCCCCGAAGGCGCTGCGCTGATATTCGGCGCGACCGGGGGGATCGGTGCGACGGTCGCGACCGAATTCGCGCGTGCGGGCAGCGATATCGCGATCGCGTGGCGATCCAAGCGCGAGCGTGCCGAAGCATTGGGCGGCGAGATCGAGTCGCTCGGGCGCGCCGCCAGCCTGCATCAATGCGATGTCACCGACGAAGCGGCGCTGGCTGCGGCGGTCGAGGCCGCCGTCGCCGCGCATGGGCGTATCCACACTCTGGTATGGGCCGCGGGGCCGCTGGTCGATCAGGTCCATCTTGCCGATACGACCGCCGAACAATGGCGCCGCGCGATCGATGTCGAGGTGCATGGCTTCTTCAATGCCGCGCGCGCGGTGATCCCGCATATGCGGGCCTTGGGCGGCGGATCGCTGGTGCATCTCGGATCGGCGGGTGATCTGCGCTGGCCCGACAAGGACGGGCTTTCGGTTGCGCCCAAGGCCGCCAACGAAGCGCTGGTCAAGGGTTTCGCGCGCGAAGAAGGCAAGTTCGGCATCCGCGCCAATACGGTGCTGGTCGGCGTGATCGAGGCCGGCATGTTCCTCGAACTCTCCCGCCAGGGCGTGTTCGACGAAGCCTGGACCGCTGAGGTCCACAAGAACCTGGCGCTCAAGCGCTGGGGTCAGCCCGAGGAAATTGGTCATGCCGCCGTCTTCCTTGCTTCGTCGAAAGCCGCTTACGTCACCGGTCAGCAGATTGCCGTCGCCGGCGGATACGGGATCTGATCGAGCGCGAACGCCGTCCTCAGGCCGCGCGCGGCGGTGCCGACCGCCCTGTCGGCCTGGGGCAGCATGCCGAGCATGCTCGCAAAGCCGTGGATCATGTCCGGAAAATGCTCATGGGCCACGGCGACGCCCGCCTCCTCGAGGCGCGTGGCATAAGCGAGGCCTTCGTCGCGCAGCGGATCGAAGCCAGCAGTGACGATGGTCGCCGAGGGCAGGCCGGCCAAGGTGTCGGCGCGCAGCGGCGCGGCGAAAGCAGGCGCTTCGGCGGGGCTTTCGAGATATTGCGCCCAGAACCATTGCATCATCTCGCTCGACAGCATGTAGCCGGTCGCATTCTCGACCCAGGACGGTCGGGCGAAGTCGGGATCGAGCACGGGATAGAGCAGCAACTGATGCGCGATCGCCGGCCCGCCTTCGTCGCGAAGCTTGAGGCAGAGCGCCGCCGTCAGATTGCCGCCCGCGCTGTCGCCGCCCAGCGCGATCCTGTCGGGATAGATTTCGAGCGTAGCCGCCTGTGCGACGATCTCGGACAGGGCACCCGCGACTGCGTCGAGCGCGACGGGGTAGCGGCTTTCGGGCGAAAGCGGATAATCGAGTGCCAGCACCGCGACCTCCGCGGCGGACGCGAGCGCACGGCACAGCGGATCATGCGTGTCGAGCGTGCCGAACACCCAACCGCCGCCATGCATGAAGACGAGCAGCGGCAATGTCTCGCCGGGCCGGGGATGATAGAGGCGCGCCGGGATGGCACCGACCGTCAGGTCGCGGATTTCGGCGATTTCGGCGCGTGCGAACGGCATGGGCTGGCGGTCGGCGAGCCGGAACGCGGCCGGATCGAAGGGCGGCTTCATATGCGGCACATCGGCGAGCATCTGGAGCAGCGGTACGAGCGCGGGATCGAGAGGCATTGGCAAACTCCTGCTTGTTATGGGATGGAAACGAGGTCGAGGATGGGTGACATGTGAACGCGACCGATGAAGTCGAGGATTTCTCGCGGTTGATCTCCGCGCTGTTCGGCGGCCTGCTGGCCGAACCGCCATGGGAGGATTTCCTGCGCATGCTCGCCGCCTGGCTCGACGCCAGCTATGCGACGCTGATCCTGACCGCGCCGGGCACCAGCCGGCCGGGTACGATCGTGACGCCCGGCGCGGATCCGCGGACCGCGGAGGATTATGCCGAGAGCTTCTTCACCAGCGATCCCTTCAAGGGCCTGCCCGAAGGCAAGGTGATGTCCTTCACCGAATTTCTTCAGGGCGATGCGCGAGAGAGCGCCTTTTGGCGCGATTTCCTCGAAGCGGCGGGCGGCGACCAGATATTGGGCGTCGACCTGCGCTTCGACAGCGGTTTCGAAGCGCGGCTGCGGGTGACGCGCGACGCCAGCCGTGCCGATTTCGGTAGCGCCGAGCGCGACGCGCTTCAGTCGATCGTGCCGCATCTGCGCGATGCGCTGCGGCTGTTCGAACGGCTCCAGGCCTGGGACACCGAGCATGGCGTCTATCGCGGCATGGTCGAGCAGATGGGCGTCGCGGCGATCATCCTCGATCATGACGGCAAGGTGATGCGCACCAATGCGGTCGCGGACCGGCTGCTGGCCGAAAAGGATGGCGTCGTGCTCGCGGGCGGGCGGCTGCGGCTGACCGCCACCGCCGAGCATCGCATGCTCGAAAAACTGCTCCAGTCGCTGAAGGCCGATGCGGATCCCGCTTCGATCGCCGCGCAGCGTTTCCGCATCGAGCGCCCGTCGGGCCGGCGCGATCTGGGGGCGGTGGCCAAGCCTGTCACCGCGCCCGCCTTCATGCGCAGCGGTGCGGCCGCAGCCCTCGCGCTGTTCGTCAGCGATCCGGGGCAGGACGCGCGGCCCGATCCCGAGGCGATCCGCGATCTGTTCCAGCTCACCCGCATGGAGGCGATGCTGGCGGCGGCGCTCGCGAGCGGCGCCTCGCTCGTCGATGCCGCCGACCGGCTGGGCATCGCGCACAATACCGCACGCTCGCACCTGCGCTCGATCTTCGCGAAGACGGGCGCGCGGCGCCAGTCTCAGCTCGTCCATCTGCTGCACGCCGCGATGCCCGAGTTCGGCGCGAGCGCTTGAGCCCCTCCCATTCGGACTAGCTCCCCTCCCATTCAGGGGTGTCGCGCCTGTCGGTTGCGCGCCTAGCCTTGCCAGCATGAAGGGTCGCGACCGATCGCGACGCGCAACGAAATATGGTGGAGGTGCCTGGTGGACATGGCGATGGGGCACGTGCCCGACCGCGAATTGCTGGTCGACCGTGCGCGTGAGCAGACGGGGCTTTCGGACCTTGGCGACACCTGGTTCTTCGCCAACATCGACGCGCTGATCCCGGCGCTCAACACCGAGGCGCGACTGAGCCCGGCGGGCGTGCAGAGCGCGAGCGCGATGATCGTCAACGGGCTGGTCAACCGGCTGCGCCATGTCGAGCTGGTCAAGAACAACCCCGAGATCCTGGACGAGCCGATCGATGTGGCGGCGGTCGTGGTCGGACTGCCGCGCACCGGCAGCACCATGCTCCACCGCCTGCTCGCATCCGCGCCCGGCATGACCGGTGCGCGCTGGTTCGAGACTCAGAATTACGCACCGATGCCGGGTGAGGCGCGCGGCGAGACGCATCTGCGCCGCGCCACCGCGCAGGGCTTTCTCGATTATATGATCGCGAACATTCCCGATCTCATGTCGATCCATCCGATGAGCCTGGATCAGCCCGATGAGGAACTGATCATCCTCGGCCAGCTCTATTCCAGCACGATGATCGAGGGCACTTATTATGTGCCGAGTTTCGCGCACTGGCTGACCGCCAATGACCGTTTCCAATGCTATCGCGATCTCCGCCAGATCCTCCAGTCGCTCCAGTGGCAGGATCCCGGCCGGCAGGGCGCGAAATGGGTGCTCAAGACGCCCGGACATCTGATGGCGCTCGATGCGGTGATGGAGGTTTTTCCGAACGCCAAGATCGTCATGACCCACCGCGATCCCGTTGCGACGGTGCCCAGCTATTGCAGCATGGAGCACAGCCTGTACCAGATGGTCTCCGACAGCGTGGACAAGGCCAGTGTCGCCGAATTCTGGGTCGATCGCCTGGCCGATCTGATGGCGCGCTTCATGCTGGTGCGCGAACGCGTCGAAGGGCGCAACTTCGTCGATGTGCGCTATGCCGACCTGCTCACCGATCCGATCGGCGAAGGCACGCGCGTGCTCGAAGCGGCGGGCGTTACCGTCACGCCCGAGATCCGCGCCGGCATGGGGCAATGGATCGAGGGCAACAAGCGTGAGGATCGCGCGGCGCACCGCTACACGCTGGAGGAATTCGGCCTGGACAAGGCCGATGTCGATCGCCGCTTCGCCGGCTATCGCGCCGCATTCGTCGAGGCGGGCTGAGCCATGTCCTATCCGGAGGACGGCGCGGTCATCACCCAGATCAAGCTGCTCAAGGCGCGCTATTTCCGCGCGATCGACACCAAGAACTGGGCCTTGCTGCGCGACCAGCTGACCGACGACCTCGTCGCCGATTTCCGCGAATCCGCCGGCGTGGCCGACGATCGGCTGCTCACCCACGGCGCCGACGCCTTTGTCGCTTCGGTTCGGGCGACACTGGCCGGCGTCACCACCGTGCATCACGGCTATACGCCGGAGATCATGCTGACCGGCGCGCGCGAGGCCAAGGCGATCTGGGCGATGGACGATCGCCTGTGGGTCGACGAGGGCAGCGAACTGCCCTTTCGCTGGCTGCGCGGCTTCGGCCATTATCACGACTGCTATCGCAAGGCGCGCGGGCGCTGGCTGATCGCCTCCACGCGCCTGAGCCGCATCCGCGTCGAAAGCGGCTGATCTTCTTTCACTGGGGCATCGGCGGATAGCTGGCGAGATAGCCGGCATCGACGATATGCGCCTGACCGTTGATCCCGCCCGAACGCGGGCTTGCCAGGAACAGCGCGACTTCGGCGATATGCTGCGGCAGCAGCATGCCGCCATAGGCGGGCGTTTCGAGTGCGTCGGCGGGCTGGATCGGCGGCAATTCGGTGACGCCGAGGATCGCGGTGGCGACGGGGCCGGGGCAGATCGCGTTGACGCGCAATCCCTTGGCCGCGAAATCCTGCGATGCCGAGCGGACGAGCCCGATCACGCCATGCTTGGCCGCGCTATAGGCGGCGGCGACGTTGAGACCGATCACGCCCGATGTCGACGCGGTCACCACCGCCGCACCGCCGCGTTCGAGCCGGGGCAGCACCGCCTGCAGACCGAGCCACGCGCCCTTCAGGTTGATCGCGACCATGCGGTCGAAGGCGGTTTCGTCATGCGCCTCCAGCGGCATCTGCGCATAGGCGCCGGCATTGAGGAAGGCGGCATCGAGCCGACCGAAGCTGTCGATCGCAGCGGCGACCATCGCGGCATTGTCGGCCGCGCTCGCGACATCGACCGCGACCGCGCTGGCTTGTCCGCCCTCGTCGCGAATCCGCCCGGTGATCGCTTCCGCGCCCGCAATATTCATGTCGGCGACGATCACCGCCGCGCCTTCCTCCGCGAAACGGAGCGCGGCGGCCGCACCGATCCCCGATGCGCCGCCCGTCACCAGCGCCACTTTGCCCGCATACATGCTCATCAGGTCCGTCTCCTTCGATCTGTTGGCGACAGGCCTAGCATCCGCCGGCGGCCACGAATTGATCCAAACGGACGAGGATGAGGGGATCGGGATCCTCCTATGTCAGCGGCAACCGAACCGCCGAGAGGACTGAAACGCATGAAATTCTCGATCATTTACGAAGCGCAGATGGTGGACACGTCGCGCGAGAACGAGGCGCGCACTTTCCACGAGATCGTCGAGCAGTCGCTGCTCGCCGAGGAAATGGGCTTCGACACCGTCTGGGCGGTCGAGCACACCGCGCTCACCCAATATGCGCATATGTCAGCGCCCGAGACCTTCCTGGCGTTTCTCGCCGGCAAGACCAGCCGGCTCGGCATCGGCCATGGCGTCGTCTGCCTGCCGCCCGCGATGAACCATCCGGTGAAGGTGGCCGAGCGCATCGCGACGCTCGACATCCTGTCGAACGGCCGCGTCCATTTCGGCATGGGCAAGGGCGGCACCCAGCAGGAAGCCGGCACCTTCGGCTATAACCTCGCCGATCTTCAGCCGATGATCGACGAATCCATGTACCTGATCCCCAAGATCATGGTGCAGGACGAGATCGAACATGACGGCGAATATATCCAGATCCCGTCGCGCCCGATCCATCCCAAGCCCTATCAGGATCCGCACCCGCCGCTCTACATGGCGTGCACGCGCGCCGATGCGCTGACCACCGCCGGCGCGCGTGGCATCGGCGCGCTGGTGCTCGGTTTCGCCGGCCCCGAGGATATCGCCAAGAAGAACGAAATCTATCGCGCCGCCTGGAGCAGCCGGAAGGTCGAGGATCAGGTGGGCTTCCGCCCGACCGAGCATCTGGCGGCGCTGTGCCCCGCGCTGGTGCTCGACGATCGCGAAAAGGCGCGCCGGATCGGCCTGCGCGGCCAGCGCTTCTTCGTCGAATCGCTGGGCTATTGGTATCAGGGCGGGCCCAAGCCGACGGTCGAGGATCTGTCGGGAGACGAGCAGGCCGCGATCCTCCAGAAGGAGAAGGAAGCGGTCGTCGCCTATCTCTCCGAGGAGAAGATCACCATCGGGTCCGAGCATACCGGCGCCTATGAGGAAGTCGCGGACGCGTACGGCACCGCCGACGATTGCATCCGTTACGTCCAGCGCCTGTTCGATGCCGGCGCCGACGAGATCCTGTTCCTGTTCCAGATGGGCGCGGTGCCGCATGATGTGATCATGGAGACGATCCGCAATATCGGCGAGAAAGTGATCCCGCACTTCCGCGCGCAACAGGCGATCGCCGCCGAATAAGCGCCGGACCGGCTTTCCCGATACGACCGAAAATGTGGAGAAGCGCATGCGCGCAATGGTGATCGACGGCTTCGGCGGTGCGGACATGCTGCACTGGGCCGAACTGCCCCGGCCCGAACCTGGTCCCGGTGACGTGCGGGTGCGCGTGGCCTGTGCGGGGGTCAATCCGGCCGACTGGAAGACGCGCGAAGGCAGATTATCGGCTTTTATCGACTATCATTTCCCCTTCGTGCTCGGCTTCGATCTGGCCGGAATCGTCGAAGCGGTCGGTGCGGGCGTCGACGCGGTGAAGCCCGGCGACCGGGTGTTCGGCATGTCGAGGCAGGGGCAGGGCAGTGACGGCGCCTATGCCGAATTCTGCATCGCCGATGCCGCGATGCTGGCGCCTTTGCCCATGGGCTGGAGCTTCGCCGACGCCGCGGCGCTGCCCGTCGCCGGGACGACTGCCTATGGCGGGCTGGTCGATGTTGGCGCGCTGAAGGCGGGGCAGACCGTGCTGATCAACGGCGGTGCCGGTGGGGTCGGCAGCATCGGCATCCAGGTCGCCCGGGCGCTCGGCGCGCGCGTCGCGGTTACGTGCGGCGCCGCCAATGCCGATCATGTCCGCGCGCTGGGCGCGGAATTGGCCATCGATTATCGTGACGGCGCTGTCGCGGAGGCGGTTCGCGCCTGGGCGCCCGGCGGCGTCGACCTTGTCCTCGATGCCGTGGGGCTCGACACGCTGCTGCCGCGCGCGACCGACATCGTCGCGTCGGGCGGCCGTTATGTCGAAATCGAGACTTTGATGTCGCGCGCGAGCGAGGCGCAGGTTTCTGCGGCGGCGGCCGGCATCCAGGTCCTGTCCAACATGGTCGCCATCGCACGGATCGACGAGCATCTCCGGGGGCTCGCGGCCTTGTGCAACGATGGCGGCGTCAAGCCCGTGCCGATCCGGCTGATGCCGCTGGGCGATGCCGTCGAGGCGCATCGTGCGATCGAAAGCGGCCATGCGCGTGGCAAGATCGTGCTCGAGGTGGCCGATCATGCCGGATGGTGAGCGCCCGCTGATCCAGGTGATCGACGAGATCGTCGCGCGGCCCGGCGAAGGGAAGGCGCTGCTCGACGATTATCTGGCGCGCTATGCGCCCGGCGCCCGCGCGCGCGGCATGGTGCTCGAACAGATATTGGTCAGCCCGCCGGTCTGGCTCGACGATCAGTCCAACACGCTCAGCTTCCGCTGGTCGCTCACCGATGCCGCGGCATGGTGGGGGATGCGCGCTATCGGCGGCGGTGATCCCACCGTCGCCGCCTGGTGGACCGAGACCGACGCCCGTGCGGTCAGCCGCCGCCGCATCTTCGCGTCGGACCCGGACGATATCGTGGAGCTTGGCAATGTATAAGCTGACCAAGCTGGTGACGCTGGCGGAGGCTGCGGATCGCGAACCGCTGATCGCCGAATTGCGCGCACTGGTTGCGGCGCACCGGCCGCTGCGGACGCTCGTCGCGCCCACGCTGGACGGCAGCTGGTTGGGCGGCGACCTGATCGTCCATCTCCAGTTCGACAGCGCGGTCGCACGCGCAGCCTGCGATGCCGCTATCGCCGGATTGCTCGCGATGCCGGCTGTCGCATCGACCGAGACGGTACACTATCGCGGCGTCGCCGACGGCGTGCATGCACCGGGGCTCCGCAATGGCGTCTATCGCACGCTGTTGCTGCGGATCGACGACGGCACCGATGCGGCGACGGTCCGCCGCTTCGAGGACGAGACCCGGCGGATGCCGCATCACATTCCGGCGATTCTCAACTGGCAGCTGAGCCGGGTCGAAAACGCATCGGGCACGCAGCGCTGGACGCATGTCTGGGAACAGGATTACGCCGATATCGGCTCTCTGCTGGGCCCCTATATGCTGCACCCCTATCATTGGGCGCATATCGATCGCTGGTTCGATCCGGAATGCCCCGATCGCATCGTCGGCCCGCATATCTGTCACAGTTTCTGCGACGCCGCTGTTGGGGCGCTGCTGGATTGACGGGATGCTTGCCCGTCGCGCCGGTCGGTCTATCATCCGGTAAAGACCATATGGCGCGGTGCGGATCGGAGCAGCCGCCCAAGACCGGGGAGAGGATCGCAGTGGCGGTCGCGGAGCGCTTTCACAGCCAGTCGGTCTATCTTGTCGACGCGCTCAAACGCGCGCTCAAGGAACGCGGGCTCACCTATGCCGATGTCGCGCTGGCGCTGGGGGTGAGCCATGCCAGCATCAAGCGCATTTTCGCGCAGCACAGCTTCACGCTCGCGCGGATCGACGAGATTTGCGAGCTGCTCGGTCTCAACTTCCTCGAGCTGGCACGGCTTGCCGAGGAGGGGCGCCCACCCCGGCCCGACACGCTCAGCGATGCGCAGGAACAGGCGCTGGTGGAAGAACCGCTGGCATTGTTCTGCTTCCACCTCGTTCTGGGCGGCTGGACGGTGGCGCGGATCGAAACCGATTATGGCATCGACCAGTGTTTCCTGATCCCTGCATTGCTGATGCTGGAGCGGATCGGGCTGATCAAGCTGTTGCCGGGCAATGTGATCCGGCTGATGACCGCGCGCAGCATCAGCTGGCGCCCGGGCGGCCCGATGCGCCGCTTCTTCGACCGGCGCGTCAAGGAGGAGTTCCTCCAGCATGATTTCTCGGCGCCGGGATCGATCTGGGAGTTCGAGATCGGCGAATTGTCCGACGCGTCGCGCGCTTTGCTCGAACGCCGGCTGCACAGCCTGTTCCGCGAAGTGCGCGACCTGGTTGCGCATGACGCGGCGCTGCCGCCCTCGGTCAAGACCAATGTCGGGCTGCTCATCGCTTCCACGCCGATCCCGCTGCCGCTGGTGGCGCGCGATGTCAGTCATGGCTCGCTCGGCACTGAAAGTCGCACGAGGCGCAACTTCAGGGCTTAGCCGCCGCGACTTTCCTCCAAGCCTGTCGGCGGATGCGCTGCGCCGCGCGATAGTCGCACCATCGCCGGAACGGATACCGGCATGGAGGAGAGGATCGGATCATGCAGGCCGTTGCCATCGACCCGCCGGCGCTTCGCGGCGGAAAGCCCCTATTGGGGCATCTGCCCCATTTTTTCCGCGATCCCGTCAAGCTGCTGCGCGAGGGGTATGAAGCGCGCGGGCCGATCTATTCCTTCCGCATGGGCGGGCGGAAGATGGTGGTGATGCTGGGCCCCGACAATAACCGCTTCGTCTTCCAGGAAACCGACAAGCTGCTGTCGATCCGCGAATCGATGCCCTTCTTCCACAAGATGTTCTCGCCCGATTTCTACTCCTTCGCCGAGATGGAGGAATATCTCCGCCAGCGCGCGGTGATCATGCCGCGCTTCAAGGCATCGGCGATGAAACAATATGTGCCGGTGATGGCGGAGGAGGCGACCGCGCTCTGCCACCGGCTGGGCGACAGCGGCGAGTTCGACCTGATCCCGACATTGGGCCCTGTGGTGATGGACATCGCCGCGCACAGCTTCATGGGGCGCGATTTCAAGCAGAAGCTCGGCCATGAATTCTTCGAGCTGTTCCGCGACTTTTCGGGCGGGATGGAATTCGTGCTGCCATTGTGGCTGCCGACGAAGAAGATGCGCCGCAGCCAGGCCGCCAAGAAGAAGCTCCACCGCATCCTCCAGAGCTGGATCGACCAGCGCCGTGCCAATCCGGTCGAGCCCGCCGACTTTTTCCAGGACATGATCGCTTCGACCTATCCCGACGGCCGGCCGATCCCCGACGAACTCATCATCAACCTGATCCTGCTGCTCGTCTGGGCCGGGCACGAGACGACGGCGGGGCAGGTGAGCTGGGCGCTGATCGATATCCTCCAGAACCCCGGCTATCGCGACACGCTGCGCGACGAGATCGGCGGCATATTGGGCAGCGCGTCGGGCGCGGACCTGAGCTGGGAACAGGCGCTGGCGATGCAGAAGATGGATCTGGCGCTGCGCGAGACCGAGCGGCTCCATCCCGTGGCCTTCACGATGATCCGCAAGGCGGCGGCCGATTTCGAACGCGACGGCTATCGCATCCGCAAGGGCGACTGGATCCTGCTCGCGCCTTCGGTCAGCCACCGGATGCGCGAGGTGTTCGAGCGGCCGGACGCATATGAACCGCATCGCTTCGATACCGAACGCGCCGATACCAAGGTGGAATCGAATAGCCTGATCGGTTTCGGCGGCGGCATGCATCGCTGCGCGGGCGTGAATTTCGCGCGCATGGAGATGAAGGTGGTGATCGCCATCCTCCTCCAGCGCTACGAGATGGAATTGATCGACGAGCCGCGGCCGATCGCGGGTGCCGGCACCTATTGGCCCGACCAGCCGTGCCGCGTCCGGTATCGCCGCCGTACCATCCCCGATCGCGCGCCCGCCGATATCGCCGCGGCCGCGGCCGGATGCCCTGCCCATGCGAAGGCGGGCGGCTGATGGCGCGCGTCACCTATGTCCAGCCCGACGGCAGCGAAAAGACCTGCACCAATTTCGAGGGCATGGCGGTCATGCACCTTGCGGTTGCCAACCTTGTCGACGGCATCGACGCGCTGTGCGGCGGTGTTCGTCAGTGCGGCACCTGCCATGTCTATGTCGATCCGGTCTGGACCGATCGCGTCGGTCCGCCGGGCGAGGACGAGTCGGTCATGATCGAGGCGCTGGCCGACAATGTCGAGGTCCGGCCGACGAGTCGGCTGAGCTGCCAGATCCATATCACCGAGGAACTGGACGGGCTGCGCGTCCATGTCCCCACCGATCAGCCGGGCGTCTGACGCGCGGCACGCGGGCATAAGCCCCGATCACGCTTCGGTTTTTCGATTCTCCTGCGTTCCGACTGTGCATTTTGTGCAACAGCTGCCGATGATCATGCATAGTGCGTATTGTTTTCTTAAAAAAAATGCGCATAGTGCTACTCAATTGGCAAATAGGATACGGAATACGCCGGAAGCCGGCGGTTCAAAGGGGGAGGACGCCTATGCATTCGAAGACCGGTTTTCGCGCGGCCGTCGCGACATTGGCGCTCGTCGCCCCCTGGCTGACCGCGGCCGCGCTGGCGCAGGAGGCGGCGGAGGCCGCCCCCGATGCGCTGGCCGATATCATCGTCACCGCACAGAAGCGCGCGGAGAGCCTGCAGGACACGCCGCTCGCGGTGAGCGCGCTCGATGCGGAGGCGATCCAGCAGCGCGGCATCACCAATGTCGCCAATCTGGGCAGCGCGGCGCCCAATCTGGTGATCAGCGAGACGCCGTCGGCGACCGCCAATCCCTCGATCGCGATCCGCGGCATCGTCGATAATGATCCGATCCTGACCGCCGATCCGGCGGTGGGGCTCTATGTCGACGGTGTGATCGTCGGCCGTTCGGCGGGTGCATTGTTCGACATGATGGATCTGGAGCGGATCGAGGTGCTGCGCGGGCCGCAGGGCACATTGTACGGCCGCAACACCACGGGCGGCGCGGTCAACCTGATCTCCGCCAAGCCGAGCAAGGATTTCGGCGGCCGCGTCACTTTGGGCTATGGCAGCTTCGACGAATTCGTGATGAAGGCGACGCTCGACACCGGCGAATTGCTGGGATCGGGCCTGTCGATCAAGCTCGGCTATCTCCACAGCCAGCGCGACGGCACCGTCGACAATCTGCTTGAGCCTTCGGATAAGCGCGACCCGGGCGCGCGCAATACCGATGCGCTGCGCGCCGCATTGCGGTTCGACCGCGGCACCGGCTTCACGCTCGACTATTCCTACGACTTCAGCGACCGCAACGGCCGCGCCAATGCGTTCCAGCTGCGCGCCATGCGGCCCGATCTGCTCGCCTATCTCGGCTTCTCGCCGGCGTTCGGCGGCAGCGCGGTGCAGATCTCCCCCGATCGCCTCGCCGCGCTCCGCCTCGATCGCGACGGCAATGTGCGCGATCGCGTCCAGGGGCATACGCTGACGCTCAATGTCGAGATCGGCGACGCCACGCTGCGTTCGATCACCGGCTATCGCAAATGGGACAATGTCATCGATGGATCGGATATCGACGGCAATGGCGGGCTGGTCGGCTTTCTCGTCAGCCCGGCGATCCTGGCGCCGCCCAATCCGTTCATCCCGCTCGGCATCGGCCCGGTCGACCTGTTCCACACCAGCAACGAGCGGCACCAGAACCAGATCTCGCAGGAACTCAACCTGATCGGCTCGATCGGCGACGATCTCGATTATGTCGTCGGCGCCTATTATTTCCGCGAGAAGGCGAGCGAGGACAATCCGCAGGGTTTCACCCTGGTGCTGCCGTCGCCGGTGCCGATCCCGATCGCGCCGGGCGTCAATCTCAACAGCTTCGGCGTCAATCTCGATACGCAGCTCACCTATCGCCACATCTCACGCTCGATGGCGGCATTCACCCAGCTGACCTGGAAACCCGCTGCGCTCGACAAGCGGTTCAGCGTCACCGGCGGGCTGCGCTATACCGAGGATCGCAAGCACCTCATCCAGTCCTCGCCGCTGCCGACCGCGCCGCGCGACCTGCGCAGGAAGTTCAACCGGCTCAACTGGCTCGCCAACATCGCCTATGAATGGACCGATGACGTGATGACCTATGCCCGCGCCAGCACGGGCTACAAGGCGGGCGGCTTCAATGCGCGGGCGGCCGACAATAATGGCTTCAATCCCGAGGATCTGGTTTCCTACGAGATCGGGGTGAAGAGCGAATGGTTCGATCGCCGCCTGCGGTTCAACGTCGCGGCGTTCCACGCGATCTATGACGATCTCCAGGTCCAGCAGTTCCTGGCCGGCACGGGCGGTGCCGCGAGCACCACGGTCAATGCTGCCAAGGCAACCTATACGGGGATCGAGGCCGAGCTGCAGGCGCTGATCACGACCGGGCTCACCGTCGAGGCCTCGGTCGGCTATACCGATCGCAAGTACAAGAAATTCCTGTTCGTCGATCCTGTCACCGGCGTCGTCGGCGATATCTCGGACATCGCCAAATTCCAATATTCCGCGGCGAAAACCGCCAATCTCGGCGTCCAATATGAAACGCCGGTCGGCAGCATCGGCAAGCTCGTTGCGCGTGCCGACTGGACCTATCGCAGCAAGATCTACTGGCACCCGGTCAATCCGTTCAACGAGGAGATCGCCGACGGCGGTGTCGGGTTGCTCAGCGGGCGGCTGACGCTCTCGGAAGTCGCGTTCGGCGGTTCGCAGGCATCGATTTCGCTCTGGGGCAAGAATCTGACGAAGAAGGATTACGTGCTGTCGGGCATCGATTTCGGATCGCTGGGCTTTGCCGGCGTGATGTACGGCGATCCGCGCAGCTATGGCGTGGAGCTGGCGATCAAATTCTGATCCGCGGCATGCGACGATCCTGAGGCGCCGGGGCCATTCTCCTCCCTGCGCTTCAGCGCGGGGAGGGGGACCGCGCGACGCAGTCGCGTGGTGGAGGGGAAAATACGATATCCATCACTGCACAGGGATTCGAGCAGTATTTATCGAACGATTTCTGCTGGATGCGGGGGCGTAGGATGCATCGCAATTCCCCTCCACCACGCCGCTTCGCGTCGTGGTCCCCCTCCCCGCGCTGAAGCGCAGGGAGGAGAGGCCGCGGGCGTTGGCGAAGGAGAATGCTCCCTCAGCCACCCCGCTTCAGCAGCTTGAAGAAATCATAGGAAGGATCGCCTGGCCCCGGCCGGCCGAGCTTGGCGCCCGTCAGGAAGGGGTGGTCGAGATCGATGATCGAGGGCGAATGGACATTGGCCCAGTCGGCGACAATCGCGCGGTGGAGGAATTTCCACGCCCCGTCACGTTTCGCATATTTGTCGAAATAGCGGCCGCCGACGAGCACATCGATCGGCCCGTCGGGCAAACGCGCGCGATGGAGCGCGAGCAGATAGACCTCTCCCTCCGCATAATCGCCGTCGATCGCCAGGTTGATCGTCGTCACATTGTGATGGAGGATCTCCATATTCGCCTGGATCTCGGGCAGCTTGTCGATGAACTCCATCGCGGGGCCGGAGAACATCGCGCCATGCTCGTCGATCGCATCCTCATGATAGAGGCTGCGCATCTTCTCGTGATCGTGCCGGTCGGCGGCGTTGCAATAGCAGGTGATGAGCTGGCGGATCTCCTCGCGGTCGAGCAGATCCTGAATCTTGGCGTCGCGTGTCATGCGGGTCTCCACATAAAAGAAGGGCGGGACGACGATCGTCGCCCCGCCCGAGGTTCCCAGAGAGGAGCGGTGCGCGTCAGAAGCGCACGCCCAGGGTCACACCATAGGTGCGGGGATCGGGATAATAGGCGACAGTGAGGCCGCCAAAGCTCGGCCCGAAATCGATGAAGTTCTGCGGCGCCTTTTCCTTGGTCAGGTTGCGCACCCAGAGCGACAACTCGCCCTTGACCCCACCCAGCGGCAGATCGGCGAAAGTGCCGCGCAGATTGACGAGCGCGCGCCCGGGCGAGCGCGTCGTGCGCGCATTCTGGTCCGACGGATTGTCGACGCGCAGCGCATAGGGGAAGGTGTAATAAGCGGAGACGAAATTGAGGTCGCCGACCATGTTGAAGCGGCCCCAGTCACCCTCGACCACGCGCCAGTCGACGCCCGCCGATGCCGTATATTTCGGCGCATGCGGGAAGGCGCGATTGTTGGAGACGTCGGGACCACCCGGCACTTCGATGAAATTCTTGTACTTGGTGTCGAGCAGCGCGAACGAGCCGTTGAAGGTCAGCCAGTCCGCGGGGCGGATGATCGCTTCGAGCTCGATGCCGCGGATGCGCGCGGCTGCCGCGTTGCGCACGATCGACGCCGCCGACCCGGTGCCCAGGAACACCGAAAGCTGCAGGTCCTTATGCTCGTCCCAGAAAGCCGCGGCATTGAGCTGCAGCGTGTTGCCGAGCAGCCGCGTTTTCACGCCGATTTCATAGCTGTCGACCTTTTCGGGCCGATAGGGCTGGCACAGTTCGAGCGCGCCCGACGGGCAGTCGGGCGTCGGCGCCGCGACGACGTTGGTCTCGCCGTTGAAGCCGCCCGATTTGAAGCCCTTCGAATAGCGGGCATAGAGGTCGACATGGCGACCGGCCTCGTAGCGGACGGTGAAGGCCGGGCTCAGATCATTGTAGCTGACATCGGGCAGGCCGCCATAAGGCACGTTGATCAGCGTGAACGGTGGATTGGGCGCCGCCGTGATCGACAGCAGCCGCTTGATATCCTTCTTTTCGTGATTGTAGCGCAGGCCGCCGACCAATGTCAGCGCGTCGGTCACCGAAAAATCGAGCTGCGCATAGGCGGCGAGCGCTTCGGTGTGCGATCCGTAATTGGAGACGAAGGATTGCGCGCCGAAGAAGAAGTGCTGCGGATTGTCGGTCTCCGCCTTGTCCTTGAAGTAATAGCCGCCGACGACATATTTCAGCCGGTCGCCGAGCGCGCTGCCCGAAAGCTGCAATTCTTGGCTGAAGGCGCGATAGCGGCTGAAGCGCTGGGTGAGCGCGATCGCCATCGGCGAACCGTCCAGGTCGATGCTGTCGGACCAGCGCAGCTTGCGATAGGCGGTGATCGACTTAAGCGTGGCGTCGCCAAGGTCGAGCGTCGCGGTCAGGGCATGACCCCAGGTCTTGGATTTCTCGAACAGCGGATCGGCGTCGATGCTGCCTTTGCTTTGCCGTTCGTGGTTGGCGAACAGATAGAGCGGCAGGCCCGAATAGGAAGGCGAGTTCGGATCGAAGATGTCGCGCAGGTCGCCGTTGCGGTTGACCTGGTAGAGCTGTGCATAATCGGGGCGCTGATTGTAGCGCGTCCAGTCGAACATATAGTCGAAGGTCAGATTGTCGGTGGGTTCCGCCCGCACCTGGACCATCGCGCTCTGGCCATCGATATCGTTGGTGCTGTTGACCGAATTGGGCCCGGAGAGGAACGCGGCCTGCGGGTGGGGATTGGGGCCGATCGCGATGAAGCCGTTGCGCTTCTGGATCTGGCCGGCGACCTTGACCGAGAAGATGCCGAACTTGGGCAGGTCGATCGCGCCCTTCAGCTTCCAATAGTCGAAATTGCCATAGGTCGCCTCGAACGATCCGCCGAACTCGCCGCTCGGCTTGCGCGTGATGAGGTTGACCGCACCGGCCAGCGTGTTGCGGCCGTAGAGCGTGCCCTGCGGGCCGCGCAGCACCTCGACGCGTTCGAGATCGGCGACGTCGAAGATCGAGCCCTGCGCCTTGGCGATATAGACGCCGTCGAGATATAGGCCGACCGCCGGTTCCCAGGTGATCGCGGGATTGATCGTCACCGAGCCGCGGATCGCGATCTGCGAGATCGTCTTGTTCGACGGCGCGCGGTCGATCTTGACGTTGGGCGCGATCGAGCCGAGCCGGTCGATCGAGCTGATGTCGCGCGACTGGAGATAGGCCGAATCGACCGCCGAGATCGCGATCGGCACGTCCTGCACGTTCTCGGCGCGCTTCTGCGCGGTGACGACGATGTCGGCGATGCCCGTGCCGTCATCCTGCGGCGCCGCGGCTTCGTCCGCCGCGGGCGCCGCAACCTGCGCAAGCGCTGGCGGTGCGCCGAGTGCGGTGATCATCGCGAACAGGCTCGCGGTCGAACGATGAACTCGGTTTCTCATGGCAGACTGTCCCTCCGGATAGAAATAACGGGTCATACGGGCTCCGGCGCGACGAGCGCGCGGGCGTGATCGTGGTTGCCGCGCCCGAAAAAACGATCGAGCGCATCGCTGTCGGCGCGGGCGAAGGCGGCCTTGTCCTGCGGCAGGAGCGCGTCGAGCGCGGCGATCGCGCGTGTCGCCGCCGCGCGTTCGGCGATCGCGTCGAACCAGCGCCGCACATTCGGCAGCGCGGCCCAGCCGCCTTGGGGGCCAAGCAGCGGAAAGATCGCGTCGCCCGTGCGCACGCCCGGCCAGGTCGCGATATCGGCCAGGCCATAATCGGCGCCGCTCAGCCAGGGGCTGTCGGCCAGCCGGTGTTCGAGCACGCGCAGCACGCGCGCGGTCTCGCTTTCATAGCGCCGCAGCGCATAGGTCTGATCGGGCGCGTAGCGGAAGAAATGGACATATTGGCCGAATGCCGCGCCGACCGTCGATGCCTGGAAGAACAGCCATTGCAGCGCGATCGACCGGTCGCGATCGGCGCGCGGCAGGAAGCGCCCCGTCTTTTCCGCGAGCCAGAGCAATGCCGCGCCGCTTTCGAATATCGCGAAATCGCCATCGACGAGCACTGGCACTTTCGCATTGGGGTTCATCGCCAGGAATGCCGGTGCATGCTGCTCGCCCGCGAAGACGTCGACATGATGCAGCCGATAGTCGAGCCCGCATTCCTCGAGCATGAGCACGAGCTTCAGCACATTGGGGCTCGTCATCGCGTAAAGGTCGATCATCGCGCGACGCTCCCCAATATGTGGAAGGTGATCGCCGGATTGGGTTCGTTGAAGACGCGTTCGTAGATCCGCGTGTAGCGCGACCGCGCGATCTTCCAGGCGCCATCCTGAAGCACGTAGCGGTCGACATAATTGGCCGCGCCGATCGTCGTCAGATTGTCGTCCCTCAGGCTCATCGCATAATCGACCAGCCGCCAACGGCCATCGGCGGTGCCGTCGCCATGGACGTCGATGATCGGATGCTGGACGGCGTGGCAGCCGACGAACTCCGGATGGAATGCCGCCTCGATCGCGGCGAGGAACTCGGTTCGGCCGGTCGCTTGCAGGCGATAGCTGCCGCCCTGGTAATCGGCGCTGAAATCCTCGGTGAGGATCGCCTCGAGCTGAGCGAGGTCGCAGCGGTCGATCGCTTCGCAATAGAGATATTTGACGCGCTTGATGCGCTCGATCGCCTCGAGGTCGAGTGTCATCGTGCGTCTTTCCGCGCGCGGTGCATCGCCTCCGCACGTACCTTGAGCGCGAGGGCGGTGTCGTCGAATGCGCGCTTCACCCACGACCCCGCGAACCGCATCACATGGATGCCGTTGGGGCCCAGAAAGGCGTCGGTCGAATGATAGGCGCAGGCCTCGGGGCCGAGCGTTTCGATGATCTGGTCGCGGCGCGCGGGATAGGGCCAGGCATCGTCATGGGGCAGTTCCCAGGACAGCAGCCGTTCGGGCTCGAACGCGCAGACATATTCGCAGTTCGGAAAGGTGACGTCGGGGTCGGTATAGCTTTTGAGCGTCATATTGACCGGGGCGCCCATTTCCAACGTCGATGTCGCGGCGATGCAGAACGGGTTCCATTCGCCGTAGCGCGGCAGGTCGATCAGGATTTCCCACACGATCGCGGCGGGGGCCGCGATCTCGACACGCGCCGAACTTACGATCGCGTCGGGGTCGACGCGCGTCAGTGTATCTTGCGTGTCGCGCATAACCTCTCCTGCTCAATGACGCATTGTGTCGGAATGAATCCGCAATGGTGTCTATTTGCGTAGGGTTTGCCGCAGTCAGGCCTGGTTCGTCAAGCCTGCTTTACGCATTTCGTGATATTTATGGGTTTATGATCACGCTTTGCGGATTGTGAGGCGGTTCGCGCGCCTAGGTCGATCACGGTCACTGCGTTGCGCCCGCTTTCGTCGCCTGCGGCGGCAACGCCCTGGGCGAAGGCGTCCTGGATCATCGGGGTGGCCTCGATCAGCTCGATGAGCAGCGAAGGATCGGCGGGCTGCGCCAGATAGGCGACACGCGTCGCGCCGCCGGCATCGTCGGCGCGAAACACGCGTTCGAGGCCCGTGGCCACCGCATCGTCGGTGGCCGATACGATGTCGGCCACCAGCCAGGCGATATGATGAATTCCCGATTTCACGCGGCCATCGGCATGATGATAGGGGGAGGGGCCATCGCCGTGCGGGGCGATCAGCTCGATCTGCATGCCGTGCTGATAGGAAAGGCCGACATCGATCCTCACCGTTGCCGGCGCGCCGCGCAACACGCCGTCGAGCACGACGTTGCGATAGACGGTCCAGGGGCCGACCCCCATGATCGTCCGCCAATGCGCGATCGACCGGTCGAGATCATCGGTGACCCAGGCGATCTGGCGGATCGGACCATGGCTTGCGAGCAGCGGTGCGGTCATCGGATTTCCTCCTGTGCCGCGCCGGCCATCCATGGATCGGGCAGGCCGGGATCGGTGTTGCGGACGACATGTTTCAGCAAATGCCTGAGCAGCGCGGTCTCGTTCTCGTCGAACGCGCCGAGCGCATCCTCCTCGGCCGCCTTGGCGGCGGCGGTGAGTTCGAGCAATGTCCGGCGGCCGCACTCGGTGAGCCACAGCCGCGCTTCGTCCGCATCCACGGACAGGATGCCGCGCGTTTCGAGCGAACCGATCCGCTCCGGCGTGACGTGCGCGCCGGTATAGCCGATCATCGCCTCGATTTCGGCGGCGCTGCGCCCGTCGCCGATGCCGAGCACGCTCAGGATGAAATGATCGCGCGCGTCGAGGCCGTGTGCATCGAGGCTCGCCTGCATGCGCGCGTAAAGCTGGAAATGCGCGCGGCCGAGCAGATAGCCCAGGAAATCCTCGCCAAAGCTTCCCGCCGGCTGCGTCGATCCGCCATGGTGGGGGGACAGCGCCTGCGCCCTGCGCGCGGCAAGCGCGTAGCGGCCGCCATGGAACAGCAAGGGCGCACGATCCTGTTTCTCGAAGCCGATCACCTCGCCGACGAAGATGATGTGATCGCCACCTTCATATTGATAGGCGGTTCGGCATTCGAAGCGCGCCGAGCAGCCGGTCAGCAGCGCCAGGCCCTCGGTTCCGCGTTCGAGCGCGATGTCGGCGAACTTGTCGGTGCCGCTCTTCGCGAAGCGGTTGGAAAGCGCTTCCTGGTCGGCGGCCAGGATATGGACCGCGAAATGCCCGGCGCCACGGAATGCAGCCATGCTCTGCGAACTGCGCGCAAGGCTCCACAGGATCATCGGCGGATCGAGCGACACCGAATTGAAGCTGCTTGCGGTCAGGCCGACATCGCATCCCTCCGCGTCGCGCGCGGTCACGATCGTGACGCCGGTGGCGAAGGATCCCAGCGCATCGCGAAAGGCGCGTGAATCGAGATTGGCCGTCATGCCTTTGCCGCCTTCCTCTGCAAGGGACGCCGCTGCGTCGCATCGCGGGGTCTCACGGCAGGGTAGGGCGCGCTACATCCATTTGGGGGAGGCGGCGTGGACTCGGCCGAGCAGGGTGGGTGAATGGGCGTTATGCGACGGCGAGCACGCTGGTCAGGATGTTGCGAACCAGCTCGGCCTGGCCGCGCGCGCCGGTCTTCGCATAGATGCGCTTGGAATAATGGCGGCCGGTTTCCAGGCTGAGGCCGAGTTCCTCGGCGGCTTCGGCGATCGAGAGCCCGCTCGTCAGCGCCCAGGCGAAGCGCGCTTCGCTGGGCAGCAGGCCGAACAGCTCGGCCAATTGTTCGCAGCGATCGGCGCGCGATCGGCGGTCGCCGCTCAGATAGGCGATGGCGACGGGTGTCGAGCTTGCCGAGACCGAGCGGTCGTGAAGCGGCGCCAGCAGCATGTCCATCTGCGGATCGCGGCTGAGATTGATCGCCTTTGGCGGGCTCGCGGGATTGGCCGCATAATGTTTGACCAATCCGGTCAGCTCGCGGTCGAGCGCTGGATTGGCGGGAAACAGCCGGCCGTAGCGCCCGCGCCGAAGCACCATCGTCCTTTCCAGCAGGTGCTCGACATGCGGGGTCATGTCGATCACCCGGCATTTGGCATCGAGCGTCAGCCAGCCGAAGTTCAGCCGCCCGAACGCTTCGGACGTGACCGACGAGCGAAACCGCTCGCGTTCGAAGGCGACGAAGGTTCGCAACGCGATGCGCAGATGCGGCGCCAGCGCGCTCAGCACCGCGCCCTGCGCTGCGCCGATCGCGGGACCGCCGGCACAGCCCAGCCATGCCTCGACCCCGCTGGGCTCGCTGACGCGCACCGATCGAAGATCGGTCATCCCCTGCGGCAGCATCAATTCTTCCTTGAAGCCGCGATGGACCGGATCGTCCGGGTCGATCAGCTCGTCCAGCGTATAGACGCGGCCCTCGCGCATATGGCGATAGGCCAGCGGATCGCGGACATATTTCTCGACGAACAGCGTGCGAAGATGCGCGGGCGGCGTACGGCCGGCGAACAGTTCGACGACGGTATCCTCGTCGATCGTCCGGAAGATCAACGTCGTGTAGAGCGCGCCTGTGCGCACACGCAGCCTCTCAAGGAAATCATGCCACAAGGGTTGCTGGAACATGCCCTCGTAAAGGGCTTCGAGCAGGGCGTCGTCATTCCATCGCATGGCCGATCCTATATCCTCCCATATGGGAGGTTCAATGGCCTTCGAATCCTGTCAGAGCGGCAATCGACAGGAGAGGAAGCAATGCGTTCCGCAACATTGACCCATTTGCAGAGGCTCGAGGCTGAGAGCATCCACATCATGCGAGAGGTGGTGTCGGAGGCGGAGCGTCCGGTGATGCTCTACTCGGTGGGCAAGGACAGCGCGGTGATGCTGCACCTTGCGAGGAAGGCGTTCTACCCGAGCCCGCCGCCCTTTCCGCTGCTGCATGTCGATACGACATGGAAGTTCCGCGACATGTACGCGCTGCGCGACCGGATGGCGGCGGAAAGCGGCATGGAGCTGCTGGTCTATCGCAACCCGGAAGCGCTGGAGCGGGGCATCAATCCGTTCGACCATGGCTCGCTCCACACCGATATGTGGAAGACCGAAGGCTTGAAGCAGGCGCTCGACCTGCACGGTTTCGACGCGGCGTTCGGCGGCGCCAGGCGCGACGAGGAAAAGAGCCGCGCCAAGGAACGCATGTTCAGCTTCCGCTCGGCCAATCACCGCTGGGATCCCAAGAACCAGCGGCCCGAGCTGTGGCGGCTCTACAATGCGAGGAAGGCGAAGGGCGAGAGCATCCGGGTGTTCCCGATCTCGAACTGGACCGAGCTCGATATCTGGCAGTACATCCATCTGGAGAATATCCCGATCGTGCCGCTCTATTTCTCGGCGAAGCGCCCGACGGTGGAGCGCGACGGGCTGTTGCTGATGGTCGACGACGATCGCTTTCCGCTGCGCGAGGGCGAAGTGCCGGTGGAACGCTCGATCCGTTTCCGCACGCTCGGCTGTTATCCGCTGACGGGTGCGGTCGAAAGCGAGGCGGCAACGCTCCCTGA